>NZ_JQJR01000014.1:0-89687 GCF_000745615.1 Rahnella sp. WP5 | reverse complement strand
TATTGCTTTTAACGAAGGGTCGGACAAACTGAGGAGAGATGAGCTTCACCTGATGCCCGAACTGGCTGATGTGCCGGGCCATAAAATGGGCGCCCGCACAGGACTCCATAACAACGGTAGAAGCGGCACAAGTAGAGAGAAAGGCGGTTAACGGGTTGCGGGAAAACTTCTTACGTAGCAATGCATTACCGTTTTTATCCTGAGCGTGGACATGGAACGAATGCTTGCCGAGGTCAATACCGATGAGCGTAACGTTTTGCATGATGATCCCCTTCAGAAAGAAAAACACCCTGTCAGCGTACCGCTCACAGGGTGGGGGTGACCATCTTATTAAACCGAAGCCACTGGCTTCGGTTTTTTGTTTGCAGCAATCTGAAATTAACGGTGAGCCAGCTCAGCCGTTTCTTCAGCATCCATCACCGCTTTATCCGTCTGTTTCAGCAACTGGCTGGTGATAGTGCCTGCCGTCATTGAACCGCTGACATTCAGCGCGGTACGGCCCATATCAATCAGCGGCTCAACAGAAATCAGCAAGGCAACCAGCGTAACCGGCAGGCCCATGGCTGGCAACACGATCAGGGCTGCAAATGTCGCACCACCACCCACACCGGCAACACCGGCAGAGCTCAGGGTAACAATACCCACTAATGTTGCAATCCATACCGGATCAAACGGGTCGATGCCGACGGTTGGCGCAACCATGACGGCCAACATGGTTGGATACAGACCTGCACAACCGTTCTGACCAATCGTTGCCCCGAACGATGCCGCAAAGCTGGCGATAGATTCAGGAATACCCAGACGGCGTGTCTGCGCTTCAACGCTCAGCGGGATGGTCGCGGCACTTGAACGGCTGGTGAAGGCAAAAGTCAGCACCGGCCAGACCTTACGGAAGAATTTCGCCGGATTAACACCGGTGAACGACAGCAGTATCGCGTGAACAACAAACATAATGCCAAGACCCAGGTAAGACGCGACCACAAAGCTGCCGAGTTTAATGATGTCCTGAATGTTCGAGCCGGCGACCACTTTGGTCATCAGAGCCAGTACCCCGTACGGGGTCAGTTTCATGACCAGACGCACCAACTTCATCACCCATGCCTGCAGGGTATCGATAAAGGCCAGAATGCGCGGACCTTTTTCTGCATCATCTTTCACCAGTTGCAGGGCGGCTACACCAACGAAGGCGGCGAAGATCACGACGCTGATGATTGATGTCGGACTTGCGCCTGTCAGATCAGCAAACGGGTTCTTAGGTATAAAGGAAAGGATCAACTGAGGCACGCTCAGGTCAGCCACTTTGCCGACATAGTTAGACTGAATTGCCGTCAGTCGCGCCGTTTCCTGCGTACCCTGTACCAGGCCGTCAGCGGTGAGGCCGAACAGGCCCGTCACGAAGATACCCACCAGAGAAGCGATCAGTGTGGTGAACAGCAGGGTACCGATGGTCAGGAAGCTGATTTTCCCCAGCGATGACGCGTTATGCAGTTTCGCTACCGCGCTCAGAATAGAGACGAAAACCAGCGGCATGACGATCATTTGCAGCAACTGGACGTAGCCGTTACCGACAATATTGAACCAGGTAATTGAGGTTTTCAGTACCGGATCATCGGAACCGTAGATCAGCTGTAAAGCCAGGCCAAATACGACACCCATAGCCAGACCCAGTAAAACTTTTTTTGCCAGGCTCCATTGCTTGTGGCGGGTTTGTGCCAGCAGCAAAAGCAGGGCAACGAAAACCACTACGTTAAGAACGAGCGGAAGATTCATACCAGACTCCAAACTTATAATTTTGATAAATGAAACGGGTGTTTCCGGAAAAGGACTGCACCATCCCAAAGCATTGGGGGGCAGAATATCAGTTTGAGGGTCTGAGTATTTATATCCAAAAGGAATTCATTATAACTTTTTGTTGGTGTTTGTATTAATTTTCATCATATCGGCAATATTTCATGCTATTCAGATGAATAATTTCAGGATGTGATTAAAAAAGTCAGGATTTATTGCACCAATGATGGGCGTCCAGTCTGGCCAGAAAAGCGTCAGGCCGACCAGCATAAGGCAGAGCGTGCGCTCGAGTTGATTACCTTTCTGGCTGTTAATCAGCGGTAGCCGGAAACGCCATCGACAAGGCCAGAGCAGCGGCACTCCTGCAGGCGTCAGCATATCTGCCAGGATATGGCTCAGGTAACCGATAATCATGGCGTGGAAAGCATCAGCGGGGATCACCCAGTCGTGAGGGAAATGAGTGCGTAGCAGGAAAATCCCTCCAGCCACCGCCAGCAAACTGTGAGTGAATCCACGATGACCAAAAGCCCGGGCGATGGGGGCTGACAACCATTTAAGACGCTGACCCAGCACCGATTTGGGGTGATCAATATCGGGCAGCAGACAGGTAAGCAAAGACCCTGGAATGATGTGCCACCAGTCACCATGCGCCAGTTCGGGAGAAAGCTGGGCCTTCTTAGCAAATACTGCACAGGCAATTGAGAAAATGAGATGGCCTTCCGCCGTCATGACGCGTCCGAACTGGATAACTGTTATTTTATCCAGTATAAGTGAAACTGTCACAATCTTGGAAGAGATGCCCTGTAACTAATTGTCAACAGACTGATAAAAAACAAAAAAGCGTATAAGAATACGCCTTTCTGGTGTCACTTATGCTGCCCTTAACGCGCGAGCCAACCACCATCGACGGCAATGGTGTAACCATTAACGTAATCAGAGGCTTTCGATGCCAGAAAGACTACCGGCCCCATGACATCTTCCGGCAGACCCCAGCGTCCGGCGGGGATTCTGTCGAGGATTTCTTTGCTGCGTTCTTCATCGGCGCGCAACTGTTCCGTATTGTTAGTCGCCATATACCCCGGCGCAATCGCATTCACATTGACGTTATGCTTCGCCCATTCATTGGCCATCAGTCGTGTCAGACCCATTACTGCGCTTTTTGACGCGGTATAGGAAGGCACCCTGATCCCCCCCTGATACGAGAGCATAGAGGCAATATTTATAATTTTGCCACCGTTACCCTGTTTGATGAACTGCTTCGCCACGGCCTGAGACATAAAGAACAGCGTTTTGCTGTTCACATTCATCACATCATCCCAGTTTTTCTCGCTGAATTCGATGGCATCTTCACGGCGGATAATACCGGCGTTATTGATCAGAATATCGATATGACCAAATTCCCCGACTGCTTTCTCGATCAGCTCAGGAATGCCTGTGATGGTGCTCAGATCAGCCCTCAGATCGAGAAAACGGCGGCCTAACATGGTGACTTTTTTTTCAGTTTCTTCAGGGGCGGAAACGTTAATGCCCACAATATCGCATCCCGCCTGCGCGAGACCCAGCGCCATGCCTTGTCCCAGCCCGGTATTGCAACCGGTGACGATTGCGACTTTGCCGCTTAATTCAAATGAACGGAGGATCATATTCAGAGTCTCTTTTGCAACGGCGCGTTCGCCATAAAAAATGAGTTGCTCTGCCGGTGAAGGCAGAGCAAGGGGGAGTTAGCGCAGTTCGCTGACTTTGACGTGATCCATGTCATCGAATACCTGGTTCTCACCGACCATACCCCAGATGAAGGTATAGTTTTTGGTACCCACCCCGGCGTGAATTGACCAACTAGGAGAGATGACTGCCTGCTCGTTGTGCACTAATAAATGACGGGTTTCCTGTGGTTGCCCCATCATGTGGAACACGGCAGTTTCCGCTTCCATATTGAAGTAGAAATACACTTCCATACGACGTTCATGTGTGTGGCAAGGCATGGTATTCCACAGGCTCCCCTCTTCCAGTTTGGTCAGCCCCATGGTCAGCTGACAGGTTTCCAGAACGTCGGGCACGATGAATTTATTGATGGTGCGGCGGTTGCTGGTAGCTGCATCGCCGATGGTCTGCGGAGAGGCTTCCGCCAGCGTGATTTTTTTGTTCGGGAAAGTCGTGTGTGCCGGCGCACTGTTGTAGTAGAACTTGGCCGGTCTGGAGGCATCAACGCTGCTGAATTCGACCCGCTTTGCCCCTTTGCCGACATACAACGCTTCTTCATGACCGATTTCATAGGTTGTACCGTCAACCACGATCAGACCCGGGCCGCCGATGTTAATCACGCCGAGTTCGCGACGTTCAAGAAAATAGCTCACGCCAAGCTGTTTACCGACTTCATCACCCACGGATACCGTTTTTTCAGCGGGCATGACGCCGCCGACAATGATGCGGTCGATGTGGCTGTAAGTCATGGTATAGGCATTTTTCTCAAAGATTTTCTCAATGAGGAATTCACGGCGTAATTCAGCGGTATCAAGCGTTTTTGCGTGGTCGCTGTGGATACTTTGACGAACTTGCATGTCGGTGCCTCTCATGAATGACGATATCAAGGAGGACTTACCGGGCTAGTCTGACCGTTGCGTGGCAGTGACAGCGTACAGAAGCAGGAGAGCTCCCGGCTCGTCCTTGTTGCAGGAATCATAGGTTCATTGACATGCGAATTCAATAAAAATGAAATAACGTTTTATTTATTTTATGAGTCAGTTCAAGATTTACGAAATTAAACGAAGCTTCAAAAATTGTGGCAGGAGAAATGCGTGGAGAAGGTATATGGAAAGCAGAGAATGCAAAGAAGGTGCGCAGCGGCATGAGCGGCTGCGCATAAATTTTAGCTGATGTGTGCCACACGCAATTCTTCGAGGGAAGAAAGTTTGACATCGGCAAGCGCCCAGCGTGGATCCACACTGTATTCATGGTCCGGCACCACCACCGAGCGCATACGCGCGGCTTTGGTGGCGATCATGCCATTAAAGGAATCTTCCAGCGTCACACAGTTGAGCGGATCAACCTGTAATTCTCCGGCAGCCAGCAGATAGACCTCAGGATGCGGTTTGCTGTAAGGCAGCTTTTCCGCTGAAACACGAACCTTAAAGAAGGAGTGTAAATTAAACATTTCCAGCACGGTATCGAGCATAAACAGCGGTGATGCCGACGCGAGACCGATCTTCAGCCCCTGATCACGGCAAAGCTCAAGGGCATGATTCACGCCAGGCAGTAACGGCCGGGTTTGTTCTACCAGTTCAATCGTGCGGGCAATAATCATTGAGGACACTTCTTCCTGACCCGGACCCTGCCACGGAAGCGCCTGATACCACATTCTGACCACCTGATCGATACGCAAACCTAGCGTATCCGGCAGCAAATGGCGCTGGGAAATATCAACGCCCAGGCGACTGAAAACGTCCAGCTCAGCCTGAGTCCATAACCGTTCAGAATCAATTAACAGACCATCCATATCGAAAATTGCTGCATTAACAGGGCGGACATAAGCCATGAAAGCGGACTCCCTCACAATAAATAGAAACCCACTTTAACATCGGTGGGAATGCAGGTGAAATCTGATGTGAAAATGGACAGGATGGACGTTCCCGGTACAGCGTTACGCTAACTGATTAAAACATTGGGCGGAGCAGGCTTTCTGTGGGTAAACTTAGCCGTTGCTTTAGGTATCCTAACAAGGGGAATTCATGACGTACCAACAAGCCGGACGTGTGGCAGTAATTAAACGAATTGCGGGATGGATCATTTTTATCCCTGCGCTGCTTTCTACGCTGATTTCTTTGCTGAATTTCATCAACGAGCACACTAAGACGGAGCAGGGCATCAACGCGGTCATGCTGGATTTCATCCACGTGATGGTGGATATGGTGAAGTTCAATACCTCGTTTCTCAATGTCTTTTGGTACAACTCACCGGTGCCAGCTTTAGGGCAGGGTTTCACCAGCGCGAACATCATGTTCTTCATTATCTACTGGCTGATTTTTGTGGGGCTGGCACTTCAGGCTTCCGGCGCGAGAATGTCCCGTCAGGTAAAACACATTCGCGAAGGGATCCAGGATCAGCTTATTCTGGAACAGGCGAAAGGTGCTGAAGGCCGGACACGTCCGCAAATTGAAGAGCGTATCGTGATACCGCGACACACGATTTTGGTGCAGTATTTTCCGTTGTATATTTTGCCAATTATCATCGCTGTCATCGGCTACTTCATTTTGAAATTATTAGGATTAATGGCCTGATAATTTGACGACATATTTATAACGGATTTCTGTGAGCATGAAAAATAAGGCCTGAATATTAACGTTTTCAGGTCTTATTTGTTCAGAGCTGAAATATTTATCCCGCTAACTGATATCTTCGTGTAACAGCCTTTCTATGGCGCGTTGCGCCACCACAAGATGCTGACCACCGAATAAATTACTGCGGTTAAGCAGGTAATATAACTGGTAGATCGGTTGCCTCGAAATGAAGTCGTCAGGGAGTGGCGTTATACTCTGATAACCGTCATATAATTGCGGTGGAACATTCGGATATAAGGGCAGCATCGCCAAATCGCATTCCCGATCCCCCCAGTAACAGGCCGGGTCAAAAATCACCGGACCATCATCAGATAAGCCACAGTTATGCGGCCATAAATCGCCGTGTAAAAGTGAAGGTTGCGGCTGATGATTCTGCAAGCGGGCATGAACCATGGCGGTGATATCTTCGATATTACCAAATATCATCCCTTTTTCAGCAGCCAGTTGCAGCTGCCAGCCAATGCGCTGCTCGGCAAAGAAGGTAGCCCAGCGCCGTTGCCAGCTGTTGGGTTGCGGAACTGTCGCCAGTTCATTATCGAAATCCAGACCGAATTGCAGTTGTTCACTCCACTGATGCAATGCGGCAAGTTGTTGGCCTAAAACATAGGCATTATGTGCATCCAGAGGTTTTTGCGGGATGTATTCGAGCAAGAGGAAACTGTAATCACGGTCGCTACCTACACCATAAACTTCCGGCACCCTGACGGTCTGGCTGCGCGCAAGTAAGGCCAACTGATCGGCTTCAGCGGCAAAGATAGGCAACATTTCGCGTGCATTGCATTTCACAAACACGTTTCTGTCGCCGTAGCTCAGCCGCCATGCCGGGTGGATTTCGCCTCCCGGAAGCTCAACACGTTCGCGGATTTCAGCATTGCCTAAGTGTTCACTCAACAAACGATTGACGGCTTGCCACATGGTATGACCCCTTCTGACTGGCCAGATAATTCATTAAGTTAGCGTTTTTTCAGCTTCGAAAACCCGATCCGGCGCACGGCTGAATCAGATGATGATGTCAATTTATGCAATTTCTCAGATGTCTAAATAGAACGTATCATCAGCGGACAGATTAATTTAGGAATATGTGACATGAAACGGGTTTTATAAACGGAATTGTCTTATCGACATCCCTCTAACCCCTTTGTTTAACAAAACAATAATAATAATAGACGAAAAATATATTCAGGTGTTGGAAGAAGATGTATATGCTACATCTCGTCCCAGTCGCGAGAGAGATAACGTGAAACCAAACATTCTTTATTTGATGGCCGCGCTATTGCTGGCGGGTTGCGCTAAAGAAACACCGGTTCAGACGACGCGTTTTTTGAATCCATCGCCGCCACCTCAGCGCGATACTTCATTAATGCATCCAGGGCCTTATGGTGATGTTATTCACCAGGCGGCAAATACCTATGGCGTCGACGAAACACTTGTTAAAGCAATCATTCAGGTCGAATCTGGATATAACCCAACCGTTGTCAGCAAATCGAATGCGATTGGGTTAATGCAGCTAAAGGCCTCAACGGCAGGACGCGATGCCTACCGGATGAAAGGACGTTACGGTCAGCCCACGCCGCGTGATTTAAAAGATCCGGCGGTGAACATTGACCTGGGTACGGCTTATTTAAGTATTTTACAACAGCAGCTTGCGGGTATTAATAACCCTGAAACTCGTCGTTACGCCACCACACTGGCATATGTGAACGGAGCAGGGGCGTTGTTGAGAACGTTCGACAAAGATAAGACGTATGCGATTGCGAAAATCAATCTGATGACGCCTGCTGAGTTTTCTGCCCATGTGCAGAAAAAACACCCGGCGCCACAAGCGCCACGCTATCTGTGGAAAGTGAACAATGCCTACCTCGCGATGCGGTAAGCATTGATGTTTCCGCCAGCGGCTCAGGCTGCTGGCGGGAAGGTTTTAATAATCTCAAGAACCCCGTTGATAACGAACTGAACGCCCATACACACCAGCAAGAATCCCATCAGACGTGAAATAGCCTCAATCCCGCTTTTCCCGACCAGACGCATAATCGCCCCCGAACTGCGCAGAGATATCCACAAAATCAAACCCACTAAAAAGAAAATCATCACCGGAGCAACGGTAATAATCCAGTGCGGGAAATCAGATGATTTCACCGTTGAAGCACTGCTGATGATCATGGCAATGGTGCCCGGCCCGGCGGTACTTGGCATCGCCAGAGGAACAAAAGCGATATTTGGCGAATCCTGTTTTTTCATTTCCGCCGTTTTGTTCTCAATAAGGATCCTTTCTTCCACGTGTGGCTGTGGGAAAAGCATTCTGAAACCGATAAAGGTGACGATAAGTCCCCCCGCAATACGCAGGCCGGGAATGGAAATCCCGAACGTATTCATCACCAACTGTCCCGCGTAATACGCCACCATCATGATGATAAAGACATAGACCGAGGCCATCAGCGACTGCTGGTTTCTTTCCTGTGTGGTCATATTCCCGGAAAGACCGAGCATCAAAGCCACGGTCGTCAGTGGATTTGCCAGCGGAAGCAGTACCATCAGGCCCAATCCCAGTACTTCAAATAACTGCCTGACTTCTGTCATATCCTTCCCTTTTTTAAATGCTGCTCTGGTTACCTTAACGTGTCAGGGGGGGATTACACGAAAAATATCCGCGTTTAGCAACACAGGTTGCTGGAAATTCGCACTTTACGAATGCTAAACTTATGGACTGTTTTCGCGTCGCATCCCGATACAATTACGTGATGTATTCAGGGTGCCTATATTTGGCAAGGTAAAGCTAAATAGCGTGAATAACTACGTGAATTTAAACTCAAATATTTTTCTAGATGTGCTCTGTCGTGTGGGGCACCACTGTAGATTAAGGAATTAGCATGCCTGTCATTACTCTTCCTGATGGAAGCCAGCGCGTTTTTGATCGCCCCGTTTCTCCCCTTGATGTTGCCCTTGATATCGGCCCTGGCCTGGCGAAAGCCTGTATCGCTGGTCGTGTTAACGGCGAACTGGTTGATGCAACCGACCTGATTGAGGTTGACGCGCAACTGGCGATCATCACCGCTAAAGACGAAGCCGGTCTTGAAATTTTGCGCCACTCCTGTGCGCACCTTTTGGGTCATGCCATTAAACAACTGTGGCCAGACACCAAAATGGCAATCGGCCCGGTTATCGATAATGGCTTCTATTACGACGTCGATTTAGATCGTACGCTGACTCAGGAAGATATCGAACTGCTTGAAAAGCGCATGCACGAACTGGCTGAAAAGAATTACGACGTCATTAAAAAGAAAGTCAGCTGGCAGGAAGCGCGCGATACCTTTGCAAGCCGTGGCGAAGAATACAAAGTGGCGATTCTGGATGAAAACATCAGTCATGATGACCATCCGGGTCTGTATCACCACGAAGAATACGTGGATATGTGCCGTGGTCCGCACGTACCGAACATGCGTTTCTGCCATCATTTCAAACTGCAGAAAACCTCCGGTGCTTACTGGCGTGGCAACAGCGATAACAAAATGTTGCAACGTATCTACGGCACTGCGTGGGCGGATAAAAAGCAGCTGAATGCTTACATTCAGCGTCTGGAAGAAGCCGGTAAACGTGACCACCGTAAAATTGGTAAGCAACTTGACCTGTACCATATGCAGGAAGAAGCACCAGGTATGGTGTTCTGGCACAACGACGGCTGGACCATTTTCCGTGAGCTGGAAGCCTTTGTACGCATGAAACTGAAGTCTTATGACTATCAGGAAGTAAAAGGTCCGTTCATGATGGACCGCGTGCTGTGGGAAAAAACCGGTCACTGGGAAAACTACAAAGAAGCGATGTTCACGACCTCTTCTGAAAACCGTGAATATTGCATCAAGCCAATGAACTGTCCGGGACACGTTCAGATCTTCAATCAGGGTCTGAAATCTTACCGTGATCTGCCATTGCGTATGGCTGAGTTTGGCAGTTGCCACCGTAATGAGCCATCTGGTGCATTACATGGCCTGATGCGTGTTCGTGGCTTCACTCAGGACGATGCTCACATCTTCTGTACAGAAGAGCAGGTGCGTGATGAAGTGAACAGCTGTATCCGCATGGTGTATGACATGTACAGCACGTTTGGCTTCGAAAAAATCGTGGTGAAACTGTCCACCCGTCCTGAGAAGCGCATTGGTACTGACGAAATGTGGACTCGTGCTGAGGATGACCTGGCGGCTGCGCTGACGGAAAACGACATTCCGTTCGAATATCAGCCGGGTGAAGGGGCGTTCTACGGTCCAAAAATTGAATTTACCTTGCATGATTGTTTGGATCGTGCGTGGCAGTGTGGTACCGTGCAGCTCGACTTTTCATTACCTGGTCGTTTGAACGCCTCTTATATTGGCGAAAGTAACGACCGTCAGGTTCCGGTAATGATTCACCGTGCTATCCTAGGTTCAATGGAACGCTTCATTGGTATTCTGACTGAAGAATACGCGGGCTTCTTCCCAACCTGGATGGCTCCGGTTCAGGTAGTGATTATGAATATCACTGATTCACAAGCTACCTATGTCGAAGAATTAACTAAAAAACTGCAAGATGCAGGCATTCGCGTTAAAGCCGACTTGAGAAATGAGAAGATTGGCTTTAAAATCCGCGAACACACGCTACGCCGTGTTCCTTATATGTTAGTTTGTGGCGATAAAGAGGTCGAAGCAGGCAAAGTTGCTGTTCGTACCCGCCGCGGCAAAGACTTAGGAAGCATGGATGTTAGCGAAGTCGTTGACAAACTGCTGGCGGAAATCCGCAGCAGAAGTCTTCATCAACTGGAGGAATAAAGTATTAAAGGCGGAAAACGAGTTCAACCGGCGCGTCCTAATCGCATTAACAAAGAGATTCGCGCGCAAGAAGTTCGCCTCACCGGCGTCGATGGCGAGCAGATTGGTATTGTCAGTCTGAATGAAGCTCTTGAAAAAGCTGAGGAAGCGGGCGTCGATTTAGTAGAAATCAGTCCGAATGCCGAGCCGCCAGTTTGTCGAATCATGGATTACGGCAAATTCCTCTACGAGAAGAGCAAGTCGACCAAAGAGCAGAAAAAGAAACAAAAAGTTATTCAGGTTAAGGAAATCAAATTCCGACCTGGTACCGATGATGGCGACTATCAGGTCAAACTACGCAACCTGATTCGCTTTCTGGAAGATGGCGATAAAGCCAAAATCACCCTGCGTTTCCGTGGGCGTGAAATGGCGCACCAACAGATCGGTATGGAAGTGCTTAACCGCGTCCGTAAAGACCTGTGTGAAGATTCTGAACTGGCCGTTGTCGAATCCTTCCCTACGAAGATCGAAGGTCGTCAGATGATCATGGTGCTCGCACCTAAGAAGAAACAGTAAGGCTTCCAAGTAATCCTGCTACGCGGTGTTCGCACCGCGTATTCTGGATTCGCCTTTCTGATTCATGTTAATAACAATGCGAAGTGGAATTTAAAATGCCAAAGATCAAAACAGTACGCGGCGCCGCTAAACGCTTCAAAAAAACCGCCAATGGTGGTTTTAAGCGTAAGCACGCAAACCTGCGTCATATTCTGACCAAAAAAGCTACTAAGCGTAAACGTCACTTGCGTCCAAAAGGCCTGGTATCCAAGAACGATTTGGGTCTGGTCTCTGCATGTCTGCCGTACGCATAAATACACTTTTTTTCATCTAGAATATAAAACTCAGGAGAGCATATGGCTCGCGTAAAACGTGGTGTGATTGCACGTGCACGTCACAAGAAAATCTTAAAACAGGCGAAAGGCTACTACGGTGCCCGTTCTCGCGTATATCGTGTTGCATTCCAGGCTGTTATCAAAGCTGGTCAATACGCTTACCGTGACCGTCGTCAAAAGAAACGTCAGTTCCGTCAGCTGTGGATCGCGCGTATCAACGCAGCAGCTCGTCAGAACGACATGTCTTACAGCAAATTCATTAACGGCTTGAAAAAAGCTTCTATTGAAATTGACCGTAAGATCTTGGCTGACATCGCAGTATTCGACAAAGTGGCATTCTCTGCACTGGTCGAAAAAGCGAAAGCAGCTCTGGCGTAAGTCAGGTGAAAGAGGGAGCTTGCTCCCTCTTTTATATTTTGTGTTTAAAAACATTCTGTTTCGTTGTTTAATACCCACAGTTTCGTTTCAATTACGGCATAAGATTTACAACCGACAAGGTAACGCAAGCATGAATGCTGCTATTTTCCGTTTCTTTTTTTACTTTAGCGCCTGACTTTGGAAGGCTTTCGCGCGTAAGAGAAGAAACGAAAAGTAGCGCCTAAGCCTCCCTCGTGGAGGCTTTTTTGTATCTGTGCTTTATACGCTAAGGTTCAGGGTCAAAATCGCGCCCCTGATTAATCACGGTTATTTTACATCGGGCCATATTGGCCAGAAGAAGAGGAAAGCAATGCCACATCTCGCAGAGCTGGTTGCCAATGCCAAGGCAGCCGTAGAGAGTGCTCAGGATATCGCCGCGCTGGATAATGTGCGTGTCGAATATCTGGGTAAGAAAGGCCACCTGACACTCCAGATGACAACCCTCCGTGAATTACCTGCGGAAGAACGCCCGGCTGCGGGCGCGGTCATCAATGAAGCGAAAGCGCAGGTTCAGGAAGCCCTGAACGCGCGTAAAAATATGCTGGAGTCCGCTGAACTGAATGCCCGCCTGGCAGAGGAAACAATTGACGTTTCCCTGCCTGGCCGTCGCATCGAAAACGGTGGTCTGCACCCGGTGACCCGTACTATCGACCGCATTGAAACCTTCTTTGGTGAATTAGGCTTTACCGTGGAAACCGGCCCTGAAATCGAAGATGACTATCACAACTTTGATGCCCTGAACATTCCGGGTCATCACCCGGCACGTGCCGATCACGATACTTTCTGGTTTGATGCCAAACGCCTGCTGCGCACGCAAACTTCCGGTGTTCAGATCCGCACCATGAAAGACCAGCAGCCGCCAATTCGTATTATCGCGCCGGGCCGCGTCTATCGTAACGATTACGATCAGACTCACACCCCGATGTTCCATCAGATGGAAGGCCTGATCGTTGATAAAGACATCAGCTTCTCTAACCTGAAAGGCACATTGCACGATTTCCTGAACAACTTCTTTGAAGCTGATTTGCAGATACGTTTCCGTCCTTCCTATTTCCCGTTCACAGAACCTTCCGCAGAAGTGGATGTGATGGGCAAAAATGGTAAATGGCTGGAAGTGCTGGGTTGCGGCATGGTGCATCCGAATGTCCTGCGCAATGTGGGCATCGACCCTGAAGTGTATTCCGGTTTTGCCTTCGGAATGGGGATGGAACGTCTGACTATGTTGCGTTATGGCGTGACTGATCTGCGTGCATTCTTCGAAAACGATCTGCGTTTCCTCAAACAGTTTAAGTAAGGCGGGAATATCACATGAAATTCAGTGAACTCTGGTTGCGTGAGTGGGTAAACCCAGCCATTAGCAGCGAAGCATTATCAGACCAAATTACTATGGCCGGCCTGGAAGTTGATGGCGTTGAGCCGGTTGCAGGCGCATTTAATGGCGTGGTTGTCGGTGAAGTTGTCGAATGCGGTCAGCATCCAAACGCAGACAAACTGCGTGTGACTAAAGTCAATGTGGGCGGCGATCGTCTGCTGGACATCGTTTGTGGCGCGCCAAACTGTCGTCAGGGCCTTAAAGTTGCAGTTGCAACGGTGGGCGCCGTATTGCCGGGTGATTTCAAAATCAAAGCTGCCAAATTGCGTGGCGAGCCTTCAGAAGGCATGCTTTGTTCATTCTCTGAGCTGGGTATTTCAGAGGATCACGACGGTATTATTGAACTGCCGCTTGATGCGCCAGTCGGTACAGATATCCGTGAATTCCTGAAACTCGATGACACCACGATTGAAATCAGCGTAACGCCAAACCGTGCTGATTGCCTGGGTATGCTCGGCGTGGCGCGTGATGTTGCTGTCATCAACCAGTTGCCACTGGTTGAGCCGGAAATGAACCCGGTGAAAGCAACGATTGATGCCACCATTCCCATTGATGTGCAGGCGCCACAAGCGTGTCCGCGCTATCTGGGCCGTGTCGTTAAAGGCATCAATGTTAAAGCACCTACACCATTGTGGATGCGTGAAAAACTGCGTCGCTGTGGCACCCGTTCTATCGACGCCGTGGTCGATATCACGAACTACGTGTTACTCGAACTCGGCCAGCCAATGCATGCGTTTGATCTGAATCGCATCAGTGGTGGCATCGTCGTGCGCATGGCGCAGAAAGACGAAGCATTAACGTTGCTCGATGGCACAGAGGCGAAACTGGCGGAAGATACGCTGGTCATCGCAGACCATGAGAAAGCCCTGGCAATGGCCGGTATCTTTGGTGGCGAACATTCCGGTGTGAACGACGAGACGCAGGACGTCCTGCTGGAATCTGCGTTCTTTGCACCGCTCTCAATTACTGGCCGTGCACGCCGTCAGGGGCTGCACACGGATGCTTCTCATCGCTATGAACGTGGTGTGGATCCTGAGCTGCAGTTCAAAGCTATCGAACGGGCTACTGCGTTGTTGCTGAGCATTTGTGGTGGTGAAGCCGGTCCGGTTATTGAAGCGACCTCCGACGTTGATTTGCCGAAAGCGGCAACCATCACCTTGCGTCGTGAAAAACTGGATCGCCTGATCGGGCATCATGTTGAAGATGCTCAGGTGACTGACATCCTGACCCGTCTGGGGTGTAAGGTTCAGCATAATGGCGACCACTGGGTAGCTGTGGCGCCAAGCTGGCGTTTCGATATGCAAATCGAAGAAGACCTGGTGGAAGAAGTCGCGCGTGTCTACGGCTACAACAACATTCCTGATGTGCCGGTTAAAGCCAGTCTGGTGATGACCAAGCACCGTGAAGCGAACCTTTCACTGAAACGTGTGAAAAATCTGCTGGTTGATCGTGGTTTCCAGGAAGCGATCACTTACAGTTTTGTCGATCCAAAAGTGCAGGCTCTGCTGCATCCCGGCGAAGAAGCGCTGATTTTACCCGGCCCGATCTCGGTTGAAATGTCTGCAATGCGTCTTTCCCTGTGGTCTGGCCTGCTGACTGCTGTAGTAAATAACCAGAATCGTCAGCAAAGTCGCGTACGTTTATTTGAAAGCGGCCTGCGCTTTGTACCTGATACGCAAGCCGATTTGGGTATCCGTCAGGACGTCATGCTGTCTGGTGTGATCTCCGGCACTAAAAATGAAGAGCATTGGGATCTGGCGCGTCAGGCAGTTGACTACTACGATTTGAAAGGTGATCTTGAGGCTATTCTTGAGCTTACCGGCAAAATGAACGATGTACAGTTCAAGGTGGAAGCGAATCCTGCGTTGCATCCTGGGCAGAGCGCAGCAATTTATTTACGCGGCGAACGTATTGGTTTCATTGGTGTAGTACACCCTGAGCTGGAACGTAAACTCGATCTTAATGGTCGTACCGTGGTCTTCGAAATGTTGTGGAATAAGGTCGCAGACCGCGTACTGCCTGATGCGAAAGAGATTTCTCGCTTCCCGGCGAACCGTCGTGACATCGCTGTGGTAGTGGCCGAAAACGTGCCCGCAGACGATATTTTGGCAGAGTGCAAGAAAGTTGGCGCAAATCAGGTAGTTGGCGTAAACTTGTTTGATGTGTACCGTGGCAAGGGCGTAGCTGAAGGTTACAAGAGCCTGGCTATCAGTCTGGTGTTGCAGGATACCGGCCGTACACTGGAAGAAGAGGAGATCGCCGCTACCGTTGCAAAATGTGTAGAGGCTCTAAAACAGCGATTCCAAGCATCCTTGAGGGATTGAACCTATGGCGCTTACTAAAGCTGAAATGTCAGAACACCTGTTTGAAAAGCTCGGGCTGAGCAAACGGGATGCCAAAGACCTTGTTGAAATATTTTTCGAAGAAGTACGTCGTGCTTTGGAAAATGGCGAGCAAGTTAAACTGTCTGGCTTTGGCAATTTTGATTTGCGTGACAAAAACCAACGTCCGGGACGTAACCCGAAAACCGGCGAAGATATTCCGATCACGGCGCGTCGTGTGGTGACTTTCCGTCCGGGACAGAAATTGAAAAGTCGTGTAGAGAATGCCACGCCGAAAGAATAAGTGAAAACATCAAAAGGCCGCGAAAGCGGCCTTTTTTTTATCTGATTGTTAAGAGTGCAGTGTCATCGGAAACAATAGGTTTTAACGCTTTTAAGTAATTAGCACAGAAAGTGAAAAGATAGCGTTAAAGGGGTAGGCGGTTCAGGATTAGTCTGATAGATTAAATTTCAAGGCCTGAAAAGAACTTTGGTTTATTATTTATCCGGATGCCATTCAAATAAAACGGGGCCGAAGCCCCTATGGTAAGTCACTCATTATGTTCAGTTAATAATATGTACATATTAATATCTGAATAAAAGGCACCGGACAAATTAACCGGGAACGGGAGAATGGAATTATAAAAGGTGACTAGTGGTTATAGAACATACGAGGTCCACCCGGACCGCCGCCACCGTGCCCACCGCCGCCATGACCGCCACCATCAGGACCCCAAAATGGTGGGAATAAACAGCCACTGAGGCTGACGACAACCAGAGCAATGCTCAGCAGAGCGAAAATACGACGCATAAAATACATCCTTCGTTTGAATAAACAGGTCGATTATAAATAGAATGCAGACAGGTTGTTGTCAGGCTTGCGTTAAGATTTGTTAGTGTCTTAATAGGAATTGAATAGATAACACACACCGTCTTGTTGAATTATTTCAACCAGGACATGTTTGTGTTTTTATTGTAAGGTCAGAGCAAGTTATCCGAAAATACGCTTATTTCTTATATTTTCTTCAATACCTGACTGATATAAAAATCACGTCATAAAAAATAAAGAAGGCGTAACTAACGTGAAAAAATCTCTCTTATTGCTTTGTTGTGCACTGGCTTTGCCTGTGATCGCGCAGGCAAATGTTTCTATTGACCTCAACGTACCTGGCGTATCACTTCACCTCGGGGATCAGGATCAGCGCGGTTACTATTGGGATGGCTATGACTGGCGTCCACCGCAGTGGTGGCATGATCATCAGGGCCATCATTACGGTGAGCGTAATGAACATGGCATGTACTGGCACGGTAATCGCTGGGACGCTAAACCACCGCAGCGTAACCATGATAAGCCGGGGCGTAATCAGCCAGGACCGCAGCCCCATAATCCGGGCCGTCCAAACGGTAATGATCATCATGATAATAATGGTCATCAGGGGAACGGCCAGCCGATCCCGCCGAATGGTTATCAGGGACACTGATTTTCCCTGTAAATGCAAACGTGTCCGAAGCCGGTGCTCAGTCACCGGCTTTTTCAATTTCTATTTATGGTATTCAGCCGTTCTTCGCTAGAGCTAACTGCCTAATATCGGTAGGATAGTCACTTCCCGTGAGCCCCAGGAATTAGCCATTCATGCCTATCCCGCAGACCTTTTCTGCCTTTGAACAGCAACAGAAATACCGTGACCGCCGCTGGTTATACGGGCTGGGTATGTTCTTGTTGTTGATATGGGTGTTCAGTCTGAGTGCGGGTGAACGCTGGCTGTGGCCGGATCAATGGCTCAGCACTGAGGCGCGTCTGTTCGTGTGGCAATTACGGTTTCCGCGCGCTGTCGCTGTCATTTTGGTGGGCGCAAGTCTTGCTGTCTCCGGGGCAGTGATGCAGTCGTTGTTCGAAAATCCTCTTGCCGAGCCCGGTTTACTCGGTGTTGCCAATGGTGCCTGCGTCGCGCTGGTTTTATGTGTCATGTTAAGCCACGGCCTGTTGCCTGTTTGGATCATGAGTCTGGCAGCCATCGCGGGCGCTCTGATTGTCACTTTCTTTCTGCTATATATTGCCCGTAAACGCCTTTTGACGAATGCCCGTATGCTTCTTGTCGGGATTGCTATTGGGATTGTCTGCAGTGCTTTAATGACCTGGGCGATTTATTTCAGCAACAATCTCGATTTACGGCAGTTGATGTACTGGATGATGGGCGGATTTGGCGGTGTTGACTGGAATCAGCTCTGGCTGGGATTAATGTTGCTGCCTGTTTTACTGTGGCTGGTCTTACAGGGGAATGCACTCAATCTATTGTCTCTCGGGACGCAGCAGGCGAGGCAACTCGGCATATCGCTGAACACCTGGCGTTATATTCTGGTGCTTGCCGTCGGCTGGATGGTCGGGCTGAGCGTCGCCTTATCGGGCGTCATCGGTTTTATCGGGCTGATCATCCCGCATATTCTCAGGCTTTGCGGGATCACCGATCAGCGCCGTTTGCTGCCCGCCTGTGCACTTTGCGGCGCTTCAGTTTTACTGTTAGCAGATGTACTGGCGCGAATTGGTTTATCTGCGGCGGAATTACCGATTGGTGTGGTGACTGCCACGCTGGGTGCACCGGTATTCATCTGGTTGCTGACCAGAACCGGACAAATCCGCTGATGCTTTTCGGTGTGTCGGCTATGCTGTTCACTGAAACCCCTTCCCCTAACCTACAAATATCAGGACGAAAACGATGAGTAATGAAATTTATAATATCTCCCTGAAAACTATCGATGGCGAAACCACGACGCTCGGTGCTTATAAAGGTTCTGTATTGCTGGTCGTGAATGTGGCATCACAATGTGGCCTGACCAGGCAATATGAGGGGCTGGAAAATATCTACCAGGCCTGGCACGATCGTGGTTTTGAAGTGCTGGGCTTCCCGTGCAATGAATTCGGCGCGCAGGAACCGGGCACTGAAGATGAGATCAAAACCTTCTGCACCACCCATTTTGGCGTGAAATTCCCGATGTTTAGCAAAATTAACGTCAACGGAGACAACCGTCATCCGCTGTATTCAGCGCTGATTGCAGCCTGTCCGACAGCCGTCAAACCGGAAGACAGCGCGTTCTACGAACGTCTGGCCAGCAAAGGTCGTCAACCTCTTAAGCCCGATGACATCTTGTGGAATTTTGAGAAATTCCTGATTGGTCGTGACGGCACCGTGGTTCAGCGTTTTGCACCCGATATGACACCGGAAGATCCGATCCTTATGGAAACCATCAAAGCCGCACTGGCGAAATAATTTGCGTGTGAATACACCGATGCTGGAATGTCGTGAGATAACCGTTGCGGGGCGGCTTAGCGCATTTAGCGCGCGGATTGTGCCGGGCTGTCGGATCCATATCATCGGCCCGAATGGCGCCGGGAAAAGCACTTTACTGACCCGTCTGGCGGGTATGTCGGCAGGGGGAGGCGAGGTTATTCTCGACGGACAACCGCTTGCCGACGTTCCCGGACCCAGGCTGGCACGTCTTCGCGCCTGGTTATGCCAGCAACTGACCCCGGCATCCCTGATGCCGGTATTTCAATATTTGTCCCTTCATCAGCCGCGAGAAGTGGATCCTGCTGTTCTTGAGCGCACGGTTTCATGTTTATGTGATGCTTTACATCTCAGCGATAAACTTGGCCGGCCGGTCACGCATTTATCCGGCGGGGAATGGCAGCGGGTGAGGCTGGCGGCTGCTTTATTGCAAGTGTGGCCGACGGTGAATCCTGATAGTCAGCTTTTATTCCTTGATGAGCCGATGAACAGCCTGGATGTTGCCCAGCAGCAGGCGCTGGATCAGTTACTTGCGGAGTTTTGCGCGGCAGGACGTTCCGTGGTGTTAAGCGATCATGATCTCAACCACACCCTCCATTACGCGCATCAGATCTGGCTTATGTCGCAGGGTCAGGTAATGGCGGCGGGAAAATGTGCTGATGTCATGCAGCCTGAAATACTTTCAGACGTGTACAAAGTGGCATTTCAGATACACGAACTGGCAGGCAGGCAATGGATAATGGCGACCTGAGCTTAATGCATAGCGGTTTAATTATATTATTATTGGGGTTTACGCTTTACCCCAATTCTTATTTGTTCATAAAAAACGCATAAGATGCATTGTTTTAATAAAGTTCATTTTTTTCATAAAAACAGAATTTAATGTAATTGATTGTTATTAAATGATTTTTATTTTTTCCTGCTATTTAATTTTTGTTTATTTACTTTCTGTTTAGCTTCGCGTGACTGGTAAATCCTTAAGGTTAAATTAAGATTAAACCGACATCATAAGATCCATAATTTCATGACGGCGTTTACTTACTGTTAAATAAATGCGGTCTACAGTCGGTATCGGTAATTACCTTTTTGGGATAGCGTAATGGAAAACTTTTTGCCTTTTTCCCGTCCGTCTATGGGCGAAGAAGAAATAGCTGCAGTGGGGCAGGTTTTACGTTCTGGCTGGATCACCACCGGGCCACAGACTCATCAGCTTGAACAGGATTTTTCTGCCACTTTCGGTTGTAAGCATGCTATCGCAGTCAGTTCTGCGACAGGCGGCATGCATGTCACCCTGATGGCGCTCGGCATCGGACCGGGCGATGAAGTGATCACGCCTTCACAGACCTGGGTTTCAACCATCAACATGATTGTCCTGCTCGGTGCAGAACCGGTGATGATTGATGTTGATCCTGACACATTGATGGTCAGTGCCGACGCGGTTGCTGCGGCCATCACGCCAAAAACCAAAGCGATTATCCCGGTGCATTACGCCGGCGCGCCTTTAGACCTTGACCCGATTTATGCTGTTGCTAATGAACACGGTATTCCGGTCGTGGAGGACGCTGCGCACGCGGCAGGCACAAAATACCGTGAACGCTGGATTGGCGCACAGGGGACAGCAATTTTCTCGTTCCACGCGATCAAAAATATGACCTGCGCAGAAGGCGGTCTGATTGCCACCGACGATGATGTTCTGGCTGAAAAAGTACGGGCATTGAAATTCCACGGTCTGGCGGTTGATGCATTTGATCGTCAGGTGCTGGGGCGTAAACCGCAGGCTGAAGTGGTTGAGCCAGGCTTTAAATACAATCTCTCCGACATTCATGCCTCTGTGGCTGTCGTGCAGCTTAAACGTCTTGCACAAATGAATGCCCGCCGTGCGGAGCTGGCACAGCGTTATCTGGATAAATTACAGGGCTCACCTTATCTGCCAATGGCTGTACCGGCTTACCCGCACCTTCATGCGTGGCACTTATTCATGATCCGTGTGGATGAAGCGCGTTGTGGTATCAGCCGTGACGCACTGATGGAACGTCTGAAAGAGCAGGGGATCGGAACGGGTTTACATTTCCGTGCAGCTCACACCCAAAAATATTACCGCGAACGTTATCCGCACCTGAGCCTGCCAAACAGTGAATGGAATTCGGCACGTTTATGCAGTTTGCCGCTGTTCCCTGATATGCAGGACAGCGATGTGGACCGCGTTGTCGCGGCTCTTTTTTCCCTTCTGGAGGCGCAGTAGTGGCGCAATACGAACCAATCCGTAAAGTCTCGGTGGTTATCCCGGTCTACAACGAAGAAGAAAGCTTGCCGGCGTTGCTTTCCCGCACGCAGGCCGCTTGTCAGCAATTAACCCAGCAATACGAAATCATTCTGGTGGATGACGGCAGTTCTGACAGCTCCGGCGACATGCTCGCTGCCGCTGCAGAACAACCGGACAGCCATGTTATTGCCGTTTTGCTCAACCGCAATTACGGCCAGCATTCCGCCATTATGGCCGGTTTTAGCCATGTAACCGGTGACCTGGTCATTACGCTTGATGCTGACCTGCAAAATCCGCCGGAAGAAATCCCGCGCCTGGTTGCCACGGCCGATGAAGGCTATGACGTTGTCGGCACCGTACGTGCAAATCGTCGCGATTCCTGGTTCCGTAAAACGGCATCAAAGATGATCAATATGATGATCCAACGTGCCACCGGTAAATCGATGGGTGACTACGGCTGTATGTTACGGGCTTATCGCCGTCACATTATCGAAGCTATGCTGCATTGCCATGAGCGCAGTACCTTTATTCCTATTCTGGCCAACACATTCGCGCGCAGAACCATAGAAATTCCGGTTCAGCATTCTGAGCGTGAGTTTGGTGATTCCAAATACAGCCTGATGAAACTGATTAACCTGATGTATGACCTGATCACTTGTCTGACGACAACACCGCTGAGAATGCTCAGTGTTGTTGGCAGTGTGATTGCCATCTTCGGTTTCCTGCTGGCGGTATTCCTCATTTTAATGCGCCTGATCAACGGCCCTGAGTGGTCTGCGGAAGGCGTATTCACGCTATTTGCATTGTTATTTATGTTTATCGGTGCGCAGTTTGTCGGTATGGGATTACTCGGTGAATACATCGGGCGGATCTACAACGATGTTCGTGCGCGTCCCCGTTATTTTGTTCAAAAAGTCGTCGGCGTTCGTTCCGAAGACCACAGTCAGGAAGAAGAGTAATGAAAGCGATTGTATTTGCCTATCATGATATTGGTTGTGTTGGTTTACAGGCTCTGGTTGACGCGGGTTATGATGTTCAGGCAGTTTTCACCCACACTGATTCCCCGAATGAAAACCAGTTCTTTTCTTCCGTTGCCCGTCAGGGCGCTGAGCTGAACCTGCCCGTTTATGCACCGGAAGATGTTAACCATCCATTGTGGGTTGACCGCATCCGTGCTTTACAGCCCGATATCATCTTCTCTTTCTACTACCGTAATATGCTGAGCGAAGAGATTTTATCTCTGGCGCCGCAGGGTGGCTTCAATCTGCACGGTTCATTGCTGCCGCGTTACCGTGGTCGTGCACCGGTTAACTGGGCGCTGCTCAACGGTGAAACTGAAACGGGTGTCACTTTGCATAAAATGGTCAAACGACCGGATGCAGGTGATATCGTCGGTCAGCGCAAAGTGGCGATCACTGGCGATGACACGGCGCTGAAACTTCATGCCAAAGTGCGTGAGGCAGCGAAAGCATTACTGACAGATGTGTTGCCGGAAATGAAAGCGGGCAACATCACACTGACGGCGCAAGACGAATCTCAGGCCAGTTACTTTGGTCGCCGTACCGCCGCTGACGGTGAAATTCACTGGCACAAATCGGCCACTGAAATTAATAACCTGATCCGCGCGGTGACTGAACCCTATCCCGGCGCATTCTCTTATCTCGGCCAACGTAAGCTGACTATCTGGCGCGCACGTCCGCTGGCAACTCAGCACGACAAACAACCGGGCACCGTGCTTTCTTCTGATCCGCTGACCATCGCCTGTGGCGAAGGCGCGCTGGAAATTCTGGCAGGGCAGAGTGAAAACGGCCTGTATGTACAGGGTTCCCGTCTGGCGCTGGAACTGGGCATTATGCCGGATATGCGTGTCGCAACGTTGCCCACGGCGGTGATGAAACGCCGTACCCGTGTTTTAATCCTCGGCGTGAATGGTTTTATCGGTAACCACCTGAGTGAGCGTTTGCTTCGCGAAGACCGCTATGAAATTTATGGCCTGGATATCAGCTCTGACGCGATCAGCCGCTTTATGGGTAATCCGCATTTCCACTTCGTGGAAGGCGATATCAGCATCCATTCAGAGTGGATCGAATATCACATCAAAAAATGCGACGTCGTTCTGCCGCTGGTGGCGATTGCAACGCCAATCGAGTACACCCGTAATCCGCTGCGCGTATTCGAACTGGATTTCGAAGAAAACCTGAAAATTGTCCGCGATTGCGTCAAATACAAAAAACGCATTATCTTCCCGTCAACGTCTGAAGTTTACGGCATGTGTGATGATAAGGAATTCGACGAAGATCATTCCCGTCTGATTGTCGGCCCGATCAACAAACAGCGCTGGATTTACTCTGTTTCCAAGCAACTGCTGGACCGCGTGATCTGGGCTTACGGCGCGAAAGAAGGCCTGAAGTTCACCCTGTTCCGTCCGTTCAACTGGATGGGACCACGTCTGGATAACCTGGATGCTGCGCGTATCGGCAGTTCCCGTGCGATCACCCAACTGATTCTTAATCTGGTTGAAGGATCACCGATCAAACTGGTGGATGGCGGCGAGCAAAAGCGTTGCTTCACTGATATCAACGACGGTATTGAAGCGTTGTTCCGGATCATCGAGAACCGCGACAACTTATGTGATGGCCAGATTATTAACATCGGTAACCCGACTAACGAAGCGAGCATTCGTGAACTGGCAGAAATGCTGCTGAGCAGTTTTGAATCACATCCGCTGCGCGCGCAGTTCCCGCCGTTCGCTGGTTTCAATCTGGTGGAAAGCAGCACGTATTACGGAAAAGGCTATCAGGACGTGGAGCACCGTACGCCGAGCATCAAAAATGCCCGTCGTCTGCTTAACTGGAAACCGGAAATCGGCATGGATAAAACCGTTGCTGAAACCCTGGATTTCTTCCTGCGTTCAGTAAATCCTGACGCTGGCAAAGCCTGAAACGGTGCCCGTCATGAAGAAAGTGGGTCTGCGCATTGATGTGGATACCTGGAGTGGCACCCGCGAGGGTGTCCCTCAGCTTCTGCAAACTCTTGCAAATCATAAAATTACTGCCAGTTTCTTCTTCAGCGTTGGCCCGGATAATATGGGGCGTCATTTATGGCGCCTGCTTAAACCGCGCTTCCTGTGGAAAATGCTGCGCTCTAATGCGGCGTCTCTTTACGGCTGGGATATCTTACTGGCAGGCACCGCGTGGCCGGGTAAACTTATCGCGCGTGATCTCGGTTATCTGATGAAAGAAACCGCAAAACGCGGGCATGAAGTCGGGCTGCACGCCTGGGATCATCAGGGCTGGCAGGCAAAAGTCGGGAAATGGTCCGAGAAACAGCTGGAAGAACAAATCCGCCTGGGGCTGGATGCGCTCGAAAAAAGTTTGGGCCATGATGTCGAATGTTCGGCCGTCGCAGGCTGGCGTGCCGATGAGCGGGTTATCGAAGTCAAAGAACGTTTCCACTTTTACTACAACAGTGATTGCCGCGGAACGCGACCTTTCCTGCCGGTACTGGAAAACGGAACACTGGGCACTGTGCAGATTCCCGTGACGTTACCCACTTATGACGAAGTGGCTGGCGGCGAGATTAACGCCGATAACTTCAACGACTTTATTCTTGATGCTATTGCGAAAGATCATGGTGTACCGGTTTATACCATTCATGCCGAAGTGGAAGGCATGTCACTGGCTAAACAGTTCGATGAATTGTTAACCCGTGCGTCTGCGCAGGGGATCCAGTTTTGCGCGCTGGGTGAGTTGCTGCCGCAAGATCTCAGTACATTGCCAAGAGGCAAAGTGGTTCGCGCCAGTTTCCCGGGTCGGGAAGGCTGGTTAGGCTGTCAGCAAGAAGGTTTTTCCTGATGTCGAAAACAATTAAAGGCCTGTGGGGCACGCTGATTTTGGTGTTCTTTGCCCTGGTTTACCTTGTTCCTCTTAACACCCGTCTCTTATGGCAACCCGATGAAACCCGTTATGCAGAAATCAGCCGCGAAATGCTCCAGCGCGGTGACTGGGTTGTGCCACATCTTCTCGGGTTACGCTATTTTGAGAAACCTGTCGCGGGTTACTGGTTTAACAATATCAGCCAGATGATTTTTGGAGACAGCAACTTTGCCGTGCGTTTTGGATCGGTATTCAGCACGGCGCTTAGCGCGATTTTAGTGTTCTGGCTGGCGCATCTTATGTGGCGCAACCGCCAGACGGCTTACACTGCGGCATTGATTTATCTGTCCATGACGTTGGTTTTCGGCATCGGGACTTACAGTGTGATGGATCCGATGATCACGCTGTGGATGACGGCCGCAATGGTCGCAAGCTATTTCTGCCTGCGGGTATCGCGTACACCGCAAAAAGCCCTGAGCTGGATTGCACTCGGGCTGGCCTGCGGCATGGGCTTTATGACCAAAGGCTTTCTGGCGCTGGCGTTACCGGTTATTGCGGTTCTGCCGATTATCTGGCGCGAAAAGCGTTTCAAAACCCTGCTTGGCTGGGGGCCCCTGGCGATTGTGAGTGCGGCGGTACTGAGCCTGCCGTGGGTGCTGGCGATAGCACACCGGGAGCCGGACTTCTGGAACTACTTCTTCTGGGTTGAGCATATCCAGCGTTTTGCTGAGGCTGATGCTCAGCACAAGGCACCTTTCTGGTATTACCTGCCGGTGCTGTTTCTGGGGGCGCTGCCATGGCTCGGGTTATTACCGGGAGCTTTGCGGGCGGGCTGGACTCAACGCGTCGTGCGTCCGGAATTGTTCTTCCTGCTGAGCTGGGCAATCATGCCGCTGATTTTCTTTAGCATTGCTAAAGGTAAATTGCCGACTTACATTTTGCCGTGCTTTGCGCCGCTTGCCCTGCTGATGGCGGATTATTTAGATAAGATCCTTGAGTCAGGAAAATTACGTGCACTGAAAGCCAATGGGACCCTCAACATCGTGTTTGGTGTGTTGCTGGCCGTGGCAGTTCTGTTGATCTCCGGCATATTACCTTTCCACATCAAAGCTGTGTTCAGTCGTTCTGAGTTGCCGCATGCCCTGATCGGTATTCTGTGTTTTGCCGTGTGGGCGCTGGCTGGCGCAGTGTCGCTGACGGATTTGAAAAAGCGCTGGTATTGGGCTGCCCTTTGCCCGCTGGTGCTGGCATTGCTGGCCGGACAGGCTATTCCGAAAAAAGTGATGGATTCCAAACAGCCGCAGCCCTTTTTGACGCAAAATATGGCGTTGCTGAAAGACAGTCGTTATGTGCTGACAGATAACGTCGGTGTGGCAACCGCAGTTGCGTGGACACTCAAGCGCAGCGATATTCTGATGTTTGATGAAAAGGGTGAGCTGCAATACGGTTTGAGCTATCCGGATGCCAAAGACAATTTTGTCGATGCGGCACATTTCTCACAGTGGCTGCAACAAGCGCGTCAGGCAGGAAATGTCTCTCTGATCCTCAGACTTGACCGTAATGCTGCGGTGAAATCCTCTCTGCCTCCTGCGGATCAAACGGTGCGGATCGACCGTCAGGCACTGTTATTCTACAAAAAACTGCCATGACCGGTTTCCTTCTGGTTCTTGTCGTCAGCGTTGTCACCTGTGCCGGTCAGCTTTGTCAGAAGCAGGCCGCACAGGTTGCTGCGCATGGCATGGCGAGGGTTTTACGCTGGCTCGGGCTGGCGATATTGTTGCTCGGTATCGCCATGCTGTTATGGTTACGTGTATTGCAATTATTGCCGCTGAGCCTGGCTTATCCGATGCTCAGCCTGAATTTCGTCTTGATCACGCTGTGTGCCCGATGGTTCTTCGGTGAAGTTGTCGATGGCCGCCACTGGTGCGGCGTCGCACTGATCATGTGTGGTATTGCACTAATGAGTGTCAGCTTATGAAAGGATACCTGTGGAGTGCGGGAAGTGTTTTGCTGGTAACGGCGGCACAATTACTGATGAAATGGGGCATAGTGCAGATCCCGTTGTTTTCACTGGCCGCTATAGATACTCCCTTTATTGTTAGCCATTTACATGCCCTGATTGCCGTTTTTATGGGGCTGTGTGGCTATATATTATCGATGGGATGCTGGTTCTTTGCCTTGCGTTACCTGCCACTCAACCGGGCATATACCTTACTGAGTCTGAGTTATGCGCTGGTGTATATTGCCGCAGTAACGCTGCCCTGGTTCAATGAAAGCATCAGCTTAAGTAAAACAATTGGCGGGTTGCTTATCCTGTCAGGTGTCTGGCTTATCCACAGTAAACCGGTAAAAAAATCCCATTGAATGATTTTTATGACGATAAAAAACATCATTAAACATTGGATGACGGATAAAATAGCGCTAAATTCTATTAGTTCTTAGATAACGGCGACTTATCCGGCGCGCGTAAACCTTCGCGTCTGGTCAGGCCGTGATGCTATTCGAGAAGGAATGCACTATGCGCTGCTCATCCGTATCCATGTATTCCCTGCTGGCCGTTGCCGCATTAATTCTTAACGGTTGCAGCAGCCACGCTCCGCCGCCAAGCGGCAGGTTTGCCGATTCTATTACTGTCGTGGCCGAGCTTAACGACCAGCTCAGCCAATGGCACGGTGCCCCGTATCGTTACGGCGGATTACAACCGAGCGGCGTTGACTGTTCTGGTTTTGTCTTCCGCACTTATCGTGATCGGTTTGGCGTCGTGCTGCCGAGAACGACCGCCGACCAGACCAAAATCGGCACCAAAGTGCCACGTGATGAATTGTTGCCCGGCGACTTAGTCTTCTTCAAAACCGGCAGCGGTGAAAATGGTTTGCATGTCGGTATTTATGATACTGCCGATCAGTTTATTCATGCCTCGACCAGCCAGGGCGTGACCCGTTCTTCACTCGACAACGTTTACTGGCGAAAAGTGTACTGGCAGGCGCGCCGTATCTGACACGGTGCCCAATCGCATTCCCCCTGATTTCACTGCGTATTTCATCCTGTTTTTTGCTGTTATTATCAAAGCAGACTCATTCAGGATGAATATGCAATGAAACCTCTCAGACTATTACTTTCCGATTCTTACGATCCCTGGTTCAATCTGGCCGTAGAAGATTGTATTTTCCGCGAGATGACCACGCAGCGTGTGTTATTCCTCTGGCGAAATTCCGAAACCGTGGTTATCGGGCAGGCGCAGAATCCGTGGAAAGAATGCAATACCCGCAGAATGGAAGAAGATGGCATTCGTCTGGCGCGGCGCAGCAGTGGCGGCGGGGCGGTTTTTCACGATCTCGGGAATACCTGTTTCACCTTCATGGCGGGCAAACCGGAATACGATAAAAGCGTTTCAACCGGCATTATTCTCAACGCACTAAAAACGCTGGGTATCGATGCTACTGCCTCGGGTCGTAACGATCTGGTGGTACAGACGCCGGAAGGCGAGCGGAAAATTTCCGGTTCCGCCTATCGTGAAACAGCCGACCGCGGCTTCCATCACGGCACGTTACTGCTTAATGCCGATCTCAGCCGTCTCGCCAACTATCTCAATCCGGACGTCAAAAAGTTGCAGGCAAAAGGGATCACTTCGGTGCGTTCGAGGGTCGCGAATCTCAATGAGTTTGTGCCGGATATCAATCATGAGCAAATTTGCCAGGCCGTGATTGCGGCATTTTTCGACTGGTATGGTGGGAATGTAAAACCTGAAATCATCTCTCCGGAGGTGTTTCCTGACATTCCGGGATTCCCCGAAAGATTTGCTAAACAAAGCAGCTGGGAATGGAATTTCGGCAAAGCACCGGCCTTCAGCCATTTACTGAACGAACGGTTTATCTGGGGCGGGGTGGATATTCACTTTGATGTGGAGAAGGGCAACATCAGCCGTGCGCAGATTTTCACCGACAGCCTTAATCCCGCACCGTTACAGAGATTAGCCGCGGAGCTGGCAGGCACGCGCTATCACGCGCAGGACGTCGGGCAAGCCTGCCAGCGCATCATTATCCGATATCCGGCGATGCAGGCTGAACTCACTGAACTGCAAAACTGGCTGGTGCGTTGTATCCAGTAAAGTTGAGAATGCCGGAGGTCGCTGATGATGACGAATAACCTCCGGTTTATTATTACCTTAGCAAAATTACTCATCATTCTTAAAAGCCCGGTTGTGAATCCCGTCACTTGCGCAATATTCCATAAGACACTATAACCATTAGCTAAAATATTTAGTAACATGCTTTTTGGGCATTAGCACAAAACAAAGCAGGAATTCTTGTTGAAAAAGGATTGATAGCGCTCACAAGGCAAGTTGCGTGTTTTCACCTCTGGCGATAAGATTAGTCTGAAATCCCTGTGTTGACTGTTATAACCCCTAAAAAGAAGGCAATAAGGGAAAGGCGTTTTTAAAAACTTTGAATCGCAGCCGCTCGTGTGGTCGTCTCTGTACACTTACAACCGGACAGGCTCTTTATTGATATCAATTTCTCTAATATTTCGGTTTCGCCTCGGGGCTCCGGTATCTTTATGATCTGATTGATAGTCAAAAAAGTTATTAATCAATTAGTCGTGCCGTTGATGTTTTGGACAAAAATGAAAATACAATTCGATACGGCCTTTAACAGCAGCTACCTGTGCCAGCCGGTCTATACCATTGACGGGAAATTACTCGCCATAGAATTAATTTGCCGTTTTTCCAGCGCAGACAGCAAGTTAGTCATGCCCACAGAACTGGTACTGAACCTGTTAACACCGCAGCAGTTATTACGGTTTCTTAATGAGCAACAGATATGGGCGGGTGAGCATGCCCGATGGTTTAGCGATAATCAGGTTATTTTGAATATCAGTGTTGAGGAAAAACAGGTGGCCTTATTGCTGGAAGATGAAAATCTCCGCAATGCGTTCAGCATGCATACTTTCATTCATCTTAATCTGAGCGAGTCGTTTCCGCGTCTTTCCGAAGGCAAAAATAACCAGCAACTGGTTGCATTAAAAAAATATTTTCCGCTTTGTCTGGAAAACTTCGGCTCAGGCACTATTAACATGGTGCCCGTTTTTGACCATCTTTTTCAGTGGGTGAAGCTCGACAAAAATCTTTTCTGGCAGCTCTGTGAGGGTGAACATTTCACTATCGTGATGCCCTCGCTGATAAGAAATGTTAACCGTTTTTGCCGTAATATCGTGGTCGACGGGCTCGACTCTCAGGACTATTTTGATGCGTTACGCAAAGTAGAAATACAAGGGGTGAAGGGTTTGCTATGGCCTGGTGTTGAGCCCGCTGAACTGGACAGCCTGCTTGTGCGGCCCAGCCAATTTCACTGATCGTCGCAGGTTGTTTCACTCTCAGGATCCCGGCCAGCGCCTGCTGTGCCGGGATTTTTTATCACTCAAGGTCATAATCTCCCTGCATTCGCTCCGTGTTAATTAACGTCCCGCAGTCCTACACTATTAAAAAGGGGGATTTATGCCGCGATTTGAACATCATTATGCTGACCAGTTGCCTGACTTTTACACGCAACTGCAACCGACGCCGCTAAAAGGCGCACGGCTTCTTTATCACAGCGAACCACTGGCGCGTGAACTGGGGCTGGATGATTCGCTTTTCGATGCTCAGCATCGCGAATACTGGTGCGGTGAAAAACTCTTCCCCGGTATGCAGCCCCTGGCTCAGGTTTATAGCGGGCATCAGTTCGGCCAGTGGGCGGGACAACTGGGCGACGGACGGGGTATTTTACTGGGCGAACAGGTTTTACCTTCCGGAAAACGGTTCGACTGGCATCTGAAAGGGGCCGGGCTGACACCTTATTCACGAATGGGAGATGGTCGTGCGGTTTTGCGTTCTGTCGTGCGTGAGTTTCTCGCCTCGGAAGCGCTACATCATTTATCGGTGCCGACAACGCGGGCGTTGACGATTGCCACCAGTGATGAGCCGGTTTTCCGCGAGCAGCCTGAGCGCGGTGCGATGCTGATCCGCGTGGCGGAAAGCCATGTTCGCTTTGGTCATTTCGAGCACTTCTACTACCGCAAACAACCTGAACATGTCAGGCAACTGGCAGATTATGTCATCGCACATCACTGGCCCCGGTTGCTGGAAAGTGAGCCGGTTGACGCATCACGCTACCAGCAATGGTTTACCAGTGTGGTGGAACGAACCGCTGCGCTGATTGCACAATGGCAAAGTATCGGGTTTGCACACGGCGTAATGAATACCGACAATATGTCGATTCTCGGACTGACTATCGATTACGGCCCTTACGGTTTCCTCGACGATTATCAGCCGGGTTATATCTGCAACCATTCCGATCATCAGGGGCGTTACAGCTACGATAATCAGCCGGCGGTGGCTTACTGGAACCTGCATCGTCTGGCACAAACGTTATCCGGCCTGATGTCCACGGAACAACTCCAGACCGCGCTTGGCGAGTATGAACCGGCGCTGATGAGAGCCTATGGCACGCTGATGCGCGGCAAACTGGGTTTCTTTACCGAGAATAAACAGGATAACGATCTGCTCACCGGGCTGCTAAGTCTGATGGCGAAAGAGGGGCGGGATTTCACGCAGACTTTCAGGTTGCTCAGCCAGACAGAACAACAGCAGGCCGCGTCGCCTTTACGGGATGAATTCATCGACCGTGACGCTTTTGACAGCTGGTATCAGGCTTATCGTCAGCGTTTACAAACGGAAGATATTGATGATGCCACGCGGCAGGACGCCATGAAACAAAGTAATCCACGCATTATTTTGAGAAATTATCTGGCGCAGAAAGCCATCGAAAGGGCTGAAGTGGATGATATCAGTGCGCTGGAGCAACTTCACCAGGCATTGCGTGACCCTTACAGCGATGCGCCTCAGTATGATGAAATGGCGAAATTGCCACCCGACTGGGGAAAACACCTCGAAATATCTTGTTCGAGCTGAGATAAAAAATGCCACATCTGAATGTGGCATTTTTATTGAACCGTCTCTACTGGCGTAAGAAAACTTGCGGCAATGCAGTTTCCGGATGCGGGCAGACGTTCAAATCGGCCTGATACCAGCGGCTCAGTATGGCTTCGCTCAGTACGTCAACGGGCGTCCCGCTGGCGACCACTTTTCCGCCGTGCAATAAAATAATCCGGTCGGCATACAACGCCGCAAGATTGAGATCATGCAGCACGCAGCATACCGCCAGCGGCGTTTGCCGGGTTAGCTGTCGCAGCAAACGCAACGCGTGTTGCTGATGATATAAATCCAGCGCCGATGTAGGTTCATCGAGAAACAACCAGCGTGAGGAAGAGGCGGGTTGCCAGAGCTGGATCAGTACCCGCGCCAGTTGAACCCGCTGCTGTTCGCCCCCCGATAAATGGCGATAATCTCTTTCTGCCAGATTCAGACAATCGGTTTGCGTCATGACTTCAGTCAGTGCCCGTTGCATATTTTGCTGACCGTGCGGTGAACGCCCGAGTGTCAGTACTTCCCGCACGCTAAAGCCAAAGGCCAATGTACTGTTCTGACGCATAACTGCCCGGGTGCGCGCCAGTTCCTGTGCTGGCCAGTCATTGAGTTGTCTTCCCTGAAGCGAAATCTGCCCCGATTGTGGCATCAGGTAGCCGGTCAGCATACGCATCAGTGTTGATTTTCCGGCACCGTTTGGCCCAATCAACGCCACCATCTCTCCGCTTTGCAAGCTGAGTGAAACATCGTCAATTAACCGGCGGCTATTGACGGAATACGTCAGATTTTCTGCAACCATTGATGAAGTAAAGTCAGACATTACGCGGAACTCCCGGGCGCAGGATCAGCCATAAGAAATACGGCCCGCCAATCAGGCTGGTGAGCAATCCCACCGGCATTTCTGCCGGAGCAACCAGTGTGCGGGCCAGCGTGTCAGCGAGCAAAAGCAGGCAGGCACCGGCCATGGCCGATCCCGGTAATAGCCAGCGGTGGTCTGCGCCAATACGCATCCGCAACAGGTGCGGGATCACCAGACCGATAAAACCGATCACACCAGAAACCGCGACAGCAGCCCCGACCAGCAGGGCGCTCAGCAGCAATAATTGCAACTGCGTGCGGCGGACATTCACACCGAGATAGTGCGCGTCTTCTTCACCTAATTGCAGGATATTCAGGCGCCGCGCCATGAACAGGGCCGCAACACAGGCTGGCAGGATCAGCGAAGAGGCCACAGCCAGTGTCGGCCATTGCGCCTGCCCGAGACTGCCCATGCTCCACAAAGAGAACTGGCGTAACTGCTGGTCATCACTGACGTAGGTCAGCACGCCGACAGCGGCACCGCACAGTGCATTGATGGCAATACCGGCAAGCAGTAAGCGCGATAACCCACCATGGCCGAAACGACTCAGTGTAAAGACGATGGCTGAAATGGCCAGACTGCCAGCAAATGCGCTGATCATATGACTGTACAGGGCCAGCAAGGGTGGCAATGCCAGTGGCATCACTATAGTCAGGGCAACCGCAAGCGCCGCGCCGCTGCTGATCCCAAGCAGGCCGGGATCAGCCAGCGGGTTGCGAAACAATCCCTGCATAACCGCACCGGAACTGGCCAGCGCGCAACCGACTACCACCGCCAGCAGCACGCGGGGAAGGCGGATTGTCAGCCAGACTTGCCACAAACTATCGCCAAATGGACGTGCGAGTAACGTCCTTAACGACAGTGACATCGCGCCGGTATTCGCGGCCATCACGGCCAGCACCAGCAGAGCGCCGCCAAGGCCAATCATCGCCCAAACTGGCGAACGGCGACCTGACGGCACCGGAGGGCTCATGCTACTCATTTTGCTTGTTCCGCAGCCTGACGAAGTTGTGCCATCACCGCAGGCGTTTGCAAACCAAAGCCCAGCAGGGACATATCATCGATGACCAGCACACGCTTATTTTTGCCCGCAGGCGTCATAGCAACACCCGGCAGTTTCCACACCTGATCCATTCCACCCAGGGTTTTAACTCCGTCAGCGGTCAGTAGCAGGATATCCGGCGCACTGGCAATCACCCCTTCCTGTGACAGCGGACGGTAACGACTGAATCCCTGCATGGCATTTTTCGCCCCGACAGACGTGATCATCGCATCTGCCGCAGTATTCTGACCTGCTGCCATAGATGACATGCCACCGTGGCTCATTACAAACAACATTTTTACCGGCAGGGCATCGTGTTGAATAGCAGAAATCTGCGAACGATAGGTTGCGATCAGTTTTTCACCTTCCGCCTGACGGTTCAGCGCTGCGGCAATCACTTCGATTTTATCCGGGACGGTGTCCGCAGAGGGTTTCCCCGGCACACGAACCACTTTTACGCCGTTCTGCTCAAGCTGTTTTAACACCAGTGAGGGTTCTGCCAGTTCGCTGCTCAGCACCAGCGACGGGTGCATAGACAAAATCCCTTCAGTATTGAGCTGGCGCATATAACCGACGTCCGGTAGGGCCAGTACTGCCTGCGGACGCAAGCTGGTACTGTCGCGGGCGACCATTTCGTTGCCCGCACCGAGTGCGTAAACAATTTCGGTAACGTCACCGCCAATACTGACAAGCTTTTCAGCGGCATACAGGCCCGGGGTCGCCAGTAAAGCTGTAATAGCGGCCAGCATTTTCAAGGTTTTGTTCATGCTGCAACACCTTCATTGCTAAGTTGCGCCAGCTGTTCCCGCCACTGAGTTTGTTCAGGATTGCCTTCGTTACGCTGACCGTAAAGTTGCGCGATCTGCGTACCATCAGCGGCAAATAACTCCAGGCTGGTCACGAAACCGTCTTTGGTCGGCTTACGGGTGATCCAGCTTTCCGCGATAGCACTTTCCACCAGATGCAGGGTGAACTGTTTGTTGAAGACGTTAATCCATTCACCGTGCGGCATGATCTTTTCAATCTGACCGGTGAAAATTTGCACGCAACCCCTGTTGCCTACAAAAATCATGATTTCGTTTTGGTCATCTTTGGCGATATTCAGTAAACGCGTCAGCGAGCCGTTATCGACGCGCCATGCCAGATCATCCCCGACAGCTTTAAACGCTTGCTGGCGGGTGACATCGTGACGTTTCAGCAACTGGAAGAACTGGTGAACGTCGGTCATTGCACGCCATTCAGCATCGAGAGTGCTGGTGTCGGCGGCAGTCGTCGGAGCCGGAACTTCAGGGGCGACTTCAATTTGCAGCGGAGGATTGACGTCACTTTTGTACTGCGCAATCAGCGCGTCCCATGCTGCCATGTCAGTTTCATCGGTGTTATACACTTTATGAACGGCATCACCGTGCGCATCGAAGAACTGAATGCTGTGGCGAACGCCGCGGGCCGTGGTTTCTGACAGGCTGAAAATGTGCAGCCAGTGTTGCAGGAACAAACGCAGGTCCAGCGCGCGTGGATTAAGGATCAGACCGGCGTGACCGCTGAGATGCTGATTCTCATAGCGACCTTCCTGCTCGTGTACGGCAAAGTTGTTACGGGTGATTGACTTGGTGCCACCGACATTCTCCAGAGCAGCCAGCAAGCTACGGGCATCAACATCCAGACGCGCAGCATCATGGGAAACACGTAAAGCCGTTAACTCAGCTTCGCTTATCCGTAAAATTCCCGCCAGATCGCGGGCATATTTACCGGGATTAGCTTCTTTTGCCTGTAAATAGTCCTGATAGTGAACTGAATGCATTGCTGTTTCCTCGTTGTCTAAAGTCACCCGCTCTTTGGCGGATAAAGCTTGCGATGTTATGTGAATGATTTGTAAAAATATTTATGGCAAGAGTACGTTTAATATACGCGTGGTAATAGGAATTAATATCAATTTGATAATCATTATCAAATCATTACCTAAACACATCAAGAAAATTTTTGTCGCTGGAATGTAATTCTGTGGCGTTAACCCCTTAATTTAAGAGGGGAAGCAGGAGGGGATGCGCGGAGAAGCATCAGAACAGACAGAGGGTTACACGCCCCCAGGCCTGCTACTGACACAAAAAAGGGCAACCAAAGTTGCCCTTAAGAAGGTTACAGCAAAGTGATCAGAACCGGCTGTTTGTTGCCTGCGCAAGCATTGAGAGTAATGTCTCGGTGTCTTCCCAACTCAGACATGGGTCGGTAATCGATTTGCCGTAAATCAGAGGTTTGCCGGGAACGATGGGCTGTGTGCCTTCAACCAGGAAACTTTCCGCCATGATGCCCGCAATGGCAGTTGAACCGCTGATGATTTGCTGGCAAATATCTTCTGCTACCTCAAGCTGACGACGGTGCTGTTTCTGGCAGTTGCCATGACTGAAATCGACCACCAGCCGCTGCGGCAAATCGAATTCCGCCAGATTCAGGCAGGCTTGTTCGAGGTCATCCGCATGATAATTCGGTTTTTTACCTCCACGCATAATCACATGGCCGTAAGGGTTGCCGGCGGTACGGTAAATGGTCATCTGACCCTTTTTGTCCGGTGACAGGAACATATGACTGGTGCGCGACGAACGGATAGCATCGATGGCGATGCGGGTATTTCCGTCAGTGCCATTTTTAAAACCAACAGGGCAGGAAAGTGCCGAGGCCATTTCGCGGTGGATCTGACTTTCGGTGGTGCGAGCGCCGATGGCACCCCAGCTGATCAAGTCGGCAATATATTGTCCGATCACCATATCAAGGAATTCGGTCGCTGTCGGGATGCCTAGTTGGTTGACGGTCAGTAATACCTTACGTGCCAGCTCAATACCGTCATTAACACGGCAGGAACCGTTCAGTTCAGGGTCTGAAATCAGGCCTTTCCAGCCGACAACGGTACGTGGCTTTTCAAAGTACGTACGCATGACGATTTCCAGGCGATCCTGATACTTTTCACGCAATACGCTGAGCTTGCCCGCGTAATCAATAGCCGCTTCTATATCGTGGATTGAGCAGGGGCCGACAACGACCAGCAACCGCTGATCTTCACCGCTGATAATCTTTTCAATTCGTTTACGTGATTCCATCACGTGTTGTGCGACCGACGGGGAAATTGGCAGTTTGTCTGCCAGTGCCTGAGGCGTAATCAGGCTGTCGATGCGCGTCGTACGCAGTTCATCTGTTTGTGACATCGTGTTCTCGAAAAATTTGTTTCTTCGCTGCGGCAGGAATACCGGGAAGTGATGCCGATCACAATAACGCAAAACCCGATGAATTCAACCATTGCCGGCAGGATATGCCATCTACATCAGTAAAAGGATTCAGAACATCCGGCGACTCATGCCGAAGCTGTCCATGATCTTCGCCGAAATCTCCTCAACAGAATAATTTGTACTGTTGAGGTAACGGATCTGATTTTTGCGGAATAAGGCTTCTACCTCAGAGACTTCCATCCGGCACTGGCGCAAAGATGCATAGCGGCTGTTTTCAACGCGTTCCTGGCGAATTGCCGTCAGTCGTTCAGGGTCAATCGTCAGGCCAAATAGCTTATGCATATGCGGTTTTAACGCGGCAGGTAACTGGATATTGTCCATATCGTCGGCGGTAAATGGGTAGTTAGCCGCGCGGATACCAAACTGTAATGCCAGATAAAGGCTGGTCGGCGTTTTACCGCAACGCGAGACGCCCAGTAAAATCACCTGCGCCTGATCGAGGTTGCGCAGGGAAATCCCGTCGTCGTGGGCCAGCGTGTAATCAATCGCGGCAATGCGCGCATCGTATTTACTGATGTTGCTGGCTGTCAGGCCATGCGTCCGGTTGGCAATTGGGGTAGGATCTACGCCCAGCTCATTCTGTAAGGGGGCGACCAGCGACTGAACAATATCCTGACAGAAACCTTCACTGTTTTTAATGATGTCGCGGATGTTGGGTGAAATGATGGAATAAAACACCAGTGGGCGGGCACCGGTTTTCTCAAAAATTTCATTAATTTGCCGGCAGACAGCTTTGGCGCGCTCTTCACTTTCAACAAAGGGGAGTGAATAGGTTGTGGCATTTACCGGAAATTGTGAAAGCACAGCATGGCCTAAAACTTCTGCTGTAATCGCGGTACCGTCCGAAATGTAAAACACGCATCTGTCCACAAACTGCTCCTGAGTTATCGCACTTCATTTATCTTCAACTTATCGCTTATTTAGTAATAACCAGAATTTCAGGAAATAAAAAGCGTATTCGTTCCAGCCAGCAATGTTCTGCTCATTGCTGCGAGACAGTGCGCAAAATGACTGTAATAAATGAAATGGTATTTTAAATTCTCCACGATTTCTCGCAGCTTTTTGATTTGCTTCAGCAGAGCTTCAGCAGCTCTGTTAGCATTAATTTAGTTTCGAAACTAAAGGCAACTTCTCCATGATTCATAAGGAATATTGTTGATTTCCATCGCGTGAGTAATTTTGCTGCTGTGGAATTTTCCTAAACAAAAATAGTTTGATTTGCTGGATCGATTCACCTGTCCATCTCTTATGGATCATTATGCTAATCTCAAAATGACAGCGTTGTTAAATGACAGAAAAAGCGTCGCTGACAATGACTAGACAACCGGTTTGCACGCCTACTGACTTTTACTGTAAATAAATAAGAAAGGATTGTTTCATGGCTCATCTCGATCCCGATTTACGCAATGTTATCTGGTACAACCAACTGGGTATGAAGGACGTTGATAAAGTCGGGGGCAAGAACGCATCCCTCGGGGAAATGATCACCAATTTGTCTGATCTGGGTGTTTCAGTTCCAAATGGTTTTGCAACGACTTCTCAGGCATTCAATGATTTTCTCGATCAGAGCGGTGTCAACCACCGTATTCATGAGTTGCTGGATAAAACGGATGTTGACGATATCGGGCAATTAACTCAGGCGGGCATGCTAATCCGCGAGTGGATCATTGAGACGCCATTCCAGCCTGAACTTGAGAAATCCATCCGCGAGGCCTATCAGCAGCTTTCCGACGGTGAGCCTGATGCGTCATTCGCTGTGCGTTCTTCCGCAACTGCCGAAGACATGCCGGACGCATCATTTGCCGGACAGCAGGAAACCTTCCTGAATGTTCAGGGATTTGATGCTGTACTGACCGCCGTGAAACATGTTTACGCTTCCTTATTTAATGACCGTGCCATTTCTTATCGTGTGCATCAGGGCTACGACCATCGTGGCGTGGCGCTGTCTGCGGGTGTGCAGCGCATGGTGCGTTCTGATCTCGCTTCTGCAGGCGTGATGTTCACCATTGATACCGAGTCGGGTTTTGATCAGGTGGTCTTTATCACCTCGGCTTATGGTCTGGGTGAAATGGTCGTTCAGGGTGCCGTTAACCCTGATGAGTTTTACGTACATAAACCTACGCTGGAAAAGAATAAGCCTTCTATTGTCCGCCGTACGATGGGCTCGAAGAAAATTCGCATGGTATATGCTCCGAGCCAGGAACATGGCAAACAGGTTCAGATTGAAGATGTGCCGGCTGAACAGAGCACGCGTTTCTCCCTGACGGACGACGAAGTGCAGGCACTGGCACGTCAGGCATTATTGATTGAAAAACACTATGGTCGTCCGATGGATATCGAATGGGCGAAAGACGGCCATAACGGCAACCTTTATATCGTGCAGGCACGTCCGGAGACAGTTCGTTCAAACGGTCAGGTGATGGAACGCTATCAGCTAAATGGCAGCAGTAAAGTGTTGGTTGAAGGCCGCGCTATCGGCCATCGCATTGGGGCCGGGCCGGTAAAAATCATTCATAATATCAGCGAAATGCACCACGTTAAGGCAGGTGATATTCTGGTAACTGACATGACGGACCCTGACTGGGAGCCGATCATGAAAAAGGCATCGGCGATTGTCACCAACCGCGGCGGGCGTACCTGTCACGCAGCCATCATTGCGCGTGAATTGGGTATTCCTGCGGTAGTCGGTTGTGGTGATGCCACTGAAAAACTGACAGAAAACCAGAAAGTGACGGTTTCCTGTTCTGAAGGCGATACCGGTTACGTCTATCAGGATGAGCTGGACTTCACCGTGCAGAGCTCTGAAATTGATGAGCTGCCAAAATTACCGCTGAAGATCATGATGAATATCGGTAACCCTGACCGCGCATTCGACTTTGCCTGTCTGCCGAATGAAGGTGTCGGGCTGGCGCGTTTAGAATTCATTATTAACCGTATGATTGGTGTTCATCCCAAAGCATTACTGGAGTTTGATCAGCAGCCGGCGGAGTTGCAGGAAACCATCAATAAGATGATCCAGGGCTATGACAGCCCGCGTGAATATTATGTGGCACGTCTGACGGAAGGGATCGCGACGCTCGGCGCTGCATTCTGGCCGAAACGGGTGATTGTGCGTTTGTCCGATTTTAAATCGAACGAATACGCCAATCTGGTCGGCGGCGAAAAATACGAGCCTCACGAAGAAAACCCGATGCTGGGCTTCCGTGGTGCGGGTCGTTATGTCTCTGACAGCTTCCGGGATTGTTTCGCGCTGGAATGTGAGGCCATGAAGCGCGTGCGCAATGATATGGGGCTGACTAACGTTGAAGTGATGATCCCGTTTGTTCGTACCGTGGCACAGGCTGAAGCTGTCGTTAAAGAGCTGGCGAGTCAGGGGCTGAAACGGGGCGAAAATGGCCTGAAAGTGATTATGATGTGTGAAATACCGTCAAATGCATTGCTTGCAGATCAGTTCCTTGAGCACTTCGACGGATTCTCTATTGGGTCTAATGACATGACGCAGCTTGCGCTGGGGCTTGATCGTGATTCCGGCGTGGTTTCTGAACTCTTTGATGAACGAAACGAAGCCGTTAAAGCCCTTTTGTCGATGGCAATCAAAGCCGCTAAGAAGCAGGGGAAATATGTCGGTATTTGCGGGCAGGGGCCATCAGATCATCAGGACTTCGCGCAATGGCTGATGGAAGAAGGAATCGACAGTTTGTCACTCAACCCGGATACCGTTGTCCAGACCTGGTTAGCGTTAGCTGAAAAGTAAATAAATGACTAATGACTGACGCTAAGGCTGTCACTTTCGGGTGGCGGCCTTTTTCTTTTTTACCGGGATGGAAGTTACGGGAATAAAAATAACGGTTAGCGGGTTACGGGATAAATAGAACGGTGAGGAAAAGAAATAAAAAAAAAGCCCGTCATAGCAGACAGGCAAAGACTACACACAGCAATTTGGGATATACCAGCTCAGGGGGAAGCTTGTATATAAATCAGTGGGTTGAAATCCGAACTGTTAATAATACTAAGTTTCTCAAGGTATTTAGTCTGTAAGAATTCTCCTAATAGATATTATTCTCATGCTAATTGATGAGAAGAAGTGTTTTTAGTGTGAGTCATTCAGGAAGGAAGCAGGAATAAAAAAAAGCGCTGCCCGGTTGAATTATCAGGGGCAGCGCCGGTGGTCAGTTAAAACGCAACGAAATTATTCATCCAGCGCTTTTAGTGCTTCTTCAGGTTCCATGTCAGGCTCAGGAGCCTCATTGACCCAAAGCGAAATCAGGCGATATGAGACGGCCAGCACGACCGGTCCGATAAACAGGCCAATCATGCCAAAAGCAAATAAACCACCAATAACACCGGACAAGATAAGCAGCATCGGTAAATCCGCACCCATGCGGATCAGAACCGGGCGAAGCACGTTATCCAGGGAACCAACCACGCAACTCCATACCAGCAGAACGGTGCCCCAGGTATTGTCGCCGGACCAGTACAGCCAGATGATGGCCGGTATCAGAACCAGTAACGGACCGATTTGCGCGACGCAGCACACGAACATCACGACGGTCAGCACGGTGGCATAAGGAATGCCAGCAATGGCCAGTCCGATCCCACCCAGTACTGACTGAACAATGGCGGTAACAACGACACCTAACGCCACGGCACGGATTGCCTGACCGGCAAGAATAACGGCTGCATCACCACGTTCTGCTGCCAGTCGCACCGCGAAATGGCGGATACCCATGGCAACATTTTCTCCACGGCTATAAAGCAGGGCACTGAACAATAACATCAGCGCACAGTGGACAATGAAACGGCCCAGATGACCTGCCTGTGTCACAAACCAGGCTGCTGTTTGTCCGACGTAGGGCTGCACTTTGCTCATCAGCGCGTTCCCGCCGCCATTGATCAGGGCATGCCAGCCGTTGTAAAGCTTATTACCCACCAGCGGGATCGCGTTCAGCCACTGAAAATCAGGCATATGTAACGATGAAGGATGGCTCGCAATTTCGACCAGCGGCGCACCATTTTCCACGGCGCTGCTGACCAGCAAGGCGATAGGCAAGACGAATAATAAGATCAACAACAGCGTCATGATAATGACGGCCAGAAAACGGCGTCCCCAGAGAAGGCGCTGGAGCTTGATCATTAATGGCCATGTGGCAATGACTACCATCCCGGCCCAGACAAACCCGAGAATAAAGGGCTGTACAATCCAGATGCTGGCAACGGTCATCAGGGCAATAAATAGCACCCCAAAGATAATCTGGGGCAAGTCATAACGTTTAATTGGGAGATTCATTCATGTTTCTCAATGTGATAAACGAAGTAAGGCACAAACCCTGTGCCTCCAAACACTATATTCATAAACAGGGGGCTAAAAATAAGCATGGAACATACGACGGCTTTTGGATAGCCCGCCACATAATTAGTTGCAAGGCGTTGTTGCCGTACGTGCTTTTTGCGGTACGTCATGAAACATCTGCAACAAAGGTGAACCAGACGGAGCGCTTAAAAACGAAGTATGTTAGTTTTTATTCTGGATAAAGAACAGGGTGGATCTGCCCGGCAGATCCGGCAGGTCGCCTCGGGCCCGCCAGGCATACAACAAAGACAGAGTCATAATTCAATGATCCCACAGATTTCTCAGGCACCGGGTGTCATCCAGCTGGTGCTCGATTTTTTGGAAGCATTAAAAAGCAACGGTTTTACGGGTGATGTCACAACAACTTATGCCGATAGGCTGACGATGGCGACGGACAACAGCGTCTATCAGTTGCTGCCGGATGCGGTCTTATTCCCCATCGCAACGTCAGACGTTGCATTGATTGCCCGCCTTGCGGGGCAGGAACGTTTTAAAACACTCGTGTTTACTCCGCGCGGTGGCGGTACCGGTACCAACGGTCAGTCACTGAACCGCGGCATTGTGGTTGATATGTCCCGTCATATGAACCGCATTCTGGATATCAACGTGGAACAAGGGTGGGTCAAGGTCGAAGCCGGGGTGATCAAAGATCAGCTCAATGATTATCTGCGCCCGTTTGGCTTTTTCTTCTCTCCCGAGTTATCAACCAGTAACCGTGCGACGCTGGGGGGCATGATTAACACCGATGCCTCCGGTCAGGGCTCGCTGGTTTACGGCAAAACGTCTGACCACGTTCTCGGTGTCCGTGCGATTGTTCTCGGTGGCGACATGCTGGATACCACCGCTATTCCGACGGCGCTGGCCGATAAGCTGGGTGAAGAGGATTCGGTCATTGGACGAATTTACCGCACCGTGCTGGACAGTTGTCGTGATAACCGCGCGCTGGTGATTGAAAAATTCCCGAAACTTAATCGTTTCCTCACAGGTTACGACCTGCGCCATGTGCTGAGTGACGATCTGCAAACCTTCAACCTGACACGCATTCTAACCGGTTCAGAAGGCTCGCTGGCCTTTATCACCGAGGCGCGTCTGAATATCACGCCGATCCCCAAAGTGCGTCGTCTGGTCAATATCAAATACGACTCTTTTAATTCAGCGTTACGTAATGCGCCTTTTATGGTGGAGGCGAAGGCGCTATCGGTTGAAACCGTCGATTCCAAAGTACTGAATCTGGCGCGAGAAGACATTGTCTGGCACAGCGTTCGTGATTATATCACCGACGTTGAAGGCAAAGACATGCAGGGACTTAACATTGTCGAGTTCGCCGGAGATGATGCAGACCTGATTGAAACTCAGGTCAGTGCGTTGTGCGAACGCCTTGATAGCCTGATAAGTGATAAAGAAGGCGGTGTGATTGGCTACCAGATTTGCGCTGATCTGGCTGGTATCGAGCGTATTTATAATATGCGCAAGAAAGCCGTCGGTCTGCTGGGTAATGCCAAAGGGCAGGCTAAACCGTTGCCGTTTGCGGAGGACACCTGTGTGCCTCCCCAGCATCTGGCGGATTATATTGTCGAATTCCGTGCGCTGCTCGACAGTCATCATCTCAGTTATGGCATGTTCGGGCATGTCGATGCGGGTGTATTGCATGTGCGTCCCGCGTTGGACATGTGTGACCCGCAACAGGAGATATTGCTCAAACAAATCTCCGATGAAGTCGTAGCCCTGACCGCTAAATATGGTGGTTTGCTATGGGGAGAGCACGGAAAGGGTTTCCGTGCAGAATACAGCCCGGCATTCTTTGGCGAAGCGCTGTTCCATGAACTGCGCCGGATCAAAACCGTATTCGATCCGGATAACCGCCTGAATCCCGGTAAGATCTGCGCGCCGCTTGAGTGCGATGAACCGATGATGAAAGTCGATGCGCCAAAACGCGGAACCTTGGATCGCCGTATTCCGCTGGAAGTCCGTCAGTCATTCCGCGGTGCGATGGAATGTAACGGTAACGGCCTGTGCTTTAACTTTGATGTGAAAAGCCCGATGTGTCCGTCAATGAAAATTACCGGCAGCCGTATCCACTCGCCAAAAGGTCGCGCGGGTCTGGTTCGCGAATGGTTGCGTTTATTGTCAGAACAAGGTGTAGATCCGCTGGCGCTTGAGAATGCGCTGCCGGAGAAAGGCATGAGTTTCCGCAGCCTGATCGAACGTACGCGTAACACCTGGCATGCTAATAAAGGTGAATATGATTTCTCCCATGAAGTGAAAGAGGCAATGTCCGGCTGTCTGGCCTGCAAAGCCTGCTCGACGCAGTGCCCGATAAAAATTGATGTGCCGGGGTTCCGCTCACGTTTCCTGCAGCTTTATCACACGCGTTATCTGCGCCCGGCACGCGACCATTTTGTTGCGAGCGTTGAAAGCTATGCCCCCCTGATGGCCAAAGCCCCAAAGGTGTTCAACTTCTTCCTCAGGCAACCCTGGTTGCGCGAGATGAGCCGGAAAAGTATCGGCATGGTTGATTTGCCTTTGCTGTCTTCTCCGACACTTCGCGAGCAGTTATCAGGGCATCGCGCCAGTAAGATGACGCTTGAACAACTGGAAGCCATTCCGTCTGCCCGGCGTGGTGAATATGTGCTGGTCGTGCAGGATCCGTTTACCAGTTTTTATGACGCGCAGGTCGTTGCTGATTTTATCCGTCTGATTGAAAAACTGGGCCTTAAACCTGTTCTGTTGCCTTTCTCACCTAATGGCAAAGCGCAGCACATAAAAGGTTTCCTGACCCGCTTTGCCAAAACAGCGAAGAAAACGTCGCTGTTCCTTAACCGTGTATCGCAATTGGGAATGCCTATGGTGGGGGTCGATCCTGCGCTGGTACTGTGTTATCGCGATGAATATAAAGAAATTCTCGGTGACACACGCGGATCGTTCCAGGTCCAGCTTGTGCATGAATGGCTTGACAGCTGGCTGGCTGAGCGTCCGGCACAACAACAAAGTGGCGAGTCCTGGTATCTGTTCGGACATTGTACGGAAAGCACCGCCTTGCCCAACAGCGGCAAACAGTGGGGCGACATCTTTGCCCGCTACGGGGCGAAGCTGGAAAACGTCAGTGTCGGGTGTTGCGGAATGGCAGGGACGTACGGTCATGAAACCAAGAATCTCGAAAACTCACTGGGAATTTATGAGCTTTCCTGGCATACCTCTTTGCAACGGTTGCCACGCCAGCGCTGTCTGGCAACCGGTTATTCCTGCCGCAGCCAGGTAAAACGAATCGAAGGAAACGGTGTTCGCCATCCGTTACAGGCGCTGCTGGAAATCATCCCCTAACAATAAGGAAGTATTATGTCATTCTGGAAACGGAGTACCACGCTTGAAGCCCTGAATCAGCGCAGTCAAGGATGTATGGTGGGCCATGTGGGGATTGAGTTCACGCAGTTGGGTGAGGATTTCCTCGAAGCGACCATGCCGGTGGATGTACGCACAACACAGCCTTTTGGTTTACTGCACGGCGGCGCATCTGTTGTTCTGGCCGAAACGATGGGGTCAATGGCGGGTTATTTATGCTGCGAAGGAAATCAAACTGTAGTGGGCGTGGAAATTAATGCCAGCCATATGCAGTCTGCACGGGAAGGGCATGTGCGCGGTGTTTGCCGCGCATTGCGCACCGGCCGCCGCAGTCAGGTGTGGCAGATTGAGATTTTTGATCAGAAAGGGAATCTGTGCTGCGTATCGCGGCTGACGACCATGGTAATCGAACATTGATACAGGCTGTTAACCAACACTGATCATACAGTCAGAAAGTGGACAGGCGGATGCATGATGAATGTGTCCGCTTTTTTATTTGACTTAGTGAAGGGAAGTAACCTGTTGAAAGCACATCAAAGCTGGAACGGAACGCGTTTGGCAAAGTCAGTTTGAAATGCCGTTGCTTTTTCCCAGATGCCCATCATGGCATAATACTGACAAATGAGTTTTAACGTGTGCCGTGCGAAATGGTAACTCTGAACACGGAAGAGTTCACACCGAACCACGCTGTTGATTTCCAGGATCAGGCGGTTATGTAATTTGCATAACGCATGAAGATAACTGTGGTCATCCCCGTTTTGCAGGCACAGATTGGCCATATCCAGACAGATGCTGTTGAAGCGTTTGAGCTGGCAAAGATGCGCATCCGGGCGTCGTAAGGCTGCATCCGCCATATAAAAATCCACGGTGGCATCGCGGACACTCGATTTATATTCGTCGATCTTGCCTTGCAACCACGCATTTACCGATTGAGTCATTCTCAGTATTCCGGGTTATCTGAATGATAATCATTATCAAATAATGAGCATCATATTGGCAAAAAATCGCCGGATCAACGTTTTCATCCGGTTTTTTTATTTTTGTGTAGTTAAGCCAGTAAGCAAAAAGAGCTTTAATTCTTCAAATATGGCGAATTCATAAATAGGCATTTCCGATGAATGTTTTATAATAGACACAATGAAAGCTATTAAACCTTACCCTTTATAAGGTTTATTTCAATTTTTAACAAAAAATTGACAATTTATTCAATCAGTTGATGGTCACGGTGTTCAAGACCCGCCAGTGGCCAGATGTAAAGACGGTGCACATTGAGTGTCTTTCCTCGTGTGTAATCGCTATACCCTCTTAAAACAAGAGGTTGAAGTGATTAATGTTATCACTAGAATAGAGACAATAGGTCTTGTCTATGACCGTAAAATTATGAGGTAAGACAGATGCAAACTGAAACTGTCGGCTCTTTCTCTTTAGACGACAACGTATGGCAAGGCGTTAGCCTGACAGATTCTGCAGCGAAACAGATTAATACTCTGGTGGCTCAGGATCCCGAAGTCAAAGGTCTCCAGCTTTCCGTGAAACAATCGGGCTGTGCTGGCTTTGGCTACGTTTTGGATTTAACCAAACAACCGGCCAGCGATGACCTGGTGTTTGAACATGACGGCGCTTTGCTGTTTGTTCCGCTGAAGGCCATGCCTTTCATCGACGGAACCGAGGTAGATTTTGTCCGCGAAGGACTGAATCAGATATTTAAATTCAATAATCCTAAAGCTCAGCATGCCTGCGGGTGTGGCGAAAGTTTCGGTGTTTAAGACTTTCTGTTTCTAAGATTATTGTAAACAAAGCGATGTAACCAACATGTCACGAAGCAACGTAGAAATTCCAGATGATGTGCAGTCTTGGGTCGGCGAGGGGACGAATTACAAGGAAGGGTTCTTTACCCAGCTGGCAACCGATGAATTAGCATCAGGCATCAACGAAGATGTGGTGCGTGCGATTTCCGCTAAGCGCAACGAGCCTGAGTGGATGCTGGAGTTCCGTCTGCAGGCTTATCATGCCTGGTTGAAAATGGAAGAACCGCACTGGCTCAAAGCGTATTACACGCCTCTTGATTACCAGGATTACAGCTATTATTCCGCGCCATCCTGTGGCAGCTGCGATGATACCTGCGGTTCTCAGCCTGGCGCCAAGCAGCAACCTCCGGAAGATTCTCACAGCATTCCTGCGCTTGACGGTAAAAACTACCTCACCAGTGAAGTAGAAAAAGCCTTTGAGCAACTGGGTGTTCCGGTTCGTGAAGGCAAAGAAGTCGCCGTTGATGCGATTTTTGACTCCGTATCTGTCTCCACAACGTATCGCGATAAGCTGGCTGAATCGGGCGTCATTTTCTGCTCATTTGGTGAGGCAATTCATGAATACCCTGATCTGGTGCGCAAATACCTGGGTACCGTCGTGCCTGCGCAGGATAACTTCTTCGCGGCGCTGAATGCGGCAGTGGCCTCGGATGGTACTTTTGTTTACGTGCCTAAAGGCGTGCGTTGTCCGATGGAACTGTCGACCTACTTCCGTATCAATGCAGCGAAAACCGGTCAATTCGAACGTACGATCCTGATTGCTGACGAAGGCAGTTATGTCAGTTACATCGAAGGCTGCTCCGCGCCGGTACGTGATACCTACCAGCTGCACGCAGCGGTGGTTGAAGTCATCCTGCACAAAGACGCGGAAGTGAAATATTCCACCGTGCAGAACTGGTTCTCAGGCAGCAAAGACAGCAGCGGCGGTATTCTGAACTTCGTGACTAAACGTGCATTGTGCGAAGGCGCTGGCTCGAAGATGTCCTGGACGCAGTCTGAAACCGGTTCAGCCATCACCTGGAAATACCCAAGCGTTATTCTTAAAGGTGATAACTCAATCGGTGAATTCTTCTCGGTTGCACTGACCAGTGGTAAACAGCAGGCGGATACCGGTACCAAGATGATCCACATTGGTAAAAATACCAAGTCGACCATCATCTCTAAAGGTATTTCTGCCGGTCACAGCCAGAACAGCTATCGCGGTCTGGTGAAGATTCTGCCGAGTGCTGAAAACGCCCGTAACTTTACGCAGTGTGACTCTATGCTGATTGGTGCCGACAGTGCCGCACATACGTTCCCGTATGTTGAAGTGCGTAACAACACGGCTCAGCTGGAACATGAAGCCACGACGTCAAAAATCGGCGATGACCAGTTGTTCTACTGTCTGCAACGTGGTATCAGCGAAGATGACGCTATTTCCATGATTGTTAACGGTTTCTGTAAAGATGTCTTTTCCGAGCTGCCGCTGGAGTTTGCTGTCGAAGCACAGAAACTGCTGGCGATCAGCCTTGAACACAGCGTCGGTTAATTCGCCGTACGTTTTCCCTGCCGTCGCAGCATGGTGTGATGTGTGCGACGTGCAGGTGTGAGTTCTCAAAGTCACAGCATAAAACAGAATTATGAGCGCCCAGGCGCAAACTCAAGGATACGTATGTTAAGCATTAAGAATTTGAAGGTCCGTGTCGAAGAAAAGGAAATTCTGAAAGGACTTGATCTGGAGATCAAACCGGGTGAAGTACACGCCATTATGGGCCCGAACGGCTCAGGTAAAAGTACGCTCTCCGCGACACTGGCTGGCCGTGAAGATTACGAAGTCACTGACGGTTCCGTCATCTTCAACGGTAAAGATTTGCTGGAACTCGCGCCGGAAGATCGTGCTGGCGAAGGCGTATTCATGGCTTTCCAGTACCCGGTAGAAATCCCTGGTGTGACCAACCATTTCTTCCTGCAAACAGCAGTGAATGCGGTGCGTAAATACCGCGGGCAGGAGCCGATGGATCGTTTTGACTTCGCAGATTTCATCGAAGAGAAAATCGCGATGCTCAAGATGCCTGCCGATTTGCTCACCCGTTCCGTGAATGTAGGTTTCTCCGGTGGCGAGAAAAAGCGTAACGACATTCTGCAAATGGCAGCGCTTGAACCAAACCTGTGCATCCTTGATGAAACCGACTCCGGTCTGGACATCGATGCGCTGAAGATTGTTTCTGATGGTGTCAACACACTGCGTGACGGCAAACGTTCATTCGTTATTGTCACCCACTACCAGCGTATCCTCGACTACATCAAGCCTGACTACGTGCATGTTCTGTATCAGGGCCGCATTGTTAAATCCGGCGATTTCACCTTGGTTAAACAGTTAGAGGAGCAAGGTTATGGCTGGCTTACCGACGAAGAGTAATGTCCCTGCGGCGGGCAGTTCGCACGCCATGCAGCAACTTTACCGTCTTTTTGAAAGCCGTGGCGGTGAGCAATCCCCCCACGCGCATGCTCACTGGCAACAGGTGCTGCGCCTCGGCTTTCCGCATGCCAAACTGGAAGACTGGAAATACACGCCGGTTTCTTCACTGCTGGGCAATCAGTTCTTTGCTCCTCAGCAGCAGGCGCTGACGGTTGAGAAAATCAAATCCCTTGCGCTGCCACTGGAGTGCTACCGTCTGGTTTTCGTGGATGGTCGTTTTGATGCGAGCCTGAGCGACAGCGATACCGGTGCGTTTGAAATCGAAAAACTGAGCCCTTCCGCGCAACAAACGTTACCGGATCCGATTCAGTCAGAGGTGTTTTTACATCTGACTGAAAGTCTGGCGCAGGATTCTTTCTCTGTGCGTTTGCCTGTAGGCAAGCACGCTGAGAAACCGCTGTATCTGCTCCATCTGAGCAGTGGTCGTGACCAGTCGCGCGAAATGAATACCGTTCATCATCGTTATCACCTGGCGATTGAGAATGGTGCGAATGCAGAAGTTATCGAGCATTACCTGAGTCTGAACGACCAGGGACATTTCACCGGTGCACGTATGACGATAAATGTGGGCGATAATGCAGATTTCACGCATTACAAACTGGCCTTTGAAAGCCAGGCCAGTTTCCACTTCTCGCATAATGATCTGGTCATCGGGCGCGATGCACGTGTTTCCAGCCACAGTTTCCTGCTGGGTGCGGGCCTGACCCGAAATAACACCAGCGCGCAGCTTAACGGCGAAAACAGCAATCTGGATATCAACAGTCTGGTTCTGCCGGTTGATTCTGAGATTGCCGATACCCGGACGTATCTGGAACATAATAAAGGCTATTGCAACAGCAAACAGTTGCACAAAGTGATCGTGAACGATCGCGCTAAAGCGATTTTCAACGGCATGATTAAAGTGGCCCAGCACGCACTGAAAACTGATGGCAAAATGACCAACAACAACTTGTTGCTGGGCAAACACACTGAGGTTGATACCAAACCTCAGCTGGAAATTTATGCCGATGACGTTAAGTGCAGCCACGGTGCGACAGTGGGTCGTATCGACGACGAACAGCTTTTCTATCTGCGTACCCGTGGGATCAGCGGGCAGGATGCTCAGCAAATGATCATCTTCGCTTTTGCTGCCGAACTGACGGAAGCCATTAAGAATGAAACCCTGCGTGAAGTCGTCATTGCCCGTATTGCAGGCAGACTAAATCGAGGTAAGTAATGAGTTTTCCACTGGAAAGAGTACGTAGCGATTTCCCTGTGCTGAGCCGTGAAGTTAACGGCCAGCCGCTGGCCTACCTTGACAGCGCGGCCAGCGCGCAGAAACCGCATCAGGTTATTCAACGAGAAATGTCTTTCTTCGAACAAGGTTATGCTGCGGTTCACCGTGGTATTCACACCATGAGCGCGGAAGCGACTGAGCAGATGGAAAACGTCCGCACTCAGGCCGCCCATTTCATGAATGCCGCATCGGCGGAAGAAATCGTCTTCGTCAAAGGTTCCACGGAAGCCATTAACCTGGTCGCTAATACCTGGGGACGTGAGTTTTTACACGCCGGCGACCACATTATTCTGACTGAAATGGAACACCACGCGAACATCGTGCCATGGCAGATGCTGGCGAAAGAACGTGATCTTCATATCGATGTCTGGCACCTGACACCCGAAGGTGAGCTGGATTTGTCACAGCTTGAATCGCTGATCACGCCACGCACAAAATTACTGACGCTGGCGCATGTTTCCAATGTATTGGGCACTGTTAACCCGATCGAAAAAATCATCCCTCAGGCGAAGGCTGCTGGTCTGACCGTTCTGGTTGATGGTGCGCAGGCGGTCATGCATCATGCGGTTGACGTGCAGGCGCTGGGCTGTGATTTCTATGTCTGGTCCGGACATAAACTTTACGGGCCGACCGGTATTGGTATTCTGTACGGCCGCAAGGCGTTGCTGGATCAGATGCCTCCGTGGGAAGGTGGCGGCTCAATGATCAAACATGTCAGTCTGACCGAAGGCACGACATTCGCGGCGGCGCCGTGGCGGTTTGAAGCGGGCACACCCAACACCGGCGGAATTATGGGGCTGGGTGCGGCAATGGAATACGTGACTGAGCTGGGTCTGGAAAATATCCATGCTTATGAACAGGAACTGATGAACTATGCGCTCAACGCGATGGCGCAGGTGCCTGATATTCAGATCTACGGCCCGGCCACCCGAGCTGGGGTTATTGCGTTCAATCTCGGCAAACACCATGCGTACGACGTAGGCAGTTTCCTTGACCAATACGGTATTGCCATCCGCACCGGTCACCACTGTGCGATGCCATTAATGTCCTTCTACGGTGTTCCGGCTATGTGCCGTGCGTCGCTTGCGATGTACAATACACGTGAAGAAGTCGACCGTTTGGTCGCTGGACTGCAACGTATTCACCGGTTGTTGGGTTAATCCTGACAGCCCAGATCAGGATGTCTTTATGGCTTTGCCAGATAGAAACAAGTTAGTCAGAAACTTTTCCCGATGCCCGAATTGGGAAGAAAAATATCTGTACGTGATTGAGCTGGGTGGCCAGTTACCGGTTTTACCGGAAGAATACCGTCAGGATCAAAACCTGATTTCCGGCTGCCAGAGTCAGGTATGGATTGTGATGCGCACTGATGAAAATGGTGCACTGACCTTCGAAGGTGACAGTGATGCAGCCATTGTTAAAGGTCTGGTCGCGATTGTCTTCAGCCTGTATCAGGGTTTAACGCCTCGTGATGTGGTTGAACTGGATGTGCGTCCGTTTTTCACTGAACTTGAACTGAGCCAGCATCTGACACCTTCACGCTCGCAAGGGCTGGAAGCGATGATTCGCTCTATTCGCGCTAAAGCCGCAGAGTTGTCTTAATACCGCTCGCTGCTGTACTGCCTTGCTCATTAGGAATTATCTGCTAATGAGCAAGGCAGATGACTTCTTTCTCTGCACATATCTCCTTTTACTCCTGATTTTTCAACCCACTATCCTCCTGCTTTTTATTCTGACTTCTGTAAGGTAACTTTCTGATTTACAGTGGTTTGATTGCCATGAAATTCTGTGCTGCTAATATTACCGGACAAGATAATTGTCTTGCCTCAGATTCGCTGAGCGCAGGCCGAAAAAGGACTGAGTATGAGACGCGCATTACCCCTTCTGGCAATGTTAGTTGGCACAATAATGGCAACGCATTCCATGACCGCAAGTGCAGCAGAATACCCTTTGCCGCCGGATAATAGCCGCCTGATTGGCGAAAATACAACGTATGTTGTGCCCAACGACGGTAAGCCGCTGGAAGACGTGGCAGCCAAATACCAGATTGGCCTGATTGCGATGCTGGAAGCGAATCCGGGAACTGACCCTTATTTGCCAAAAGCCGGAACTGTGCTGACCATTCCTTCGCAGATGCTGTTACCGGATACCAAACGTGAAGGTATCGTAGTCAATCTGGCTGAAATGCGTCTTTACTACTATCCGAAAGGCGAGGACAAAGTCATTGTCTATCCGATTGGTATCGGCCAGTTAGGGCGTAACACACCGGAGATGGTGACATCAGTCAGCCAGAAGATCCCCAATCCTACCTGGACGCCCACTGCCAATATCCGTAAAGCCTATCTGAAAGAGGGGATCACATTGCCGGGCATGGTCCCAGCCGGGCCGGATAATCCGATGGGCTTGTTTGCGATGCGTCTGTCTGCAGGAACAGGACAGTATCTGATCCACGGCACCAATGCGAACTTCGGCATTGGTATGCGCGTCAGTTCCGGTTGTATCCGTCTGCGTCCTGACGATATCGAAGCGCTGTTTAACTCGGTGCCTAAAGGGACACGCGTACAAATCGTGAATCAGCCAATCAAGTTTGATATCGAACCGGACGGTAAACGCTATATCGAGGTGCATCAGCCGTTGTCCCACACGGAGAAAGATGACCCGCAAACCAAACCAATTCCTCTGACTGCAGCAATGAAGAAATTTATTAAGCATGATGAGACTAACGCTGAGATGGTAAAAGAAGCGATTAAACGCCGTGCGGGTATGCCGGTTGTTGTCAGCGTTGGCGATAAAGCGGGGGATACACCACCGGCTATCAATCAGCCGCAAACAGCGACTTCGGGCGAACCGGCAGTCAATACAGCCAGTACGCAGTAAACGTCGCAGAAACACATCAGAAACGATTTAAACTTCAGGGGCCATCATGGTCCCTTTTTTATGTCTGACATTCACGTGAGTGATTGAGGGCGTTTTAAATGGTGGATTTAGTGATGATTCAAAGACCTGAATGCGAGGGAGAAAAAAAACATAATGAAATTGCAGGTAAAAAAAATGGCGCACTGAGTGCGCCATTGAACTAGAGAAGTAAATATTACTTCTTGTAAGCGTGAGCTTGGTTATCCAGACGTTGGTTAGCGCGAGCTGCATCGTCTTTAGCTGCTTGAACGTCAGAACGGATTGCGTTCACGTCGTTGCTCAGTTGGTCAACTTTAGAGTTCAGAGTAGAAACGTCTGAAGACAGTTGGTCGATTTTAGCATTGCTTGAACAACCAGCCAGCATAGTTGAAGCCAGGATTACAGCGCCCAGTACCAGTTTAGTGCGATTCATTATAAAACCCTCTAGATTAAGTTAATCTCCATGTAGCGTTACAAGTATTACACAAACTATTTTCTAATGAGAATAATTTTTTGCCGGTAGACGCTATATTTTGATCGTTCGCTCAAAGAAACATCTTTTTTTACGAAAAAGTTAAAAATTGCAGCGAAAACAGCCGTATTCCATGGGACTTATCCCAATTTTGCAGCTACTGCATTTAGCACTTTTTATGAAAGAAGATACTTTTTGAATAAATAAACGCCACATTTCGCGGCGTTCATTAATGCTCTTGGTCACGTTTTTAATTAAACAACATGCACCGATGAAGTATTGGTTGTACCGCTCTGTACCAGTGCGCCAGAAACCATCACTACGATATCACCTTTCTGTGCCAGACCGCTTTCAATCGCCGCTTCTTTACCGATACGGTAGAAGTCGTCAGTAGAAGCAATCTCTTTCACCAGTTGCGTCACCACACCTTTGGTCAGGATCAACTGACGTGCGGTGATTTCATTAGTGGTCAGGGCAAGGATAGTCGCATGCGGGAAGTATTTACGCACGGCTTTTGCTGATTTACCGCCGCTGGTGGCAACGACGATCAGTGGCGCGTCCAGTTTCTCTGCAGTTTCAACAGCACCACGACAAACCGCTTCTGTGATACGCAGCTTGCGATTTTCGTTCTGGCCATCAATACGGCTTTGCATTACGCGGTCAGTACGGTCACAGATGGTAGCCATGATTGTTACAGCTTCCAGCGGGTATTTACCTTTCGCACTTTCACCAGACAGCATCACTGCGTCGGTACCGTCGATGATGGCGTTAGCTACGTCGCCAGCTTCTGCACGGGTAGGGCGTGGGTTTTTGATCATGGAATCGAGCATTTGCGTAGCGGTAATAACCACTTTGCGTGCACGGTTACATTTCTCAATCATCATCTTCTGCGCGAAGATAACTTCTTCAACCGGAATTTCAACACCCAGGTCACCACGGGCAACCATGATGCCGTCTGACGCTTCGAGGATTTCGTCGAAGTTATTCAGGCCTTCCTGGTTTTCGATTTTGGAGATGATCTGGATGTGTTCGCCACCGTGTGCTTTCAGGTGTTCACGGATTTCCAGAACGTCAGAACGTTTACGGATGAAAGAAGCCGCGACGAAGTCAACGCCTTGCTCGCAACCGAAGATCAGGTCACGTTTGTCTTTTTCAGCCAGCGCTGGCAGTGCGATAGAAACACCTGGCAGGTTAACGCCTTTGTTTTCGCCCAGGTCGCCGTTGTTCAGCACTTTACAGGTCACGTCGGTTTCGGTGACGTTGGTCACTTCCATACCAATCAGGCCGTCATCGACCAGAATGGTGTTGCCGATTTTCAAGTCAGCAGCAAAACCCTGATAGGTAACCGCAACACGTTCGGTGTTACCGATAACGCTTTGATCCGTGGTGAAAGTGTAAGTCTGACCCGCAACCAGAGAAGCGTCTTTGCCGCCTTCCAGTTTCATGGTGCGGATTTCAGGACCTTTGGTGTCCAGCAGAATTGCCGCTTTGTGACCGGTCTTCGCCATCACGTTGCGGATATTTTGAATGCGCTGACCGTGCTCTTCATAATCACCGTGAGAGAAGTTCAGACGCATAACGTTCATGCCTGCATCAAGCAGCTTGGTCAGCATTTCTTCGGATTCAGTTTTCGGTCCGATGGTACAAACAATTTTGGTCTTTTTCATGACGATTTTATCTACAAGTTGTGATGGATTGGAAAAGTGTTTGCCTGACAGCATCGCTGCCCGCGCGGAATTGAGGTGGTGCCTGATTGAAGCAAATCATTACTAAGCGTAGAAGACTGTGCAAGGAATGGTGTAGTAAGTTCAGCCAAAGCATAGCGATTTGTGCGATTTATCATCGCTACTGGAGTGGTGATGCTTTTGTAAGTGCGATATCGACAGATCAAGGGGCTGAAACCATTCAATCGAAGAGACGATGCGTATTATAGAGGGGAACAGGTTGGGAAACCAAATAAAAAACGTGATGCGGCGCAAGCTTAGGGCAGATTTCGGAACGTTGTTTTGAAATTATCCAATGCGGGCAGGGGTGAAAGCAGAAGTGATAACGGTTTGTTCACGCAAGTGTCAAAAATGATACATACGGGAAATAATCTTAAAAAATACAAACGGATGACTTAACGTAAATTTCTCAGGGAAAATAAAAGCCAGCAGAGAGGTTCAGGTCGTTCCAGGGAGTTTGATGCACAAGGGAGAGTTCAGAAAGTTGCTTTGGTGCGTCCGAGTGGACTCGAACCACCGACCCCCACCATGTCAAGGTGGTGCTCTAACCAACTGAGCTACGGACGCACAATATGCAACGGTACTGCTAAGAAAGATGGTGCGTCCGAGTGGACTCGAACCACCGACCCCCACCATGTCAAGGTGGTGCTCTAACCAACTGAGCTACGGACGCATCGTTTTTCTTTTTCATCAGCCAGTGTTGGCGACGGGGACGAATATTAACGACCTCTCTGAATACTGGCAAGGGAAAAAAGACATTTTCCTGTCATATTGTGCGTGACTGCCGAGCTTATGTGCATTGCGTTGTTTTTTTAGACATAACAGCCAGCGCAATGGCTGAAAAATCCGCGCGCCGGAACAGATATTCACAGCACGCGGATGAAGCCGGGGGGATTAACGGCCCGCTTTTTGCAAAATGGTGTAAGACGGTTGCTTCTGTAACCAGCGCATCCGCAATGTCATCATCAGCGCTGCGAAGGTCAGCCCCAGAATAAATCCGCACCAGAAACCGCTGGGGCCCATCTGCGGAACCAGAATATCGGTCAGTCCGAGAGCGTACCCTACCGGCAGGCCCAGCACCCAGTAAGCGACAAACGTAATATAGAAGATGGAACGTGTGTCTTTATAACCCCGCAAAATGCCGCTACCGATAACCTGAATCGCATCTGAAATCTGAAACAGCGCAGCAAAAATCAGAAGATGGGAAGCCAGAGTGACGACTTCCGGGCTGTCATTATAAAGGGAGGCAATGTGCTCGCGGAAAATGATGGCCGTCAGACTGGTGCAACAGGCCATCATAATTCCCGTTCCTATACTGGTATAAGCCGCAATCTTCGCGCCTTCAACCGACGATTCACCCAGCCGCGAACCCACACGAATCGTGGCGGCGACACCTAAAGACAGCGGAATGACGAACATCAGGGAACCGACGTTGAGCGCAATCTGGTGACTGGCGACAGCCACGATCCCAAGTGGGGAGACGAGCAGGGCAACGATCGCAAACAGTGTCACTTCGAAAAATAATGCCAGTGCGATTGGCATACCGAGCTGGATCAGACGGCGCAATGTCGGCCAGTCGGGTTTCGCAAACCGCGAATGCGGCTGAGTATCGCGCAGGGCACGATTGCGACGTACGTAAATCCGCATGATGAAGAACATGACCCAATATACGGTCCCCGTGGCGACACCACAGCCGACGCCACCGAGCGCGGGCGCACCGAACTTTCCGTAAATAAAAATGTAATTCACAGGAATGTTCACCAGCAGACCGATAAAGCCGAACACCATGCCTGGCTTGGTTTTTGACAAACCTTCACACTGGTCACGCAGCACCTGGAAGAATAAATAGCCCGGAGCGCCCCACATAATGGCATGCAGATAGCCGACGGCTTTTGCTTTCAGTTCGGGATCAATATTATGCATCAGGCTAAGAATATGGTCGCACTGTGACAGCACCGCGATGATCAGCACCGAAACCCCCGACGCCAGCCAGAATTCTTGCTGAACCTGATGACCAATTTTATCGCGACGCCCGGCTCCATTTAAATGCGCGATGGTTGGTGTCAGTGACAAGAGTAAACCGTGTCCGAATAAAATCGCCGGCAACCAGATTGAGGTGCCGACAGCGACGGCAGCCATGTCCGTGGCACTGACCGATCCCGCCATTATTGTGTCCACAACGCCCATGGATGTCTGGGCTATTTGCGCAAGGATGACCGGGATGGCAAGCGCTAACAAAACCCGCGCTTCTGCAAGGTACTTCTGCACAGATACACCTTTTTTCTTGATTATATTGAATAAAAAACGCCACAACAGATGGCATTAAACAGAGAGTAATAGTCCGAAGATTGTACATTGTCGGTATTTTTAAGCAAACAAAGCTGTTAATAGTTGGTTAAATAATGGAATTGAAGCAGACGGTGCTATTTCTTCTTGCAGAGATTTGGCTTTCAATTAATTCTGCGGCAAACTGAACGGAGTGACGTTTTAATACAACAGATTCAAACATTGAGGAAAAGGCTATGTTTACCGGAATTGTACAGGGAACCGGCACGGTCGTATCGATCGACGAGAAACCCAATTTCCGTACCCATGTTGTTCGTTTACCTGAAGATATGCTGGATAACCTGCAACTCGGCGCATCGGTGTCACATAACGGTTGCTGCCTGACGGTGACTGAAGTGAACGGCGACCTGGTGAGTTTTGATCTGATGAAAGAAACCCTGCGCCTGACAAATCTGGGCGAACTGAAAGAGGGCGACTCAGTTAATCTGGAACGTGCAGCGCGTTTTAATGATGAAATTGGCGGACATTTAATGTCTGGTCATATTATTTGTACGGCGGAAGTGGCAAAAATCCTGACGTCAGAAAATAACCGTCAGATCTGGTTCCGTATGCCGCATGAAGATTTGATGAAATATGTATTACATAAAGGTTATATCGGTATCGACGGTATTAGTCTCACCATCGGTGAAGTGACCCGCACCCGTTTCTGTGTCCATTTAATTCCGGAAACCTTGCAACGCACGACGCTGGGCATGAAACGTCTGGGCGACAAAATTAATATCGAAATCGATCCGCAAACTCAGGCGATTGTCGATACGGTCGAACGCGTATTAGCCAGTCGTGAAGCGGCGATCGCTACGGCACAGGCGATGATTGATAAAGCCGAATAAGTTATCTCAGACCCTTTATTGACATAAAAAAACCGGACATTCAGTGTCCGGTTTTTTATTAGCTAACGCATACAACTATCAGCGTGGTACGCGCATTCCGCCATCAACGCCTTGTGGGCTAAAGACGACTTGCCACAACTGAATGTCCCGGGCGCGGAAAGCACCAGCGCAGGCATTCAGGTAGTAGGTGAACATGCGGTGGAAACGTTCACCGTATTTTTCCGCCAGTTCCGGCCAGTGTTTCTGGAAGCGTTCATTCCACGCCATCAGCGTGCGGTCATAATCAGCGCCGATATTGTGCCAGTCTTCCATTACAAATAATGACTCACTGGTTTGTGCAATTTGTTGAACCGACGGCAGGCAACCGTTGGGGAAGATGTATTTATCAATCCACGGATCGACATTAAGGTCTGTTTTATTAGAACCGATGGTGTGCAGCAGGAAAATGCCGTCAGGTTTGATATTGCGTTTGGCGACATTAAAATAGGTCTGATAATTCTTCGGACCCACATGTTCAAACATCCCGACAGAAACAATGCGGTCAAACTGATCATTAAGGTCACGGTAATCCTGCAGCAGGATTGTGACATCCAGCCCTTCACAGCGTTTTTGAGCCAGTTTTTGTTGTTCAGCAGAAATCGTGACACCCACAACGCTCACGCCATAATTTCTTGCCGCAAACTCTGATAATCCACCCCAGCCGCAACCGATATCCAGCAAGCGCTGTCCCGGTTTTAATTGCAGCTTGTCACAGATCATTTTGAGTTTTGCTTCCTGTGCTTCTTCAAGCGTAGTGGCCTCTTTCCAGTAGCCGCAGGAATATTGCATGTACGGGTCGAGCATCAGAGTAAATAAATCGTTGCCCAGATCATAATGCTCTTTGCCAACAATCCACGCCCGTTTGCGGGATTGCAGATTGGTCAGGCGTGCTGCGGCGACACGTAAAGTATCTTTAAAATGGTGGGGGAGTTTACTTTCCAAACCGGCACGAATAACGCGCTGGAAAAAGATATCCAGACGGTCGCATTCCCACCAACCGTCCATATAACTTTCACCGAGGCCCAGAGAACCTTCCTGTAAAACACGCTTAAAGAAGTCAGTGTTTTTTACTTTAAGGTCGAAAGGACGATTACCGTTTACCTGAATATCTGCCATCGCCAGCATTTCACTGGCGATCCGGTACCACTGATTGTCCTGAATGCTTTGATCTTCTATACACGATGAACTCATAGCTTCTCCATCACTTTCTCTTCTGACTTATTAACCTGCCGGGAAAAGCAAAGGCTATTTTTGCAGGTCTTTATGAGAACAGACGACTAGCGCCTCGCCCGATATTCGACACCAACAGAGGAAATTAAGAAGAACGCCTGCGCGCCGTAAGACGTGCAGGAAAATCATCCTTGAAAAAGTACAAAAAAATAAGTGTGACACTGTCCGCGCGTCTGGCTTAAGTATGTGATAAAAGTTTTGTAAAAGTGCTATTTTATTTGGTTTTGTTGAGTATAGGCTCGCTGGCAGGCATTCTCAATAGTTAATCGTGATGAATGAAAATGCCCGTTAAGTGACTGTTACATCAGGGTATTATCACTATTAATTAGCATGCCTTGTCTGAGCTTCCTGCTCTGATTCCTGTCCATTGTCTTGCGGGCTTTCATGCTGCAAAGAGAGCCAGCGGCCCAAAACTACCAACAATAGTGTAGACAGCATGATCGTGACTGTCGCCATGAGCGGATGCACAATAAATGCGGAAACCAGCAAGCTGGCAAGGAAGCACAGCCCGAGCTGCAGCGTATTTTGCAATGCTGCCGCCTTGCCTGTATTAGCAGGAAACGGCATTAATGCATTTGCGACAACAATTGGGTAGGTTGCACCATTCACCAAAGCCATCAGACAGAAAGGGAGCAGCAGGCTAATCAGCCCGGCATCCGTGAACATGGCAACACAGAACAAAGTCACCATACTGACGCCGTAACCCGCCAGTAACCATGGCAGAATTTTATTACCGTCCAGCTTGCTGATCACAACACGGCAACCAAAACCACCAAGCAGGAAAGCAATAGTCTGCGGGACATAGCTCAGCCCGATGGCACCGGGTGAATAACCCATGTCGCTCAGGATAAACGGTGAACCCGTTAACCACGCAAAGAATCCGGCTGAACAGGCGGCATAAATCATGACATTCCCGCTGTAAACAGGCGATTTCAGTAACGTCGCAAACCCTGTTTTATCAGCCTTCGCTTGTTTTGCAGGTTTATTCTCACGCAGAGTCAGCGTCGTCAGCACCAGGACGACGGCGACTGCGGTCAGCAGAGCAAAAATGGCTTCCCAGTCAAAATGATTGAGTACCCACGCACCAAGTAATGGTGCCAGTGCCGGAGAAAGAGCCACTAACGGCATAATGCTGGCGAAGGTTTTTTTTGCCACATCGGCAGAGAAACGGTCAACAACGATTGCCTGCCAGGTGACTGCGGCGGCACAAACGCCCATCGCCTGTAAGAAGCGCAGGGCCAGAAGGGCGCGTACATTCTCAACCCAGATAACGCCCAGACAACCGACCGCAAACAGTGTCAGACCAAGAAGCAATACCGGTTTACGGCCGATCCTGTCTGACAACGGCCCCCATAACAACTGACCGAGAGCAAATCCGCCGAGAAAAATGCTCAGACTTGCGCTGATCATCCCGGGGCTGGTCATCAGACTGGTTTGCATGGCGCTGAACGCAGGCAGATACATATCAGTGGCTAAAAAGCCCAGCATGCTCAGTCCCGCGAGATAGAGCATAAATCCAAAGGAGGGTTTCATTATCGTCTCGTTAATTTATTTATTGCAGATGATGTGATGCAGATTACATACCGGAGGCGGAGTTTAACGCTTTGATAACAGGCTTGTGAAACGCTAATATTTGCACTCTGCTATCAAAAATATTGAAGGCTGAATTATGTGGTCAGAATACGCCCTTGAAGTGGTAGATGCCGTGGCAAGAACGGGTAGTTTTAGTGCGGCAGCGCAAGATTTGCACCGCGTGCCTTCTGCTATCAGCTATACCGTCCGTCAGCTTGAGCAGTGGCTGGCCGTGCCGTTGTTTGAACGTCGCCATCGTGACGTGGTACTGACGCCTGCGGGAAAGGTTTTTGTCGATGAAGCGCGGATTCTGACAAAAAAAATGATAGCCACGCGCCGGCAGTGTCAGCAGGTGGCGAACGGCTGGCGCGGCGAATTACGTGTGGCGGTTGACCGGATTGTAAAACCCGCACGGACACGGCGTCTGGTGCTCGATTTCTACCGCCATTTTGCGGACACCGAACTCATTATTCACTCAGAAGTGTTTAATGGTGTCTGGGATGCGCTGGTTGACGGGCGGGCAGACGTGGCGATCGGTGCTACACGCGCGATACCGGTTGGCGGGGGCTTCAGTTTTCGTGACATGGGATTTATGGACTGGCATTGCGTCGTCAGCCCGCAACATCCGCTTGCGCAGTTATCCGGCGCGCTGAATGATGATGAGTTGCGGCCTTATCCTGCACTCTGTCTGGAAGACACCTCCCGGACATTGCCTAAGCGGGATACATGGACGCTGGATAACCAGCGGCGGCTGGTCGTGCCAGACTGGACCTGCGCGCTGGAATGCCTGACCGAGGGCTTATGCGTGGGTATGATGCCGGTTCATCGCGTCACGCCGTGGATAGAACAGAAAAAGTTGCAGGTGCTGACGCTGGAAAATACGTTTCCCGACAGCCCGTGTTGCCTGACATGGGATCAAAGCAATCCGTCACCCTCGCTGGCCTGGTTGCTGGAATATATGGGCGATACAGAAACCATGAATCAGGAATGGCTGCGCGATTAGAAAAAAAACGCCTGCATCTGCAGGCGTTCGATATCTGTTAACGGCGGTAATCGCGGTACGGACCATCGGCTACGGAACGGCGTTCGACCAGTTTCGGATGCACCTCAATGGTCTGAGACTCTTCACGCTTACTGACAATTCTGTCCAGCAACATGGTAAAGGCCATTTCACCCAGACGTTCTTTCGGCTGATGCACGGTTGTCAGCGCGGGGGAGAAGTAGCGGGCGTTACGCACATTGTCGTAACCGATCACGGAAATATCCTGAGGAACGCGCAGGCCCAGTTCGTCTGCGGCACAGATTGCGCCCATTGCCATCACATCGCCACCACAGAATACGGCAGTCGGGCGGTGCTTCTGCATCAGAATTTTATGCATCGCCTGATAGCCCGATTCTGGCTCGAAATCGCCCTGAACTACCCATTCGTCACGCAGCGGAATATTGGCTTCAGTCAGTGCTTTCACAAAACCCTGGAAGCGGCCACCGCCGGTATTACGTGCCAGTTGGCCCGGGATCACCCCAATATCACGATGACCGCGTTCAATCAGATAACGCCCGGCCATGTAACCCCCTTCGAAAGCATTATCAATAATGCTGTCGGTGAAGTTCTTACGCGCTTCGCCCCAGTCCATGACCACCATTGGGATCGAACGGTGCTCCTCGAGCATATTGAGCAACTCATCAGGATATTCCGCGCACATCACCAGCAAGCCATCGACGCGTTTTTGCGCCAGCATTTGCAGGTAGGCTTGTTGTTTTTCCAGATTATTATGCGAGTTACACAAAATCAGCGTATAGCCTTTGGAGAAGCAGCTGTTTTCTACGGCTTCAATCACTTCGGCAAAATAGGGCGCTTCGCTGGAGGTGGCAAGCAGACCGATCGTTTTGGTGTTATTGACCTTCAGACTGCGGGCTACAGCACTCGGCGAGTAATGTAACTCTTTGATTGCAAGGAGAACCGCTTCTTTGGTTTCTTCGGCGACGAAACGTGTTTTATTGATGACGTGCGACACGGTTGTAGTGGAAACGCCAGCGCGCTTTGCGACATCTTTAATCGTTGCCATGTAAACAATGACTCCTGAACTCACGTGTTTCAGCACGTTAGCATTATGTTAATCGTTTGCTTGCGTGGATCTCACTGCTGGCTTCTAAAAGGGCAGTGAAATCGTTGGGTGGATTCTTCAGAATGAGGCGTGAAATACTCTCGGGTGAAATCAACCGGCACACAGGCGTGTTAACCGACAATTTTCTCTTATAATGCAGGAAAGTGGAAGTAAAATTCTCAGGGATACATTGTCATTCAGCACAAGATTTTAAATGTTAATTATGCGAAAATGCGTTGGCACACAATTAGTGTGGCTTAAAAAATGCCACAATTTGATCCGAAAGGGGGTTTGATGGACAGCAACCTGAAATTATCGTTGATCACCACGGTATGCGCTTTGCTTATGATTATCGCTTTCAGCTTCACTGCGGTGATGAACTGATTCAGTAAGTGAACCGCGATAAAAAAGGGCGATTCCTGTTACAGGAATCGCCCTTTTCAATTTTACGCAGTGGCCGTTACCGCCGATACTCTTCCCTGCAGAAACTCTTCGTTAAATGCTATTCAATGGCTGATTAGCGAAACTTCAGACTTAACGAATTGTTTATTATCGGATCGTTTTCGGCGTCATTACCCGGCGTGCACCCACATAATGATCTTGCCAGTAATCGTCGCCGAGAGAGGTGATTTTAATGTCTTCGCCCGTTCTTGGAGACTGAATAAACTTGCCGTTCCCCACGTAAACACCAACATGGTCTGCTGCGCCGCGGTTATTGATTCTGAAGAACACCAGATCACCGCTTTCAAGTTCGCCGCGTTTAACCGGAGCCGCATCGCGCAGGTGATACATTTCATTCGCTGTGCGTGGCATCTTAATACGGATCAAATCTTTGTAGGCGTAATAGACTAAGCCGCTGCAATCAAAACCGGTATTCGGCGAGGTTCCGCCCCAGCGATACGGTTTTCCTACCTGATGCATCAGTTTGGTCATCGCCGTTTGCTGGGCATGCTGATAGCGTTTTTTATGCGTTGCACTTAGCGTAATCGGTTTGCTGTCTTCTTCAGGCTTTTTACCTTTACGGTGCCGGCCATACGCTTCTTTTTTACTGACCCTTTCTGTGCTGTTTTTCGCGAGTGAACGGGTTTTGACGTGTTTCTCTGTTTTGCTTTCGGCCCGCGTGGTCTTCAGTGTCTTTTCTTTTTTACTTTCGGCCCGGGTCGTTTTGACACTTTTCTCCGTCGTGGTCTTTCGTTTAGCCAGTTCGGTGCTTTTAACTTTCTTCTTCGAATTCTTGTCCTGAATTTTTTGTTCTGTCACTGGCGCGATTTTAGTTTTTTTACTGGTTTTCGCGGCCACCGTTTTTCGCTTTCGCCGTTCTTCAGGTGCAGCCTGATTAACATGGCTTTTACGCTGATCGGCAGAAACACGTGTCTGCGGCGATGCATGTGCCATATTCAGAAATAGCTGGGTAAAGAGCAGCACAAAAAGCGTGAACAGTAAGCGCATAGCTTCGTTACCATGAGTGGTAGGTTAAACATCAGGGATGTCAGAGTATTGCCTAAAAGAACCTGACAAAAAAGCACGAATTGACTCGATTCTAGATCATATTGTGAGAAAAAGTTAATGGCTTTTTTTATGTCGAAATAACCGCCATTTTTAGTCAAAAAAATAACCACTTTTCATGGTGTTAATATTTGAGTTAAAGAATGGAATTTTGCAAATCTGGCGTTATCGGTGAACGTCAAAAATGTTATTCTCAATGAATGTTTAAAGATGTGAGCCTGAGCGCACACATTAAAGATTGTTAAATAAAATGCCAGTATTGAGAAAGACCCCACAAAAAATGGCGTTTTTATCTGATGGCTGCCATCGTTACAATAGAAGGTATTGTGATTGCGCACCGTCTCTTTATGCTGCGCGTGAAGAGTAATGATCGTGACAGCCTGTACCGGCTTGAGGAAGCAAGAAATGACCACTCCAACAATTGAAAAAATTCAGAAGCAAGTTTCTGAAAACCCGATTCTGCTGTACATGAAAGGTTCGCCAAAACTGCCAAGCTGCGGTTTCTCCGCTCAGGCTGTTCAGGCGCTTTCAGCCTGTGGCGAGCGTTTCGCTTACGTGGATATCCTGCAGAACCCGGACATCCGTGCTGAGATGCCAAAATTTGCTAACTGGCCAACGTTCCCGCAACTGTGGGTTGACGGTGAACTGGTTGGCGGCTGCGACATCGTGGTTGAGATGTTCCAGCGCGGCGAACTGCAGCAGTTGATCAAAGAAACCGCTGAGAAATACAAATCTTCTGAAGAGAGTAATACGACAGAAGACTAACGGTTTTTCGGCCGGAAAGTAAAAAGAGCGACATGATGTCGCTCTTTTTTTGTCTTCAGTTCGGTGCAAAAGTTGTTATTGCTGATTTTCTTCCGATGCTGTTTCGTCTTCGACTTCTTCGTCTGAAAGCGCCAGAGGCCAGCCGCCTAAGCGTTTCCAGCGGTTGACCAGCTCGCAGAACAACTCGGCTGTGCGCTCGGTGTCATACAACGCAGAATGTGCCTGGCTGCTGTCAAAGACGATGCCCGCGCTGATACAGGCTTTTGCCAGCACCGTTTGCCCAAGCACCAGCCCGCTTAATGCGGCGGTATCAAACGTGGCAAAAGGGTGGAACGGATTACGTTTCAGTCCGGCACGTTCAGCCGCTGCCATCAGGAAGCTGTGATCAAAATTGGCGTTGTGCGCCACGATGATCGCGCGGTTACAGTTTTGCTCTTTCATCCCTTTACGGATGACTTTGAAAATCTCATGCAGGGCTTCATATTCACTGACTGCACCGCGTAACGGATTGGTCGGATCGATACCGTTAAACGCCAGGGCTTCCGGCACCAGTATCGCGCCTTCAAAGGGCTCGACGTGGAAATGCACGGTCTCATCGCTTTGCAGCCAGCCGTCCTCATCCATCTTCAGGGTGATGGCTGCAATTTCCAGCAGCGCATCGGTTTTGGCATTAAATCCGGCGGTTTCTACGTCGATAACCACGGGATAAAAACCACGAAAACGGCCTCTCAGGGCGTTAATGTCACTATTCTCGGCCATTAGTTTCTTATCTTCATCGAATTCAGCACGCATTATGGCAAATTTTGCCGCCACTTGCAGGGTTGTGGCAAAAATGGGTCAATAAAAAAGGGCGCGATTGCGCCCCTGTCAGTGTTCGGGGAAGATTAATTCCCCAGCCCCTGACCTGCGTGTTTGGATTCGATCAGCTCGATTTTATAGCCGTCCGGATCTTCTACAAACGCGATAATGGTAGATCCGCCTTTGACCGGGCCGGCTTCACGGGTCACTTTCCCCCCTGCATTACGGATGTCATCACAGGTTTGCGCGACGTTATCAACGCCCAATGCGATATGACCGTAAGCCGTGCCGATGTCGTAGCTGTCGACGCCCCAGTTATAGGTCAGCTCGATCACTGCACCTTCACTTTCTTCGGTATAACCGACGAAAGCCAGAGAGTATTTATATTCAGTGTTTTCGCTGGTACGCAGCAAACGCATACCTAAAACATCGGTATAGAAGCTGATAGCACGTTGCAGATCGCCAACGCGAAGCATGGTGTGGAGTAAACGCATAGGTTCCTCTTTATTTGCAGGATGAGAGTTAACGGGTCAAGCCTAACTGATAGCCGCCGTTTTGTCTGTATTACGGCGACGGCTTGTTGAATGACTGACCAAAAAAAACAGCAGAAGGAGGGCCTCTTCTGCTGCAAGGAGTGAATCACTCTTTTTTAATTATTACAGTGTCGGATAATCGGTATAGCCTTGCGCACCGCCGCCGTAGAAAGTTTCCGGTTTGGGTTCGTTGAGAGGCGCATGAGATTTCAGGCGCTCAACCAGATCAGGGTTAGCGATATAGCTGCGGCCAAATGCCACGGCATCGATATAACCTTTTTCGATCAGTTCTTCGCCTTTTTCTGCGGTGTAAGCACCCGCCCCCACAATCACACCCTGATAATGCGCACGGATCACTGCCCGGAATTCCGTGGAGTAAGGTTTGCCGCCAGCCCAGTCCGGTTCGGAGATATGCAGGTAAGCGAGTTTGCGCTTGTTCAGTTCATCGAGCAGGTAGATAGCCGCCTGTTCCTGATCTTCGCCGTTATCCAGCCCGTTGAAGGGACCCATTGGCGAAATGCGGATGCCCACACGTTCAGCGCCAATAGCCCCGATGGCAGCATCAACCACTTCCAGCGTCAGACGGGTACGGTTTTCAATGCTGCCGCCGTATTCATCTTCACGCAGGTTGGACGCCGGAGACATAAACTGATGCAGCAGATAGCCGTGCGCGGCATGCAGTTCGATGTAATCGAAACCAGCTTCGGCGGAGCAGGCGGCAGCATGACGGAAATCATTCACGATCCCCGGAATTTCGCTGAGCGCTAAGGCACGCGGTGTCGGGCAATCGACACGAATGGCGTGACCTTGCTCATCACGCAAGCTGGTCCGCGTGTTCGGGTTGACGGCCGAAGGCGCGACCGGTGTCTGGTTGTCAGGCTGAACGCTGTTATGCGAGATACGTCCGGTGTGCCACAGCTGAACCGCAATGCGTCCGTCTTTCTGATGTACGCCGTCCACGATTTTTTTCCATGCAGCGACTTGTTCCGGCGTATGCAGGCCAGGTGCGCCGGCATACCCTTTCGCCTGGAATGAAACCTGAGTGGCTTCAGTAATGATCAGGCCAGAACTGTGACGCTGTGCGTAATATTCGCCCATGAGCGGTGTAGGGATGTCACCCGGTTCGATGCTGCGCAGACGGGTAAGCGGTGCCATAAAGACACGGTTAGACAACGTGTTTTTACCGACAACAATGGGGGTGAAAAGCTTGGTCATTTCAATAACTCCGACGTTAATGGACTGATCGGTAAGACGTTCATGGATAACTTTCACGTCACCCGACCCTTTCTTAATGCCACCTTTCTATCGCATCTGACCTGTTTGTGACTACGCGCACGGTGCTTTTTCACCAAACGCATCCTGATTTCAGGTTTGCATCCATACTTTAAGGGCAAAAAAGATTGAAAAAGAGCCGGCGGGTGCCGGCTGAGGTGAGGGCAAACCTCTGTTTTCTTGGTGAGGGCTTGCGAAACAGTAGGGCCATTTTCCGACAGGTGAAAACGGCTAAACGGACGGTAGCAGGTCTGTGTTGCAGATATTTGAAGAATGAAACATAAGACGTAAATTACCTTGCGGGATAGCAGGAAAGCGTCTTGAATAAATGTTCACCGTTATTTGCGGAGGGTGTGTGGCTCAGCAGCTCGAATTTTTTGACATCCCCAGTCCATGCCGTGGCATTTGTCAGGCTGATGAACGCGGTTATTGCCGTGGCTGCCTGCGCAGCCGCGAGGAGCGTTTCGGCTGGATAAAAATGACTGACACAGAAAAACGCCATGTGCTGCGGTTATGTCAGCAACGCCTGCAGCGTCAGCAACGTGCAGGAAAACAGCCGGACGAACCCTTGCCGCAGCAACCGGAGTTGTTCTGATTTCACCTGTCATTTATCGCCATCGTGACGGCGGTCCGCTTCCTGACAATTCTTGCGCGTCGCATCAATACAGCACCACGGGCGTTGTGTATTCTGTGGGTCGAAAATCGAAAATATAAGGGATTCACAATGGAAGCATACACCCCGATTTCTCCGCAAGGGCCGGTATTTTCAACGCTGATTTGTGGTTACTGGCGGCTGATGGAATGGAACATGACGCCGCAACAGGTTCTGGCGTTCATGGAACAGCACATTGAAATGGGCATTACGACAGTCGATCATGCAGATATTTATGGCGGCTATCAGTGCGAAGCGGCATTTGGTGAGGCGTTGCGTCTTAACCCCTCTTTGCGCGAAAAAATGCAACTGGTCAGTAAATGCGGCATCGCCACCACGGCAGATCCCGACAACAAAATCGGTCATTACATTACGGATACGCAGTACATTGTGGACCGTGCGGAGCAATCACTGCGCAATCTGCGTACCGATTATCTGGATTTATTGCTGATCCACCGCCCGGATCCGCTGATGGATGCCGATGAAGTCGCTGAGGCGTTCACGCGGTTGCATAAAAGCGGCAAAGTAAAACATTTCGGTGTGTCCAACTTCACCCCGGCACAGTTCAGCTTGTTGCAATCGCGTCTGCCGTTTTCGCTGGTGACCAATCAGCTAGAAATTTCCCCCATTCATCAGCCCGCCATTCTTGACGGCACGTTGGATCTTTGCCAGCAACTGCGTATCAAACCGATGGCGTGGTCCTGTCTGGGGGGCGGTCGTCTGTTCAGCGATACAGAATTCCAGCCGCTGCGTGATGAACTTCAGACTGTGGCGAATGAAATTGGCGCAGACACTATTGAACAGGTGGTCTACGCCTGGGTCATGCGGCTGCCGTCTGAGCCGTTGCCGATTATCGGCTCGGGCAAAATCGGGCGCGTGCAGTCAGCGCTGAAGTCATTGTCTCTGGAAATGACCCGTCAGCAATGGTTCCGCATTCGTAAAGCCGCATTAGGATTTGATGTACCTTAATGTTTTCACGCGGGTTTTGTGGCGCTGACCGCGGGATCCGCCGGGCCATCTTCTGTTGAGATGGCCTGCTGCAATTGTGACAGCGAGCAGTATAAACGCCAGATCACCCCTGCCAGTTCACGCGCCGCAGGTTCGGGATGGTGAGCCAGTGAATTGCTCATCCGCATTAACTCAATCAACGTGGCGTCCAGATTTTCATGGCTGACGCCGCGCTCCGTCATTACCCCTTTCAGACAATGAATACACACATCCCGCACCGCAGACAGCGGATCCGAGCGGGTTTCCCATTCGCGTAACTGCCAGACAATATGGCTGCAATTAAGCAGCACCACACCCCAGCGTAATAACCAGGTTCGTGAGAGGTGATCTTTACTTTGATTGAGCTGATTCATCCGGTGATAAATCAGGGATTCAAACTGGAAATGGCTCAGCGAGGGGTTACGGCTAAGCTGATCCATAAAATCACGACGCAGGGCGCGGATAATGCGACGGCTTTTGCGCTTATCAGAGCTGGGCCTTAACACCTGAAAGGCAATTCCGGCCAACATCACACCGGCAATTTTCGCTACGCCGTCATTCATAAAAGACTGATAGTCGTAATCCGGCGGATTCGTGACGGCTAAAAAAGATCCCATAAACACAATCATTTGCCCCCATAAACCGGCGTAACGTTTGTATTGTAGTTTCATCATCTGCATCGTTACTAACATCGGCAGGAAGAAAGCGCAGAACACCCAGAAATTGTCGATTTGGACCATCAGCCCAAATTTCAGCAGGAAACAGCCGACAAACAGTAACCCCAATGATTTTATTAACAGCGTGATACTGCTGATCGGCGAGGCCGTGGAAGAATAAAGCACGCAACTGACAGCCGTCAGCGCCACAGCACCGGCACCTGAATCCCACTGCGTCGTCATCCAGAAGGCGCAACCGATCACAATACACAAAAATGTCCGCAGCCCGTTGTAAGCGGCCTCAAGGGTATCGGTGTGCTGGGCAAGATGGCTGATTTTCGGTGGCTGGAGAGTGTCGGCTTTGGCTGCGTTGGCATTTTCCACCCGTTGCAACCAGCGTTCACTGCGAAGATATAGCCAGCAAAAATCGCGTAAACGGTGCCAGAAAGCCTGATGGCGGAAATCAGACGTATCCTGTGGCTGAATATGCAGCAGAATTCTGGACAGCTTGAATTTATCCGTGTCCGGCTTACGCAGTTCACCAAGCAAAACGACCAGTACCTCTTGTAAATTTTCCGGGGGATGGGGCCAGTTCAGCAGCATCCTGCGCAGGCTGGAAATGTAGCTGGTCATGCGTAATTGCTGATGCAGTAAATAATTAACGACATTATTTTGGCGACGCAGGCGGTAATGGCTCCAGAATGCCTGGATACGCAGAAGATTCATGGTCAGGATCTGGCCGATCAATCCTTCGTGCGACGTTCTGATCTGATCTGAAATTTCCGTACGCCACAACAATTGCGCATGTTCCAGCAACCGGGTATGCATTTTGCGCAGCGAGGTGAGCAGGGCATCACCGTCGGACGTACTGGGCAGCACCATCATCATAAAACCACCGCACAAAATACCGGTGATGACTTCGCCGACACGCGCCTGTGCGATATCAAAAATCTGTGTCGCATCGCTGACGTCTACGGTGGAGAACGCAATGATTGCCGCCGTGTAACCTGCCAGGGCAAACGCATAAGAGACGTTGTTCTGATAATGGTTGGAGACGTAGGTACAAATCCCCAGCCATGCGGCAATGGCAAAAGTGAAGAGCCAGGGCTCATTCAGACAATGTCCGGCAATAAACACCGCGCCCACGGCACCCAGCAGGCTGCCAATGATTCGCCCGATACTTTTACTGATAACGCCACCGACGGTGGGGAAACTCACCACCGCTGCCGAGGTCAGGGCCCAGTAAGGCTCGTCCATCTGAAATTCAAAAGCGATATAAAGCGCAAGTATCATCGCGATGGAATTGCGCAGGGCATAGCGCCATTGACCCCACGTGGCTTTTCCCCACGGAGTATTTTTCCATTCGAGCCAGGAAAGATTCACTGCGCGGCCTTAATTACGGATTGCGATTGTGCAGGTGGTTCCGGCAACCAGCACCACGTGTTCCGGCACATTCTCAAGCTGAATACGCACCGGCACGCGCTGGGCCAGACGTACCCACGGCACATTGGGTTTCACATTCATCAGCAAATCTTCCGGGGCATCGAGGCTCTGGTCATAAATAGCCCGGCCAATACTTTCGACCCGACCCTGCAACGGAATATTGCCGTTAAATAGTGTGATATCCGCCATGTTGCCTTCGCGAATATTTTTGAGTTTGGTTTCTTCGAAATATCCCAGAATGTAGAAAGAATGAATATCCACCAGCCCGACCAGCGGTGTCCCGGACGTGGCATAGTTTCCACGGCGGGTTTGCAGATTGGTGATATAACCATCAGTCGGCGCAACAATTGTGGTTTTACTCAGATTCCATTTGGCCTGTTCTAATGATGCCTGTGCCGCCTGATAGGCCGCCTGCATGGCTTTGGCGCTGATATTGGATTCATCAAGGGATTCGGCGGAAATAACATTGGTACCCAGCCCTCTGCGGCGCCGGGCTTCGTGACTGGCTTTGGCTAAATCAGCCGCGGCTTTCGCTACCGCAGCTTCGGCATTATCAACAGCGATTTTAAAAGGCACCGGATCCAGACTGAAAAGCGGGTCGCCGCTTTTAACAAACTGGTTATCATGGATATTTATTTCAATAATGCGCCCCGAAACTTCCGGCGTGATATTGACAATCTCGGCGCGCACTTTGCCGTCCCGGGTCCAGGGCGATTGCATATAATAATTCCACATCCACCAGCCTGCACAAATTGCGACCGCGAAAACCAGCACGGTAGAAAAATATTTGAGTGTCTTAAATTTCATTTCAGAGGTTCACCATAAGCATCAGTGCGGCACAAATAGAGATCACAAAAAGAGATAAATCCATCAGGGTGGGATGCCAGACTTCACCGGAATAAATCCAATCACGCAGCACGCGGTGTATCAAAAGCCAGAATACGAATCCCAGTAAAAATGCTTTGAACATCGGGGGGAAATAAAGTGAGGCACCCAGGACCAGATCCGGTAGCGGGAAGCCTGAGTGAAACATTTGCGCATTCACAATATTAATCTCTGCCAGTGATTGTGTTATAAACAAGCTTAACTTTGGAAGCAGAGACTCTGCTTCCGGATGCAATCGTACCTACTATTATATATAGAATTGTAATTTCTCGATTAATGTTCCTAAAACTAAGCTAAACTCTGGGGAGTTATCTTAGCATGCTAATTATAAGGAGGGGATAATTGGAATCGAATCTGGGGTCAGATCTAGCACGATTAGTTCGTGCCTGGCGTGCGTTGATTGACGATCGGTTAAAACCGTTGGAACTCACGCAAACACATTGGGTAACACTTCATAATATCAATATGTTACCTCCGGAGCAGTCTCAGATTCAGCTGGCGAAAGCCATCGGGATTGAGCAACCGTCTCTGGTTCGTACGCTTGATCAACTGGAAGAAAAGAAGCTGATCACCCGTCAGACTTGTGCGAGCGATCGCCGTGCTAAGCGCATCAAGCTGACTGAAGAAGCCGCGCCGATCATTAATGAAATGGAATCAGTTATTGATTGCACGCGTAAAGAAATTTTGTCCGGCATGTCTTCTTCTGAAATCGAACAACTGGGCGGGATGTTGTCCCGGCTGGAAAAAAATATTGCTTCCCTGCAAAGCAAATCATAAAAATCGACTTTTATTACGTCACACAGCGTTGCTTTTGATCCGACAGAAAAGAATTACCCATAAAAAAAAACCGAAGCCACTGGCTTCGGTTTTTTGCGTTGAGACCGGGAAAATCAGGCGCCAGGGGACACAGTAATTGTGCTGCCGCTGCTGGCCATGCTCACACGCTGGCCGACGCTGAATTTGGTTGCTCCGACTTTCTGAACCACCTGAATGGTTGTACCGTCATCACGACGAATTTGCAGTTCTACGCCGTTTGAACGGTTAAGTGAACTTTGCACACCCTGACCTGCAACGCCACCTGCGACTGCACCTGCAGCGGTTGCCAGACTACGTCCGGTACCCCCACCGACGGTATTCCCCAGGAAACCACCCAATACCGCACCACCAAGTGCGCCGACGATGTTTGCATCATCTCCGCCCTGGATTTGTACTGCACGGGTAGACACGATGGTGCCGTAGGTCACTTGCTGAATTTGCTTCGCCTGGGATGCGGAGTAAACATCGCCAGACAGAGAGTTATCGCTGACGCAGCCAGCAAGGGAAACACCGGCAAGGGCGACGACGAGTAAACGCTTAATCATAAATAGCTCCTTTATTATGCTGCTGCATACGTTTGAGAGTAGCGGCACCAACAGAGAAAAAACAGTGCACAAGTTCAACATCAGTGTCGAAGGTGTCATATAACATACTTGTTTCACTTCCACCTAGTATACAGAAGGCGTGCTCAACTAATAATAAACGCAGGTTTACGTTTTAGACAGCAAAGTGCGCAATCAAAAATACGGGTATCCGATGTTGTTATTGGTGGTTTTTACAACACGGCTATTTTCAGGAATAAAAAACGTAACAAGAAAAACACGAAGTCATCACACCATGTAATAAAAAATCAGTAACTCATGGCGTTGCCCTTCAAATACCGATTACTCTGTGGTGATTACTTTTTCTGACGAGTTTCCTGGAGAGTTAAGGATGTTATCTATGAAGTCAGGTCGCTATATCGGTGTGATGTCCGGCACCAGTCTCGACGGTGTTGATGTCGTACTGGCCGCCATTGATGAGCACATGGTCGCGCAGCAAGCCAGCTATTCACATCCTATTCCTCTGGCTTTGAAAAATGCGATCCTCGGGATGTGTCAGGGCCAGCAGGTGACGCTTGAACAGGTCGGGACGCTTGATACTCAGCTGGGTATTTTGTTCGGTGAGGCCGTATTAGGTTTGTTGAAAAATGCCAATATCTCCCCTGACGAAGTGACCGCCATTGGCTGCCACGGGCAAACTGTCTGGCATCAGCCGAAAGGTGACACGACATTTTCTATGCAACTGGGTGATAACAACCGCATTGCGGCCATGACCGGCATTACCACCGTGGGCGATTTTCGTCGCCGGGACATGGCATGGGGCGGGCAGGGCGCGCCGCTGGTGCCTGCTTTCCATCAGGCATTGCTGGCTGATCCGGCCGAGCGCCGTATGATCCTCAATATTGGCGGCATCGCGAATCTTTCAATGCTGCTGCCGGGCCAGCCGGTGCGTGGTTACGATACCGGTCCGGGAAATATGCTGATGGATGCGTGGGTCTGGCGTCATCTGGCACAGCCATATGATAAAGGGGCTGAATGGGCAAATCAGGGGCGGGTGAACTTACGTTTGCTCCAGCAGATGCTGTCTGATCCTTACTTTGCCGAACCTGCACCGAAAAGTACCGGGCGTGAATATTTCAATATGGCGTGGCTGGAAAAGCAACTGGCGCGTGCTCCTGAAATCTCCCCGCCGGATGTGCAGGCGACGCTGGCTGAACTGACCGCGGTAAGCATCGCCGAGCAAGTGCAACTGGCTGGCGGATGCGACCGGCTGATGGTGTGTGGCGGCGGGGCGCGCAATCCGTTACTGATGGCGCGACTCTCAGCCATGTTGCCGGGCACGGAAGTTTGCACCACGGATGCCTGCGGTATCAGCGGTGATGACATGGAAGCACTGGCGTTTGCCTGGCTGGCATTCCGCACGTTATCCGGTCAGCCGGGCAATTTGCCGTCGGTTACCGGTGCAAGTCGTGAAACTCTGCTCGGCGCAATTTACCCGGTTGTTTCAACCCGTTCCTGATGCGTTCTCGGTTTTATCTCAATGTGCTGCGCCTGCGGGCGTGGTACATAAAAGGGATAATTGAAGACCATCAGGGAGCACCGAATGAAAAAGGCGATTATCGCTACGTTAGCAGGGTTCACACTGGCAGGATGCAGCCAGTTCAGCCACCAGACCGAAAGTCCGACAGAAGAATTACACTACCAGTGCGGTACCTTACCGCTGACGGTTACGCTGGATAAACCGGCGCAGCAGGTCAGTATGGTTCTCGATGGTGAACAGCTGAAACTGAAACAGATTGAGTCCGCTTCTGGCACCCAATACAGCGATGGCCATTACACGTTCTGGTCTAAAGGTAATCAGGCCTTTGTGCAGCGTGGTGAGAACGTCATTATCGACGACTGCGTCCAAAAATAACCCCCTTCATACTTCGAGTTGCAGATGCGCTGGCTGCGTTTACTCCGCGCCGCGTCAGGAACATTGAGATCCTGACGCGGCGGGTGCACAATGCGCTTACCTTCCTTAGATACGCAACTTAATCCATATGTCTGATAACAAAGAGTTTGATATTGCGGACTCGCGCCGCGAATACACCCGTGGCGGGCTGCGTCGTGCTGATTTAACCCCTGAGCCGCTGCCTTTGTTTGAACACTGGCTGAAACAGGCCTGTGACGCCCGTCTGGCTGACCCGACGGCGATGGTGGTGGCGACGGTTGATGAGCGCGGACAGCCTTTCCAGCGCATTGTGCTGCTTAAGCACTACGACGAAAAGGGGCTGGTGTTTTACACCAATCTGGGGAGTCGCAAGGCGCAGCAACTGGCAAACAACTCACGTATCAGCCTGTTGTTTCCGTGGCATATGCTGGACCGGCAGGTGATTGTGCTCGGCCAGGCAGAACGTCTCTCTACGCTGGAAGTCATGAAATACTTCACCAGCCGCCCGAAAGATAGCCAGATCGGCGCATGGGTTTCGCAGCAGTCCAGCCGAATTTCGGCACGCGGCGTGCTCGAAAGCAAATTCCTCGAACTGAAACAGAAATTCAGCAATGGCGAAGTGCCGCTGCCAAGTTTCTGGGGCGGTTTCCGCGTCAAAGTGGATTCGATGGAGTTCTGGCAGGGCGGTGAACATCGTCTGCACGATCGGTTCATTTACCAGCGTGACGAAGCAGAGCCTCAAACTGGCTGGAAAATAGACCGCCTCGCACCCTGACCACGAAAAAATACGCGATTTCCTAGCGCTCGGACGACGGGCGCTTTATTCTATGTCGTTCCCCGTAAAGGTGAGAGAAAAGGCACATGCACGGCATGATGTCAGACATGAATCTGCACACATTCAGTACATATTTCTGAGTACAAACAAACGGAGTCTTTGATGGCGAGCAGCAACCTGATTAAACAATTGCAAGAGCGGGGCCTCATTGCCCAGGTGACGGATGAAGAAGCGTTAGCAGAGCGACTGGCGCAAGGGCCAATTGCACTCTATTGCGGTTTCGATCCTACCGCAGACAGCTTGCATTTGGGACATCTGGTGCCTTTGCTTTGCCTGAAACGCTTTCAGTTGAACGGGCACAAGCCAGTGGCTCTGGTGGGTGGCGCAACCGGTCTGATCGGCGACCCGAGCTTTAAAGCCACGGAGCGCAAGCTGAACACCAATGAAACCGTGAATGAATGGGTTGAGAAAATCCGCCAGCAGGTTTCGCCGTTCCTGGATTTCAGCTGTGGCGAAAACAGCGCTATCACCGCCAATAACTATGACTGGTTCGGCAGCATGAACGTGCTGACTTTCCTGCGTGATATCGGTAAGCACTTCTCTGTTAACCAGATGATCAATAAAGAAGCGGTGAAACAGCGTCTGAACCGTGATGACAGTGGTATCTCCTTCACTGAATTCTCTTACAACCTGTTGCAGGGTTACGATTTTGCCTCCCTCTACGATCTGCACAAAGTTGAGCTGCAAATCGGCGGTTCGGACCAATGGGGTAACATTACGTCAGGTATCGATCTGACCCGTCGTCTGCATCAGAAACAGGTGTTTGGCCTGACCGTTCCGTTGATCACCAAATCTGACGGCACTAAATTTGGTAAAACTGAAGGTGGCGCAGTCTGGCTGGATCCGAAGAAAACCAGCCCGTACAAATTCTACCAGTTCTGGATCAACACGGCGGATGCTGACGTTTACCGCTTTCTGAAATTCTTCACCTTCATGAGCATTGAAGACATCAATGCGCTGGAAGAAGAAGATAAAACCAGCGGTAAAGCGCCACGCGCACAGTACGTTCTGGCTGAGGAAGTCACCGGTATGGTTCATGGTGCAGAAGGTCTGGCGGCCGCAAAACGCATTACGCAGAGCCTGTTCTCCGGTTCCCTGAGCGAGATGACAGAGGTCGATTTCGGCCAGCTTGCGCAGGATGGCCTGGAACTGTTTGAAGTGCCTCGTGATACGGATCTGCAACAGGCGCTGGTTATCGCCGGTATGGCACCGTCGAAAGGCCAGGCGCGTACCATGATTTCCTCTAACGCGGTTTCTGTAAATGGCGAAAAACAGACCGATACAGAATACAGCTTCGCTGACAGTGATCGTCTGTTTGGCCGTTATACCTTGCTGCGTCGCGGTAAAAAGAACTATACGCTGTTGCTCTGGGCATAAGTTTTAGGCCGGTAGGACGGGGGGCTGCAAGGTCTCCCGTTTTTGTTCCCTGATATCAGTAATCCCGCCATCTCCCCGATGACGTTGCAATCGGAAATTCTTCATGAAAAGCATTCTTTCTATCCAGTCACACACAGTTTTTGGACACGCGGGTAACAGCGCGGCGGAATTCCCTATGCGTCGTATGGGCGCAAACGTTTGGCCGCTAAATACTGTTCAGTTTTCCAATCACACTCAGTACGGACACTGGACCGGCTGCGTGATGCCTGCAGCACATCTGACTGAAATTGCGCAGGGAATTGCGGAAATTGATCGTCTGAAGGATTGCGACGCGGTGCTGAGTGGCTATATCGGTTCGCCGGAGCAAGGGCAAAGTATTCTGGAGATTGTTCGTCGGGTGAAAGCTGCGAATCCCGATGCCTGGTATTTTTGCGATCCGGTCATGGGACATCCTGAAAAAGGCTGTATCGTGGCGCCGGGCGTTGCTGAGTTCCATTGCAACCAGGCGCTGGTTAACTGTGACATTATCGCGCCGAATCTGCTGGAGCTTGAACTGCTGAGCGGTCACGCCGTGGCAAGCGTTGAAGAAGCCGTCGCCACTGCGCGGGAGCTGATCAGCAAAGGCCCGAAAATTGTGCTGGTGAAGCACCTGAGCCGCGCTGGCTATCACAGTGATCGCTTTGAAATGCTGCTGGTTACTGCGAGTGAAGCGTGGCACATCGACCGTCCGCTGGTTGATTTCGGTGTCCGTCAGCCGGTTGGCGTGGGTGACCTGACCAGCGGTTTATTGCTGGTGAATTTGCTCAAGGGTGAAGCACTGGATAAAGCGCTTGAGCACGTGACCGCTGCAGTTTATGAAGTCATGCTGGCGACGCATGCGATGGGTGAATACGAGCTGCAAATCGTGGCAGCGCAGGACAAAATGGTCAAACCTGAGCATCATTTCCCGGCGGTAAAACTGTAATCACTGCCTGAATACCTTTTTTCCTGAATAGAAAAACGCCCCGCGCTGTAGCAGCCGGGGCGTTTTTGTTGGCGATCACACCACGAAAGCGGTTATTTCAGACCTTCAGCCGACAGAGCCGCATCAACAGCCGGGCGTGCGGCAACGCGGTCAAGGTAGGCGTTCAGTTCCGTCAGTGCGCTCAGATCAAATTTCAGTGCCTTCGCCCAACCCATCACGGTAAACAGGTAAGCATCTGCCACGCTGAAACGCGTACCCAGCAGGAAATGATTGTCTTTGAGGGAAGCATTCACGTAAGCAAATTTTTTGCTCAGTGCTTCGCGGGTTAATGTCTTGAACTCTTCGGGGGCTTTGGGATTAAACAATGGCGAGAAACCTTTATGCAGCTCAGTTGCAATGTAGTTCAGCCATTCCAGCGCGTGATAACGGGCCAGCGTGCCTTGTTCCGGCATCAGCTGACGGTCTGGTTTCTGGTCTGCCAGATACTGCACGATAGCCACGCCTTCGGTCAGAATACTGCCATCATTGAGTAACAGCGTGGGGATCTGCCCCTTGGGGTTCACTGCGAGGAAGTCATCACCGGTTTCTGTTTTCTTGGTCGCCAGATCAACCTTCTCAATGCTGAAGTCCAGACCCGCTTCACGCAGGATGATATGAGGGGAAAGGGAACAGGCTCCGGGTTTATAATACAGTTTCATAAACACTCCATTGGATGAGCAACCCGCCGGACCCCGCGAGACATTACCGTTTCACAGGGTGGCGATAGGGCTATATAAAAACTGCTTCTATCCTAGAACTGGCGGGAGCAAAAGTCAGTGTTTTAATTGTGACAGTGCGTCCGGTTACTCATATTCTGATCAAACATACGCTCTCAGCGCGAGTGCTGGTTCAGGAGGCCACGCACGGCCAGTTCAACGTTTTCCGGCGCGGGCAGCATAGGAGAACGCAGCTCGTTATCCATCAACCCGTCCAGCGATAACGCAAACTTAATGGCCGCCGGATTCGGGGCAGAAAACATCAGACGAATCATTGGCAGTAAGCCAAAGAAGGTTTTACGTGCGGCAACGATATCCTGCTCTTTGAACTGTTTAATCAGTTGAACAAACTCTTCCGTGAAAATATGCGACGAGGCAGCAATCGCCCCTTTACCGCCCAGGCTCAGGGTTGAAAATATCTGCACGTCTTCGCCACACAGTACGTCGAGGTCGCCGTCAGCAATCAGTGAAAGCGTCAGGTCTATGCTGCCTCCGCAATCTTTTACGGCGGTAATGCGCGGATGTTTTGCCAGCTGACGGAATGTGTCCAGCTCCATCTGTACGCCAGTACGATAAGGAATATTGTAAAGCACCACCGGCACTGTGGCGTGATCTGCAATTTCCGTAAACCACGCGACCAGCGCGGCCTGAGAAGGGCGGATGTAGTAAGGCGCGGGGATCAGCAAACCGGCAACTGGACGGTGTAAAATCGCATCCTGCATTTCACGGATAACCGGCATATGCGTGCCTGACAGCCCCATGATCACCTGATGACCCGGTACCACTTCCAGCACAGCATCCAGAACCTGCAGTTGTTCTTCTTTGGTGAGCATCGGGGCTTCACCGGTCGTACCACAGACGACGACGCCGTCAATGCCCCGTTTGAGCAGCCGGGTGCACAATGATTTCAGTGCAGTAAAGTCGATCTCACCCTGATGAAAAGGCGTGACCAGCGGGACCCAGATACCTGAAAACGATGACATGATGTAGTTCCTTAAACGGCGTGATTTATCAGCCTCGGATCATGTCAGTAAAACAGGGACGAGCGCCAATTGAATGAATTAATAAGGTGTTTTGAGTTATCTATGGTGCTTATAAATAGATGGTTTACGTACTGGATAACATGTTCATTTCATTGCTCAGTAACGTGCTTAACACTTCTACCGGCACGGGGCGCGAGAACAGATAGCCCTGGAGGTGCGAGCAACCTGCTGATACTAAGAAAGTTTTTTGCAACTGATTTTCAACGCCTTCTGCAATGACGTTGAGATGCATTTTATTGCCAAGCTGAGACACGGCAGAAACAATCGCGGCGGTATCATTCACTTCTGTGACGTACTGCACAAACGAACGGTCAATTTTCACGCTGTCTACTGAGATATCTTTTAGCAAACTGAGGCTGGAATAACCGGTACCAAAATCGTCGAGCGAAATTTTAACCCCGACCTGACGTAATTTAGCGAGATGGCTGAGGCTGATCCCGTTGGCGTTCATCACTGAGGTTTCGGTCAGTTCAAGTTCGAGCCGTGAAGGCGGGAAATCTTCCTCTGCCAGAACCGCCAGAATACGCGGTCCGAAATCCGGTTCACCGAGTTGAACAGCAGAAACGTTGATCGCCAGATTGAGCCGTTCAAAATTCCTGATATCCCGACACGCCTGCCGCAGAACAATTTCACCGAGCTGAATAACCAGTCCGGTCTCTTCGGCCAGGGCGATAAACTGTACCGGCGAGACTTGTCCGAGCACGCCGTGGTTCCAGCGTGCCAGCGCTTCAACGCAAACGACTTTCTCATCGTGGCTGCGTAAAATAGGCTGATAAACGCAGGTCAGGTCACCTTCTTTGGCCAGTGATTCCGCCAGCGCTTTCACCATAATGCGTTTACTGACGCTGCTGGCATCGAGCAATTCAGAATAAAACGAGAACATATTTTTGCCGCGCTGCTTGGCTTCCAGCAGCGCCGTATTCCCGCGGCGCATGATCTCGCCGGCGGTAATATTCTCTGCACCAAACATCACGATGCCGAATGAAATCGTAATCATCGGATTAGCCCGCGTCAGCGTAAACGGCTGGCGCATCATCACCAGTATTTCCAGCGCCAGATTATTGGCCATTTCACTGGTCGGATTATTGCGCAGGATAATCGAGAATTCATCGCCGCCGATGCGCGAAACTGTTCCGCTGTTGCCGACTTCATTACGCAGACGCTGGCCGAATTCGCAGAGAATGGCATCGCCCGCCTGATAGCCGTATGTGTCGTTGATGTAATTGAAATCGTTGAGATTCAACAAGAAGAGGGCGCAGGGGTCAGGGCGATACATGCGCCGGGCGGCAATCTGGCTAAGTTCTTCACTCAGTGCCGTCCGGTTCGGCAAGCCGGTTAATACGTCATGACGGGCAAGGTAGCGGATCTGCGCTTCTGAACTGCGCAAAAGCGAAATATCCATAATAGAGGTCAGAATGAAATGCCGTGTCTCCAGCGTGACGCGGGATTTACGTACCAGCACATTGCGTCGCTTACCTGACGGGTCAACCAGCGTTTCTTCGTTGACCGTTTTCTCTCCGGTTTCCAGAACTTCAATATCGCGCTCACGCTGCCGGGCAGATTGTTCAGGATCTGTGAAAAAAGAAACATCCTGACCAATCAATTCTTCCCGTGGACGTCCATAAAATTCGCTGGCTTTCTGATTAAGGAATACCAGTTTACGCTCATTATCTTTAAGGACTGTCGCTTCGGGAAGAGCATCAAGAACTGCCTGGCATATCGCAATATCTGTAAGCATGAGTTAAATACCCCGAGCAGAAAATGAGTGTGATGTGGCACAGTTTGTTAGCCAGTAAACTCATCAGATTGTTTTTGCAATTATTACTCACAATCGGATGAGAATATTACCGTTGTTTTTAAATTTTAAAATTCAATCGGTTATCACGCCCTAAGTAAGGTATTCGATATATTATTCGGGTGAATAACGATCAACTCAGTTCAATGCGGTTTTTACCGGCGAATTTTGCCCGATACAAAGCATGATCTGCCTGGATTAATAAGGGCGAGACCGAATCCTGATTGGGCATCACGGAATGCCATACCGATATCGTTCGTCATCGGAATATTATTCTGCAAATTCAGAGCTAACCGAAGCAGGAGATAACCTGCCGTCAGATACGGTCCTGGGGAAATTAGCTTAACAGGACTGTGATAACAAATCGGTGAAAGAGTGTGGCGGGTATGCGAACTGTTATTGTGACTGATGATCCGTGCAGGACAGAAACACTTTTATCATATTTAGGAATTTCTTTATAAACGCTAAGACGACGGAAGAAGAACAGCCTGACATGAAGTATCAGGGATGCTTTTTAGTCCCAAATTTTTCATCCCATTCGCGGCGGTAACGGCGGGATTGTTTACGGCCTTTCAGCCAGAGGTAGGTGCACACCGCACAGACACCCGCTGAGAAAACGATATTGCGCATATCCTGATCATAAAAAATGACCAGCACACAGTCGAGAGCAGCCACAATCGCAAACCACTTATGCATGTGCGACTGCCTGCGGGTTTCGGCATTCATTCTTTTAAGCTGACGTCCCTCTTCCAGAACCTTTCTTTTTACCATCGCACGCTCCCGGGATGAGTGGAGTCAATCATTTGACGTAGATTTTTTTGAAGGAGAGTAAACCGAAAAAAGCGGGTTATTATTCGCGATATTAACTGATCCTGAAATTATTATCGCGAACAACCTGCCAGCGTTATTCGTTGAATAGCGCGATTTACTGACTGATTTTACAGTCTTTTAAACGTTATAGGCTGACTAAAAAATAGTTTTTTATGATGAAAAAGTATTACCAATTACTGCTGAGGATTGATTTATCAGGCCGTGGTGGATTATCTTTTTAGGAATTATCTTAATTCTCGGTGAGTAAATGAGCGATTCATCATCACGAAAGATCGTTGATAGTGCGAACATTTATCAGGATTTCGACACCCGTTTTTACGAATGGGAAGACGGAATGTCCAGCGCAGGTTTCAAACTTGAACTGCCGGATCGCAACAGGGAAGAATTTGACTGGAGCGTCACCGGCTACAACTTCGGCCGCGTGATTGGCGGTGTGCTGACTGTCAGTGAGCACGATATCAATCGCCAGTACGGCAACCTGTTTTCGATGCCCGATCATATCGTCATTTTCATTGTGATCATCGGGGGGATGGACTGCCAGTGTTTCGGCGAGCGGTTCATGCTGAGCCAGGGGGATATCCTGATCCAGGATATGTCGCAGCCGATTAAAATCCATGTGTATCCGGGCGAGCAGAAACCGCGTCTCGGTTCTTATCAGTACATTATTATGCCCAAGCACAGCCTGCATTTTAATGTCGATATTGCCTCGTTACACGGAAAGCGTATTCCGGCAGCCTCACCGGTGAACATCATTCTGCGCAATCATTTTGCGACGATGGTGCAGGTGTTTGATCAGATGACCGAACAGGAAGTACTGAGCACTGGCGAGGGTGCGGCGTCGGTATTCCTGCAAACACTGCATCTGGTGGCGGGGAAGAAGGTGGAACATCCGTTTGAGCAAAGTGCACGTCTTGAGCGCATTTGCCTGTATATCGAAAAGCATCTCGGCAGACCGATCAGTATTGATATTCTGTGCAAAGATTTTGCTATTTCGCGCTCAGGGTTGTATCGCCTGTTTGAACCGCTTGGCGGCATCGCGCAATTTATTCGCAGCCGGCGCTTACTGCTGGCGAAGCGCCTCCTGCGGACCTCTTCGATGTCGGATCAAAGTCTGGCCGCCATTGCGAGACAGTGTGGCCTGGATCCCAGCGCTTTACGTCGCTATTTCCATGAATTCTATGGCACAACCCCTTCTGAGATGCGGGAGAAATTCCGCCGTGATGCTGAGCAATCGGGGCAGGCGGATGCCACTCATGTGAATTGGGTGACTTCGCTTTAATGCATTGATTGCCCCATTTTTGTACGAAAAGTGTTAACCATTCACGCATTTCCTGATCTGTCATTATTCTGATTTTGCCTCTGCGAGGCGGAATCAGAGCCGTTTTCCCGGCCAAACACAGTAGACTTGGTGAAATAGTCATCAGTAATCATTGAGAGCGCATTATGTTAGTCCCTCAACCGGCAGTTGATGAACAGGCTCGTCTTGCCATACTGGCTTCTCTGGGGATCCTGGATTCCCCCGGAATTGAGGAGATCGACCGTATTACCCGGATGGTCGCCCGGCAGTTTCAGGCTAAGGCTGTCGTTGTTTCATTGATTGACGCGGATCGCCAGTGGTTCCTTTCTCACACCGGCATTGATATTCATCAGTCTTGCCGTGATACCTCCTTTTGCGGTCATACCATTCTCGAGCCCGGTCCGCTGATTGTCAGGGATGCCCGGCTCGATTTGCGCTTCCACGATAATCCGCTGGTGACCGGCGCGCCTCACATCGTGTTTTATGCCGGCTGTGCCTTGCATTCAAAAGAGGGTGTGGCGCTGGGCGCGTTATGCCTGATTGATGATCGCCCGAGGGACTGGTGTGAGGAGGAACAGCAGACTTTGCTGGATATGACGGCGCTGGTACAAAGTTATATTTTTCACCTTGAAAACCGGCAGTACACGGCGCGGGTAGAAGATAATCTGGCGAAAACTGAGGCTTTATTTGAACAGACATTTGCGCACGCTGCCGTCGGCTTCTCCTTAGTCGGACTCGACTGGCGCTGGCTGCGCATCAATCCGCAGGTGTGCAATATGCTGGGTTATGCCGAATATCAGCTGCGCGCCTGTTTGCTGCATGACGTGACCCATTCCGATGATCTTTATGCCGAAAATGTGCTGATTCCCCGTTTGCTCTCCGGTGAAATAAACAGTTTCTGCATAGAGAAACTTTTACAGCGGGCGAACGGCAGCACGCTGTGGGTGACTCTGACGGCCTCACTCGTGCGTAATGTGGCTGGTGAAGCCCATCACTACATTGTTGTTATCAGCGATATTACTGAGCGTAAACATATCGAACAGGCATTGTATTCACTGCAGGGGGATCTGGAACGCCGTGTGGCCGACCGGACTTATGAGTTGCAGGTGGCGATGGATCAGCTTCATCAGGAAATCGCCCAGCGTCTGACCCGGGAACGGGAACTGACGGAAAGCAAAAACCGCCTCAGAGCCATCACCGATAACATTCCCGCGCTGATTTGCCATGTTGATGCGAATGAACAATACACTTTTGTGAATCATTTTCACGCCAACTGGTATGGCGTCGAAGAAACACAGGTCAGCGGGAAGCAGGTCAGGGATGTGGTAGGAGATGACAGCTATCAGAAAATTAAGCCCTATATTCGCCAGGCTTTGCAGGGAATGACAGTAAGTTACGAAATCGAATTGTCGGATCACTCCCATCATGCCAAGGGCGGTGTTTTGCATACCACGCTTATCCCCTGCGACGATATTCGCAATGGTTATTACGGCCTTTCAACCGATATCAGTGAAATTAAAGCGTTACAGGCTCAGCTGGAATTTGAGGCAAATCATGACGCACTGACCGGATTACCAAACCGGCGCGCGTTCCAGCAGTCACTGATTCATGCCGCCGGAAAACAAGAAAAAGCAGATAGAGATATCGCATTGCTCTTTTTGGATATTGATAATTTTAAAGCGTACAACGACACCTACGGGCACGAATTCGGCGATTTAATCCTGAAGTTTTTTGGTTATACCTTACGTGAAAATCTGCGTTCACAAGATATTGTGGCGCGTCTGGCGGGAGATGAGTTTACCGTTTTGTTGAGCGGGCTGATGAATACTGAGAGTGACGTCAGCCGTATTTGCATCAGCCTGATGAGTGCTCTGCATTCCATCGAGTGTATCGCAGGTGTCCCGGTGGCGCTGTCTGCCAGCATCGGCGTGGCGATTGGTCGCGCGCGCCAGTCATTGCTGCCGGATGCGCTGCTGGCGCGGGCTGATGCCGCGATGTACCGCGCGAAACAAAGTGGAAAAGGCCGGTATTATTTAGGATAAAAAATTTAGGATAAAAAACCGATACAGGCCGGACACCGAGTAAATGAAACATTCCTGAGGCGATAAACGCTGTTCGCTGACGGCAGGCGTTTCTTACGTTTTGATGATTATCTTGCTGCTTTTTTCGTTATAACACACGGCATTGTCCGGGATGTTCTTATTGATGAACGACATCGCACCAATGGTGACATTGTGGCCGATAGTAATGTCATTGCCGATAATGCAGCAATTGGCGCCGATATCCACATTATCGCCAATGATTATACGTCTTTTCCCCTCATCCACTTTAATGCCGATGGTGGTGTTTTGCCGGATCCGGACATTCTTCCCAATCATGCAATGAGGATTGATGACGATACCGGTGAGATGAGGAAGCCTGATGCCTTCTCCGATCTGCGTTCCCAGCATGATCTCGATGCCATACTTTCTTATTAACGAGTAGTTAATCTTACGGGCGCGGGCTTTGCAGAAATGGCTGTCCGTCGCATATAAGTAGCTTGCGATACGCCACCAGAAAATGTACCGGTGCTGGGGTTGTTTTATGCACCTGATGATTATCCGTCGCCAGGAGAAATCCTTTTTGTTCTTAAGAATATCGGCGGATAAATAGCGGGTTAATTGCTTATATTGACTGTGATTTTCGTGCATCAGGATGGTTCCGTTTTCGTAAGTCTCGCTTACGTAATCCTAACACAATGAATACTTATCCCAAATTCCAGCCATAAAAATCTATGGTCACCCCCGTTTTTGCAACGTTGATTTTGATTTATGATGGACTTGCTTAAATCTATACGGCGTCTGATGGGCAACCTTACGTTGCCCGCGCCACGATGAAGTCCGCGCCTGCAGAACCTTAAAAAACGGACGGCTTCAAAGAGCCATTTTTTATGTCAGGTTCATCCGCAGGTCGCTGTGCCGTTCATGTCATCAATAATCGGTCGTCGCAAAACCAGAAAGTCACTGCGTAATGCCTAAGAGCTAACAGTTCGTCCCTGTTGGCTCTTTTTATTGGATAAAAGCTGTACGATGGGTTGTCACCGACCAGGCTATTCGG
>NZ_JQJR01000013.1:0-179528 GCF_000745615.1 Rahnella sp. WP5 | reverse complement strand
TGCAGCGATGCATTGAGCTAACCAGTACTAATGACCCGAGAGGCTTAACCTTACAACACCAAAGGTGTTTTTAGAGACTTGAAGTAGATTTTCAGCTGAAGTTCCGAGATTGGTTCGTAGTGCAAGCCTGATTTAAGGTGAGCGTTATGAATGAAACAGAATTTGCCTGGCGGCAGTAGCGCGGTGGTCCCACCTGACCCCATGCCGAACTCAGAAGTGAAACGCCGTAGCGCCGATGGTAGTGTGGGGTCTCCCCATGCGAGAGTAGGGAACTGCCAGGCATCAAATAAGTGGAAAGCCCCGTACGAAAGTACGGGGCTTTTTGCTATGCGGAATTTAACTAAAAATTACCTTTAACCACGCGCTGCATCACAAAAAACAACGCAAACGCAGGTAACTCGTCAACTTTCCTCTCTTCCTTATCCATTCGTTGCTTAACTCAATATTTCCTATCGATAAAAAATAGCCTTAACCACGCTTATAACAGGAACTATTGGGAGAAAATAATATGAAGGATACTCTGGGATCTCAATCTGAGAATCATGATCAGCAAGATAAGAAGAAACGTATTTTTGCGATTGTGGGGGCATCTTCGGGAAATCTGGTCGAATGGTTTGACTTCTACGTCTATTCTTTTTGTTCGCTCTATTTTGCTTCTTCATTTTTCCCCAGCGGAAACAGTACAACCCAGTTATTACAAACTGCAGGCGTTTTTGCTGCAGGATTCTTTATGCGCCCTATTGGAGGATGGTTATTTGGTTATATCGCCGATAAACATGGGCGCAAAAACTCAATGATGATCTCGGTCTGCATGATGTGCTGCGGTTCGCTGGTGATCGCCTGTTTGCCAACCTACGCGACGATAGGCAGCTGGGCACCGGTATTATTACTGGTCGCCCGTCTATTCCAGGGGCTTTCTGTTGGTGGGGAATACGGAACAAGCGCAACTTATATGAGTGAAGTTGCGATTAAAGGCCGTCGCGGTTTTTATGCTTCATTTCAGTATGTGACCTTGATCGGTGGGCAACTATTAGCACTTCTGGTTCTGGTTGTACTGCAGCAGATATTCTCCAATGATGAGCTTAAATCCTGGGCGTGGCGGATCCCCTTTGCCTTAGGCGCTGTGCTTGCTGTCGTGGCGTTGTTCCTGCGGCGTTCACTGAACGAAACATCAGATAAACAAACTCGTGAGCATAAAGATGCTGGTACCCTCTCGGGTTTATGGAAGCATAAAAAGGCATTTATGATGGTATTAGGGTTCACGGCGGCAGGTTCCCTGACCTTCTATACCTTCACCACTTATATGCAAAAATATCTGGTGAATACTGCCGGGATGGATACCAAAACAGCGAGTGCCTTAATGACCGTCGCCCTGTTTGTCTTTATGTGTTTGCAGCCTATTATTGGCGGGCTCTCGGATAAAATAGGTCGACGCAGTTCTATGTTGATATTCAGCGGCCTGGCGACTGTTTTCACCATCCCGATTTTGTATATTCTGCAAACTGTTACCAGTCCTTATATCGCCTTCGGACTTATTGTTTTGGCACTGCTGATTGTCAGTTTTTACACATCAATCAGCGGATTATTAAAGGCGGAAATGTTCCCGCCGGAAGTGAGGGCATTGGGTGTCGGATTATCTTATGCGGTTGCAAATGCTGTGTTTGGTGGTTCTGCGGAATATGTCGCCCTGACCTTTAAATCCTGGAATATAGAGGAAGTATTTTTCTGGTATGTCTGCGTAATGTGTTTGATCGCTTTGGTGGTATCGATGAAATTGCACCGCAAAGGAAAGGAAATACAGCTGTAATTCTTACGGAGAGAGTGCAGGGATGCACTTTTAATAATGGATAAGATGATAAGCTCTGTAGCCAGCAGCTGCGCCTGCTATAAGAATAATGACAGGAAACCTGAGAGCCAGGAGAATTTTTGCATCACAAAGTGAAACTCCAGATATAAAAAAGCCCGATCACGATGATCAGGCTTTCAGTATAGCCAATTACAGAATCCGGCTGATTAATCTGTCGATACGTATCCGGCGCAGACGGCGGATAAGCTTACGGACTTTCACAGGGTAATTAGGAATACTTTCCAGTTCCATATAATGCGAGACAACCTGCGTGTGCTGGCGTATTTCTTCCAGTTCTTTGTGTCGCGCGATCGCCAGCTCTTTATGCGGATCATGGATCAAAATGGCATTCTCCAAATCCAGACGCCAGGCGCGAGGATTCAGGTTATTACCGGTAATAAGTTGCCAGCGGTCATCCACCCACATTCCCTTCAGGTGATAGCTGTTATCACCGTCTTTCCACAGGCGGACAATCAACTGTCCGCTGTCAACGAAGCGTTGTAAACGGCTCAGGAAACGACGCAGATTAATTTCATACAAATACGGTAAGGCACCGATGATTTTGAATGGCTGATCCTGCGGAATATAAAAATCGTTTGCGGTTTTGTCACCCACGATAATTTCAACCTGCTTACCACGACGCAGCAGATGAATAATATTACGTGCCAGCATGGCAGGCATATTGAAATAAGGCGTACACAGCGTCAGCTTATGTTCCGTACTGGCCATGAGATGATGGATAGTTCGGTTAAGTTCATTTTGTTTGCCCAGACCGACGATAGGGGTCACTGCCAGCTCATCATTCCCTGCGCTGTCTTTGAAATGATAACCGCTGCTGCGCAGATTCTGACGGAACTGACGCGTTTCGTTTTTAATCTCAATGCTTTTCGGGCGATCTTCACGATCAAGACGCTGTACCGCTGCGGCTGTCAGGATCGACTTCTTCATAAAGTCGATCATGGCATCTGCCAGCGGGGCGTTGGACAGTAACTGATAGCGATCGTAGCGGTATTTTTCATGACGATGCAGATAAACATCATTGAGGCTCGCGCCGCTGTAGATCACCTGATCGTCAATAATAAAGCCTTTGAGATGCAAAACACCTAACGCTTCACGGGTATTGACCGGAACGCCATACACCGGCACGGAAAGCTCAGGATGCTCTTTTGCCATGCGACAATACCAGTCAGCATTGGTGTTTGACGCTGCCGCGCCAATGCGGCCACGCTGCGCGCGGTGCCAGTCAACCAGCACACAAATCTCCAGTTCAGGGCGTTGCTGCTTGGCGGCATATAGCGCCGACAATACATCACGACCGCCATCATCGTTCTCTAAATAGAGCGCGACCAGATAAATCCGTTGGGTGGCGTTGGCAATGGCTTCGAGCAGCGTCTTACGGAAATCTGCAGGGCAGTAGAGTGTTTTTACAGCATCAACCGTTTGGGGGAGTTTGGGCAGCTGAGCAAGGTGTTGTTGATGTTTATTACGTTTAAATTTTGACAACATCACAGTGCGCTTCTTCTCTCTTCATGTAATGGCTTTAGCGGCACAAGCAGACAGTGGTAACCGCACAATCGGTCGATAATACCATTAGTCCTGCCCCATGTGCGCATCTTTTGCCTGTTCATGGCGCAGGCTCACGGCTTTCTGCTGCGAAATCCGGGTCTTTTCCAGTGCCAGTGAGAGGTTCACAATGCCGTCCTGGATCTGAATATCGACGTCGAATTCGAGTTTTCTGGCCAGCGTGATCATGCCACGGTTATTGGGCATCGTAATGCCGGTCAGACGTTGCAGGCCGTGCTCTGCCGCGTAATGGATCATCTTATCAAGCAGCCGCCTTCCGAGCCCCAGACCTTTCAGATCCGACCGCACCAGTACCGAGAATTCAGCATCAATATTATCCGGATCCGAGACCGCCCGGGTGACGCCAATAATTTCACTTTCATCATTCACTGTACGAATGGCGACGAACGCCATTTCGCGGTCGTAGTCGATCTGTGTCATGTTCGCTAAATCTTCATGGGTGAACTCATTGATCTCACTGAAGTAGCGGTAATACAGGTCTTCCTTAGTGACTTTCAGGATAAATGCTTTAAGCAGCGGCTCATCTTCCGGAAGGATTGGCCGGAACAATGCCGGTGATCCGTCTTTCAGTATAACGCGCTCTTCCAACTCGCGCGGATAAGGGCGGATCGCCAGTCGTGACGGAGCCTCTGCTCCCTGTGCACAAAGCTGCATGGACACATCCAGCAGGCTGAGCTCACTGCCGGAAATCAGCAGAGGATGGATATCCAGCCGTTCGATCTCCGGGCAGTCGATAATCAGGTTCGACACATTCACCAGCAACTGACTCAGCGCCGGTATATCAAGAGGATGCAGCGCATGGCGGCCACGAATTTTTCCACTCTTCAGCGCCTGAACTACCTGATAACGTGCAAGCGTCATGTTCAGCGGCGGCAGGGAAATCGCCGCCTGTCTTTCAGGTCGCCAGTCGGTACCGCCTTCGGCCAGCATGATCAGCGGGCCGAATACCGGATCCTGTTCGACCACCACGCGCAATTCTTGTGAGCCTGGCCGGTTGGCCATGGTTTGCACCAGCAGCCCCAGAATTCTCGCCTGCGGAAACGCCTGTCTGGCACGGTCAAAAATGGCATTCGCCGCCTGCGCGACTTCGCTGGCGGTACGCAGATATAACATCACGCCCTGTACTTCAGAATTATGCGGGATGTCAGGGGAGCGCAATTTCAGCGCCACCGGATAACCCACCTGGCTGGCGATATTCACCGCTTCTGCGCTGTCGCTGGCAATCCACGTCGGCAGCACATTCATGCCGTACGCCTGCAAAATCGGGCGTACCTCATGTGTATCCAGCTGTGTCGTGCCTTCCGCCAGTGTGCGGGCGATCAACTGATGCGCCTGATCAGTGTTCTGCTCGAGGCCGGCCGGAAGTGCCGGTGTTTCTTTCAGCTGCTTTTGGTTCCGACGATATTCCACCATATGCATAAACGCCGTCACCGTTCCTTCCGGTGTCCGGTAAGTCGGGATCCCGGCTTCGGTAAATAACTTGCGGGCTTCCTGCGAGGAAAACTCGCCGCACCAGTTGGTTAGCAGCGTGATGTATTTGCCACGCGAATGTTTATGCACAGCATCGATGAGATGGCTGGCGGTCACCGTACCGTGTGCGACGGCGCTGGGGGCGTGGATCACCAGCAGCGCATCGTAATCGGTGCTGTCCAGCAGGGCGGTCATCACAGCCTGATACAGCTGCGGTGTGGCGTCATCATGCAAATCCAGCGGATTCGAGACGGCAATATTGTCAGGCAGAATGGTACTCAGTTTTTGGCAGGTTTCATCGCTCAGTTTCGCCAGTTTGCCGTTACGCGAAAGCAACTGATCCAGCGCCATCGCGGCAGGAGCGGCACCGTTACTGATGATAAACAAACGCTCACCGCGTAACGGGCGCATATGGCTCAGCGTTTCAACGGCGGAAAACAGCTCGTGCGTATCCTGCACGCGCAGTAAACCGGCGCGCTGAATAGCCGCATCATAGGCGGCGTCGAGGCTAAGCGGGCTGTTGAGTAATTGCTGCGCCTGTCCGCTGCGACCACTTTTGATCACCAGAATCGGTTTATTGCGTGAGGCACTGCGGGAGGCAGAAAGAAAGCGCCGTGCATCGCTGATGTGTTCGAGATAGAGCAAAATAGCGCTGGTTTTACTGTCGCGGGCGAGGAAATCGAGCAGGTCATCGACATCAATATCCAGGCTGTCGCCCAGTGATACGAAATAGGAAAAGCCGACGGCACGCTGTTGCGCCCAGTCCAGAATCGTATTGGCGACCGCAGCCGATTGCGAAATAAACGCCAGCTTACCGGGCAGGATGGGCACCGGCGAAAAACTGGCGTTTAGTTTTTGCCACGGTGCAAGAATGCCCAGGCTGTTGGGTCCGAGCAGGCGCATCGAAAAGCGCTGGGCGCTGGTTTTGAGTTCAGCGAATTGTTGTGGCTGTGAGGAAAGCACAATGACCGTCTTGCAGCCACGTTCGCCGAGCTGTTCGAGCAATGCAAGATTGCGGTCAGCGTGCGTACACAGAATGGCGAGATCCGGAGACATCGGCAGGCTGGCGACATCCCGCCAGGTCAGTACGCCGCACACCGCGCGATAAGCGGGTGTAACCGGCAGCACCGGGCCATTGAATCCGCTGTCGAGCAGATTGCGCATCATCAGATATCCGGCCCGCCCCGGTTTATTGCTCGCGCCAATGACCGCGATAGATTCAGGTCGTAATAAGGCTTCCAGTCCGCGCTGACTCATAACGTCTCCGGTTCATCATGTTCCCATGATTCTAGAGGTTTTCTTCGTTCTTTGCTGTGAGCTGGTGCACCGGATGATGGGGTTTTCCGGCCAGATACTGGGTGCGGAAATGGGTAAAGTGGCGTGAGAGGCCCGCTGAAGCATCGAGATCACCGGCTTTTTCCAGCAGGGCGGCGGCCACTTCCACGGTGCAATGCAGTTCCGGGCGCGAGGCTTCCCGGAGGATATAGCCGGAGCTGGCGCTTACATCGAGAGAGAAAACCGGCAAATTATCCAGATACGGGCTTTTGCGGAACATTTTGCGCGCTTCGTTCCAGGTGCCGTCGAGCATAATGAATAAAGGCGGTTTGCTGCCCGCCGGAACGTCGGTAAACACCTGACGCGGCGGTTCGGCGAAAGAGGCGGGAAACACCACATAAGCCTGACGCTGCGGGTCCGCAATTGCTTCCAGCAGAGCCGGATCGGTTTGCGTGCGTGACCACAAAAACGCCTGCGTATCCGGCAACACGTCTGCGATTAAGCGACCCGTATTGCTCGGTTTCATCGGCTCCGTGTCAAACATCACCAGACAAAAACGGCTGGTGGCCTGATGAATTTCGCGCGTGGCGCAGATGCAGTGGTGTTTGGGCAACAGGCAGGTCTGACAGCGTATCGCCCGTGAACCACGCGCAAGAAAAGGACGGGTGGATCGGGCTAAACGCTGCTCACGCAGGCGAAGGACGGCATTGTCTGACATAGGCATTCCGGTATGCGAAAAACGGCTATTCTAATCGCCCGGTGGTGGCAGGCAAGTGGCTTGTGTTCGGAACAGAAAAAGGCCCGTGCGGTGACGGGCCTTCAGCAGGGCTTTATAGCGGCTTATGCGTTACAATGATTCATTAAGCCAGTTGTTGAACGGTGCTTTAGGCATTGCTCCACTCAACATATCGACCATTTTGCCTTCATTAAATACCATAATGGTCGGAATACTGCGGATACGGAACCGCGCGCTCAGTTCAGGTTCAGCTTCGGTATTAACCTTGATGAAGCGGATTTTACCGGCGCGTTCCTGTGCAACGTCTTCAAAAATCGGTGCAAAGTTAACACAAGGGCCACACCACGGTGCCCAGAAATCGACAACCACCGGCAGATCATCCTGCAGGTATTTGTCCAGCGTGGCGGCAGTCGCGTGAATGACATCGCCTTCAAAAAGTGCATGACCGCAACGGCCGCATTTTGCGCCGTCGTCGATACGATCCTCAGGCAGGCGGTTGGTGGCCTGACATGATGAACAAACCGTATTCATAAAATAGCCTCTACATTGCTTAACGTGAGAATGGTATCAACCACAACCCCGGTTTTATCCTTAAAAGCGGTAAAGAACACGGCTGATATGTTACTTATATGTTGTAAGTATGGGGTCGATACGTCACGTAAACAACGTGGTTTATTCAATGATTACGATAGTTTTTAGCTTTTGGTCCAAAGCCTGTGGCTTAGCTCACAGACATCAGGTAATCTTCGCGCCCTGCGCGTAGGTGGAGAGAAAAATGAACGATTCATTCAGTGGCAAGAACGGCAAAGTCAAAGTGATGTACGTCCGCAGTGACGACGACGGCGATAACCGCAATAACGATAAACGTCCTTCTAACAATAAAGGACGTCCGGGCGATAAACCTCGCCAGGGTTCCCGTCCAGACGATGCCCGCCGCAATGAGCGTCGCAGCAGCGATTCCCGTGGCGATTCCCGGGGACCGGCACCACGCCGTAGTGATGATCGCCCGCGTCGTCCGGCGCGTGACGACGACGGCCCGTACTCTTCGCCGTGGAAAACAGTTTCACGTCCGCCGGCAGATGAATCTGTTCCGGATCACGGCGGTATCAGCGGTAAAAGCTTTATCGATCCTGAACAACTGCGTCGTCAGCGTCAGGAAGAAACCCGTGTGTATGGCGAAAACGCCTGTCAGGCACTGTTTGCCAGCCGTCCGGACGCGATTGTGCGTGCATGGTTTGTGCAGTCTGTGACTCCGCGTTTCCGCGAAGCGCTGCGCTGGATGGCGGCGAACCGCAAAGCCTACCATGTGGTTGAAGATGACGAACTGGCGAAAGCCTCCGGCACCGAACACCATGGCGGCGTGTGCTTCCTGATCAAAAAACGTCAGGGTCTGGATGCAGAAACGTATCTGCAAACGGCTCCGGCGAAAGACTGTGTGCTGGCGCTGGAAAACGTCGGTAACCCGCACAACCTCGGCGGTATCATGCGTTCTTGTGCGCATTTTGGTATCAACGGGATGATGGTTCAGGATCCGGCCCAGCTGGAATCCGGCGCAGCAGTCCGTACCGCTGAAGGCGGCGCGGAACACGTTAAAGCCATCAGCGCGGATAACTTCCTTGAAGTGCTGGAAACCTTCCGTAAAGCGGGATACACCATCGTGACCACGTCGAGCCATAAAGGTACGGCGCTGGGCAAAGCGCAGTTACCGGCCAAAATGGTGCTGGTGCTGGGCGAAGAAAGTGATGGTTTATCTGACAGCGCATGGCAGCAGGGCGACCTGAGCGTGTCTATCGGCGGTACCGGTAAAGTGGAAAGCCTCAACGTTTCCGTGGCATCCGGTATTTTGCTGGCAGAATGGTGGCGTCAGAACCAGGCGTAATCGCCCGGTTTCAGCCATAAAAAACGGACGCATAAGGCGTCCGTTTTGCTTTCTGACATTCAGGGTTTATCTGAATCAGTGCGCACCACCCGCGCCACCGCCACTGGTGAATGGCGGTCGGGCGAACCAGATTAAAATCAGCAACACCAGGAACGCCCCCCCGGATAACCAGAAAATCTCGTTGGCAGAGATAATTAATCCCTGATTGGTGATCTCCCGCGCTATCCATCCTGAAGCCTGCTGGTGGCTCATACCGAGACCTTCGAGCTGCTGATAAGTCTGCGTCGCCGCCGGATTAAACGGCGTGATGTTTTCCGTTAACTGGGCGTGATGCAGCGATTCACGGTTCGACCATAACGTGGTGGTGATTGACGTACCAATCGACCCCGCCAGTGTACGGATAAAGTTCGACAGACTCGATGCCGCCGCCATCCGTTCCGGCGGTAATCCCGACAGAATAATGGTGGTCAGCGGCATGAAGAAGCAACCCACCGCGAAGCCCTGAATAAACTGCGGCCAGGCGGATGCGCCAAAATCCATCCCCGGTTCGAACGTATACGCACGCCAGAAGAAGCAGTAGGCATACATGATAAAGCTGAAGGTCACCAGCTTTCGCATATCCAGACGGTGCGCGAAACGCCCGATAATCGGCGACATCAGTACCGGCAAAATACCCACCGGCGCGGACGCCAGACCGGCCCAGGTGGCGGTGTACCCGTAAACCTCTTGCAATAGCTGCGGCAGCAACACAATCGCGCCGAAGTAGAGCATGTAGGCCAGGCTGATACACAGCACGCCGATGGTAAAGTTTCGCGATTTAAACAGTGACAAGTCGACGATCGGATGGTCGTCGGTCAGTTCCCAGACCACAAGGAAACAGAGCGCGACCACCGCCACGACCGCCAGCACGATAATTTCCGTCGAGTTAAACCAGTCCAGCTCCTTGCCCCGGTCGAGCATCACCTGCAAAGCACCGATTCCCAGCACCAGCAGCACTAATCCCACACTGTCGATCGGACGGATCTGCGTGGCGGTTTCGCGTCCCTTCAGCGTTCTGAGCGTCAGGAACACCACGGCCAGACCGATCGGCACGTTAATAAAGAAGATCCATCCCCAGTGATAGTTATCACTGATATACCCGCCGAGGATCGGCCCGCAAATCGGGGCGACGATCACCGTCATCGACCAGAGCGCGAGCGCGGTACTCCGCTTGGCCGGTGGATAGTTATTCAGTAACAGACTTTGTGATAACGGGATCAGCGGACCTGCCACCACGCCCTGCAACACACGGAAGAAGATCAGCATTTCCAGACTGTTGGACATCCCGCACAACCATGAAGCGAGGGCAAACAGTACTGTGGACCACAGGAACAGTTTGACCTCACCGATGCGTTTTGCCAGCCAGCCGGTGATCGGGATCGAGATGGCATTCGCCACCCCGAATGAGGTGATAACCCAGGTACCCTGTGAGTTCGAGGCACCCAGATTCCCGGCGATGGTCGGGATCGCCACGTTGGCGATCGTCGAGTCCAGCACCTGCATAAAGGTGGCCATAGACAAAGCCACCGTCATCCAGGCCAGCGGGGCGCCTACCAGCGGTTTATTTGCCACAGAGGCCTCCGGATGTTTTAGCCTGCATTGGCATGAATAACGTCAGCAATAATGGCGTTAACCGGTGCCAGATCCAGCGTCAGTGCTGAAGTCTGATACAACGGTTCGGTACGGACTTTATCGGCCAGCACCAGGCCATCGCGATTCTGAGTATCAACCGTTACCAGCGTCGATAAACCGATACGCAGCGGATGTTCAGCCACTTCCTGATCGTTAAGTTCGATACGAACCGGCAGACGCTGAACCACTTTGATCCAGTTGCCGGTGGCATTTTGCGCAGGTAACAGCGAGAACGCGCCGCCGGTGCCCATGTCCATACCGACGACTTTGCCGTGGTATTTCACGTCATCGCCATACATATCGCTGACCACGGTTGCCACCTGACCAATACGCATATTCGCCAGCTGGGTTTCTTTAAAGTTGGCATCGACCCAAATGTGATGCGCGGGCACCACGGCCATCAGGGACGTTGTCGGGCTGATCTGCTGGCCGATTTGTACGGCACGGCGTGAAACGAAACCGTCAACAGGGCTGCGCACTTTAGTCCGTTGCAGGGCAAGCCATGCGTCACGAACCTGCGCGGCGGCCTGCAGAACTTGCGGCTGTTTATCGACCGGCGTATCCAGAATCATCGCCTGATTGGCGTTGTACTGCTGAACGGCGACATCGTATTGCGCTTTCGCGGTATCGACGGCGTCACGGGCGTGTTGCAGTTCTTCGCGGCCAATGGCATCGACATTACCCAGCACAATGCGGCGCTTAAGGTCAGTCTGCGCCTGTTGCAGTTGGGTCTGACGCAGCGCGATATTGGCCTGATATTGCTTGCCGTTGATGATCAACTGATGCGTCTGACGCACGCTGTTCGCCAGCGCCGTTTTAGAGCGCTCGAAAGCCTGCTCTGCATCGGTCGGATCGAGGGTCACCAGCACGTCGCCTTTTTTCACAAAGTCGGTGCTGTCGAAGTTGACGTCGGTCACGCTGCCCGACACCTGCGCCATAATCTGTACCTGATTACCGGCCACGTAAGCATCGTCGGTAGACTGGAAATGACGTAATACCAGCAGCCAGTAGAACAGGTAGGCGATGGCAATAATAATGAAAATTCCGGTTAACAAGAGCATCGCGACTTTGCGCGTCTTTTTCTTATTTTTCGGAGCTTGCGGCGTTGCCTGAGTGTCGGCATTTGCGCTCATGGTCTTCTCCACACTGAGTCTTTTATTATGATTTTTGGTCCGCGGCAGGGGCCTGATAGCCACCCCCAAGCGCACGGATGAGACTGATTTTTGCCTGCATCAACTGACTGCTGGCAGTGAGTTGCGCCTGCTGTTGTTGCAGGAGCGCTGACTGGCTGGTTAACAGCTCATCCCGTCCGATGACGCCAGCGTTGTATCTTGCATCTGAAACGCGATACACCTCTTCCAGCGATTTAGCGGCAGAAGACGCCTGCTGCAATTGTTCAACGCTGCTTTTCGAGACAGTAATGGCATCCGCAGTTTGCTGGATGGCGTTCAGGATGGTCTGGTTATACGACTCGACAGACTGGTCATATAACGCCGACTCTTCGCCCAGTTTGGAGCGCAGCGCACCGGCGTGGAAAATTGGCAGCGAAATGGCGGGCGCGATATTCCAGGCTTTACTGGCTGCTTCAAAAAGATTCGGGCTGGTGCCGCCGTAGTTGGTGGTTGTCAGACCGCCGAAGGCACTGATGGAAAGGCTTGGATAAAATTCTTTTTTCGCGGCACTGACCCGCTGGGAATAGGACTCCACCAGATCACGTTGTGCAGCGATGTCCGGGCGTTTGCCGAGTAAATCCAGCGTCAGTTCACCTTTCGGTGCCAGCGCGTCAGGCGACGGCAATGCCACGGCGTGCAGCCCGTTCATGGCATCCGGGCCACGTCCGGCCAGCGCGGAAAGCTGATGTCTCAGCTGTTCGGTTTGCGCTTTCAGATTGATGATTTGCTGTTTGGCACTGTCGGCCTGAGCCTGGGTTTGTTGCGGAATTTCAACACCGTACACGCCTGCCTGATATTGCGCCTTACGCAAATCAGCCAGATGCTGATTATTGTCCACTTCGTGTTGCAGAACATCCTGCAAGGCAAGATTTGCCTGCAACTGATAATAGGCTGACGCCACCGAACTGGTCAGCGTCAGAGCGGCTTCAGCCTGTTCAGCACGGGCGGAATCCACCTGTGCTTTCGCGGCATTCACCTGATTGCGGTATTTCCCCCACCAGTCAAACTCATAGCTCAGATTCAGCCCGAGGCTGTTGCTGCTGTCGTAAATTGGCGCTTCGGGATAGCTGGTCAAAAACGGCGGGATCGTGTTTTTTGCGACACGTTCACGACGCGTTGAACCGTTCAAATCCAGATAAGGACCATTGGCGGCATCAGCTTCTCCCATCACACTTTGCGCTTCGCGCACGCGGGCGGCTGCCTGACGTAATGATGGCGAGTTTTGCAACGTCGTAGTCATCAGATTATCGAGTTGCGGGTCATTAAGACTGCGCCACCACTGAGGACCGATGGTCAGGGAACTGACTTTTTCCTGCTGCAGATGAAGCTGTTGCGTATCCAGCAGCGACGACTGAGGAGCAATATTATTACTGGAGGCGCAGCCGGCCAACGTCAAAACGGCAAACAGCGGCGTAAGCCTCCAGCGAGCTTGGAGTGACATGTGTGGTTTACCTGAACAGAAATCTAGAATTGTTGTGGTGCTGTCGCATCCATCTGATCAAGGCGAGTTAACAGTTTGCGCGTCAGGGTTTCTAACTGCTTCTGTTCATCTGCGTCTAATGTCGACCAGAGAAAATGCAGGCTCTTATGTTGAGGCGGCAGTAACTTCTGAATAAAGGCTTCACCGTCAGCCGTCAGGTGCAAATGCAGACACCGGCGGTCGTTATCGCTTTCACGGCGTTCGATCCATCCGCGTTTTTCCAACTCATCCGCAATACGGGTGGCGTTGGTGCGGGATGAACCTAGCGCAGAGCTTAGCTCCGAAGGCTGAATGCTGTGACTTTCCTGCGCATCAAGGGTGAGTAACGCCATAAACAGCGTTTCATTAATTCCTTGTGCTTTCAGCATCTTATTACGGTTTTCAAGCAATTTACTTTGCATGTGCATACACAGGCGGGTCAGCAGAATTTCCTGATAAGGAAAATCTTTTTGCTTTTTAGCCCGGAAATTCAACATGTTTTCAATTGGCGCGAACGAACTGTCCATATGAGAAGCCTCATTAGTTACGAATGACATAGTAACGATGGTAATTAATAATATCAATGTCATGAATCACCAATTCTTTAGCAATTAGTGTTATTCATAACTCCGGTGAATTATTCGATGTTTAATGTATCAGGCAGACTTTGCCCGGGTGTTGCCTTACGGTAAAAATGGTCCTCAGCTTGCCAGCAGCATCACCTTGAACACCAGGCCGTACACTACGGCACCGGTCAGGGTGGCAATAATGATGCTTTTGGTACGCCAGAAAATCAGTGCGAGCAGAACGAAACCGGCCAGTGACGGCAGCAGCTTTTGTTGATCGCGCAGAATTTCGGGGGTGCCTGAAACCACCAGCAGCGCGCAAATTGACGCGATACCGATGCTGTCGAGCACGCGGGAGAGCGGGCCATTTTTCAGTCCCGATTTCTGCCGCGAACCCAGGCGCAGAGGCAGATACCGGAACAGGTAATTGACGGTGCCGACGAGCAGACAAACCAGAATGACATCAGTGCTCATCTGAGGTTATCTCCGTGGCAGAAGAGGATTGAGGACGTTGCAGCAGGGCGGCAAGGCACCCTGCGCCCAGACCACCGCCTATGGCAGCGGGGATCGACCAGAACAGCAGCCCGCCCAGCGCACCGGCCAGCGAGGCGACAAACACTATGCTCTGCTGGCGCTTAAAAGCTGCGAGCAGGAAACTCAGAAACAGCGCCGGTAACATAAATCCCAGCGCGGCTTCGACGGCCGGGAAATTTTCCAGCGGACCATTACCAAACAGTGCACCCACGGCGGTGCCCGATACCCACGACAGCCACGATGACAGCGCAATGCCGCACATCCAGTTTTCACTCCAGCTGCGTTTATCACGGATCAGCCTGGCGGTGGCGGCAGCGAACACTTCGTCCGTCAGGCCGAATGCCCAGAGCGCCGTTTTTTTACCATTGAGCTTTCCCGCCAGGCGATTGCGCAGCGACGGGCCGTACAGCACGTGCCGGACATCCATCGCCATCACGGTCAGGGCGGAAACCCATAACGACATTCCTGCACTGAGCAGCGCGGTGATCACAAACTGGCTGGCGCCAGCGTAGATAAGAATGGAAAACAGCAGACTTTCAGCGGGAGTGAAACCTAGTTTGACCGCGCTGAGCCCGAATGCAAAAGCAATGGGCAGATAACCAATCACGATAGGAAGGCTATCGGTAATACCTTGTGCGAAAGTGGAAACGCGGACGGGGTCAGGTGCTTCGAGATCTGGATTGGTTTGCATGGATATTTGAAACATTGTGAAACCGGATGGTTGCCGGCGAATAATTCATGGCGTAAACATTACCAGACTGTAAGTATTGTTGACACCCTTTGGTTCAAATAAATTTCCCAAATGACTATTCGCAAGCTAATCAGGAGGGGTGATGATTCCCGCCTGATGTAGTTTCGTACGTTATCAGGCCAGTGTGTACTTATGACCCTTCCACCAGACCAGTAAATTCAGTATACACATGACGATGCCTGCTGCTGAGACCCCGTACCAGCCCGCTACCTGATAGGCTGAAGCCGACACCAGTGAACCTGCCGCACCCCCGATAAAGTATGTCGTCATGTAACCTGCGGTCAGGCGGTTACGCGCTTCCGGCATGGTTTTATAAATCACACTTTGGTTGGTGATGTGTACGCCCTGAACCGAAAGGTCCAAAACGATGATACCGATAATCAGCGAAATCACCGAGTGTTGTCCCAGGGCAATCGCAGCCCATGACAGTAACAGCAGCACCAGCCCGGCGGTCGTGGTCAGATGCGCTTTGCCTTTATCCGCCAGATTCCCTGCACGGGTGGCCGCCAGTGCCCCCGCCGCCCCCACCAGACCAAACAGGCCGATTACCCCTTCGGAATAGTGATACGCCGGGCCAGCCAGCAGGAACGCCATCGACGTCCACAAAATGCTGAAGTTGGCGAAGCAGAACATGCCGATCAGCGCGCGGGTACGTAACACCGGCGTGTGGATGAACAGCGTAAAAATGGATTTCAGCAGTTGTGGATAATTCAGATCCGTTTTTTGCTGATGTCTCGGCAGCTTGCGCCACAGCACCAGCGCCATCACGATCATCAGCGCACTGGCAACCCAGTACACCGTCCGCCAGCCGCCCAGCGACGCCAGCGCACCAGCGACGGTTCGTGCCAGCAGAATACCCAGCAGCAAGCCGGACATAATCAGTCCGACCACTTTACCGCGACGCTCCGGTTCCGCCAGTGTGGCGGCCAGCGGCACCAGAATCTGCGCCACGACCGAGAACAGCCCGGTCAGCGCCGTCCCGACCAGCATGATGGTCAGCGTGGGCGCCATGGCGGTGATCAGCAGTCCGGCGGCGGAAAGCAGCGTCATCAGCACGATTAACCCGCGACGCTCAAACATATCGCCCAGCGGCACGATAAACATCAACCCACAGGCGTAACCGAGCTGCGCCACCGTCACAATAAACCCGGCCTGATTGACGGAAAGATTAAAAGCGCGGGCGATGGTTTCCAGCAGCGGCTGCGGGTAATAGTTACTGGCGACGGCAAGCCCGGTGGCCACCGCCATCAGAATAATCAGTGCCGGGCTGAGTGGGGAATGTGTGGTCGTTTTTTTCATAATGAGATTTAACAGATCTTATTGAAGAATCAGGGGAAATTCGGATGATGATTATCGTTTTGGTTGAAATATTAAACCAATGAATAGTTTTAATGGCAACTATTTGGTTTTGTAATAGCCGTTTTGCCCACAAAAAAACGGGCGGAGATTTCTCTCCGCCCGCTGGCCTTACTGAGTCTGTGACTGCGTTATTTCGCCGCAGCAGCCGCTTCTTTTACCCAGCCATCAAATTCTTCCTGATGGGCTTTGATCCAGCCATCCGTCTGTGCAGCGATATCCGCATCTGAATTTTTACCCGCGTGCATGGCGGCATTCTGCGCATTGATGTCTTTCAGAGGCAGTTTCATGATGGCAAACAGTTTTGCTGCCGCCGGGTTTTTCTCAGCCCAGGCTTTGTTCGCCACGATGTGCATAGTGCTCACCGGGAAACCGTAGTTTTTGCCATTTGGCAGTTTGGTATCGGCGTTTTTATCCCCTGGCACCACGGAGAACGGTACCTGCATCCACAACACGTCTTTGCCCGGGATCAGCACGTTGCTGACCCAGTACGGCGTCCAGGTGTAATAGAAGATCGGTTTCCCTTCTTTGTAACGCGTGATGGTGTCAGCGATCATCGCAGAGTAGTTACCCTGATTGTGCGTCACGGTCGGTTCAAGACCATAGGCTTTCAGCTGTTCATTCAGCGCCGCTTCGCAGCCCCAGCCCGGTGTACAACCGGTCAGATCGGCTTTGCCGTCACCGTTAGTATCAAACAGTTTGGCCAGTTTCGGGTCTTTCAGCTGTTCGATATTAGTGATGTGGTATTTCTCAGCGGTTTTCTTATCGATCAGCCAGCCCTGTGCCGCGCCGGTCACGTAAGTCCCTTCACGGTAAAACACTTTGTCACCACCGGCGGCTTTGTACATTTCATCATGCAGCGGTGACCAGTTGACGGCGGTGAAAGTGGCATCACCGGCAGCCAGGGTGGTGTAGCCGACGTTGTAATCGACCTCGCGGGTTGGCTGAACGTCATAGCCCAGTTTCTCCAGCGCCTTGCTGACCAGTTCTGTCTGAAAAGACTCTTCGCTGATGGTGCTCTGAACGGGTGTCACGCTGATGCCTTTACCCGGCAGATCGGCGGCGAATGTGGTGGCTGTTGCAAATGTGGTGAGGGCGGCAACTGCCCAGATTCCTGTCTTTTTCATAAATTCCTCGATTTTTATAATGCGTTATTTTGCTGCGGCGGCAGCTTCTTTGATCCAGCCATCGAAGGTCGCCTGATGCGCCTTGATCCAGCCATCAACATGCTGCTGGATATCTTCTGATGAGGATTCACCTTCATGCATCCGCAGGTTCTGCGCATTCACGTCGGCCAGTGGCAGTTTCATGATGGCGAACAGTTTCGCGGCCGCCGGGTTTTTCTCAGCCCAGGCTTTGTTCGCCACGATGTGTTCGTTATTGACCGGGAAACCATAGTTCTTGCCGTTCGGCAGCGTGGTATCGAGATCTTTCTGCGAACCCGGATTGGCCGAGAACGGCACAGTCAGCCAGACCACGTCTTTGCCCGGTTTCATCTCGTTGCTGACCCAGTACGGCGTCCAGGTGAAGTACAACACCGGCTTACCGGATTTAAACCGGGTGAGGGTGTCAGCGATAATGGCCGAATAGTTCCCCTCGTTTTGCGTCACGGTATTGCTCAGACCGTAGGCTTTGATTTGGGTGTTGATCACCTGGCCGCAGACCCAGCCCGGATTACAACCCGCCATATCCGCTTTGCCGTCGCTGTCAGCATCAAAGAGTTTGGCGATCTTCGGATCTTTCAGCTGTGACAAATCGTGGATGTGATATTTGTCGGCGGTTTTTTTATCGATCAGATAACCCTGCGCCGCGCCGCTGATGTAGGTGCCCTGACGGTAAAATTTCTGGTCGCCACCGGCTGTGTTATACATGTCTTTTTGCAGCGGCTCCCAGTTCACCGCCATGTAGGTAGAATCGCCGCTGGCGATGGCGGTATACGCCACGTTGTAATCCACTTCGCCGGTTTGCTGAACGTCATAGCCCAGTTTTTCCAGCGCGCGGTTAACCAGTTCTGTCTGGAAGGCTTCTTCCGCGATGGTACTTTGCAACGGTTTGACGACCACGCCTTTGCCCGGTAAATCGGCAGCGAAAACGGCGGGTGTCGCAATGGATAATGCGAGGACGAGTGTGTTGAGCGATGTTGTGCGCATGGTGAACCCTTATTCTTGCTTGTGAATACGTAAGAGTGGACTGCGTTGTTTTAGCTTTTTGAGAGTTCCCGGCAGCGAACCGCCGGGAAAAATGCAGTGTGTGAATCAGGCTTTCTTCGTGAAAGGCTTCATCACCAGACCGACGGGACCGCGGGTGAACCAGCGGTGACCGCCTTTACTGCGGCTGTCGCGTCCCATCGACTGGGTGAGACGGTCGAGGATAATGGCGAGAATAACGATACCCGCACCACCGACTGACGCCAGACCCATATCCAGACGACCAATACCGCGCAGTACCATCTGACCCAGACCACCGACAGCGATCATCGAGGCGATAACCACCATCGACAGCGCCAGCATCAGCGTCTGGTTAATACCGGCCATGATGGTCGGCATCGCCAGCGGCAACTGAACTTTAAACAGCAGCTGACGCGGGCTGGAACCAAAGGATTTCGCGGCTTCGATCAAGTCTTCCGGCACCTGATTGATACCCAGAATGGTCAGACGCACCACCGGCGGCAGGGCGAAGATAATCGTTACCACTACGCCCGGCACGTTACCGATACCAAACAGCATCACGATCGGCACCAGATAGACGAACGCCGGTGTGGTCTGCATGGCATCAAGCAGCGGCCTGATAATTTTCGCCGCTCTCTGACTGCGCGCCAGCCATATCCCGAGCGGCAGGCCGATCAGAATACAGAAGAACAGCGAGGTCAGAACCAGCGCCAGCGTCACCATTGCCTGTGACCAGGCACCGATTGCGCCAATTAACACCAGCGAAACCAGCGTGGCAGCACCCATGCCGAAACCGGCCATCTGCCAGGCGAGCAGGGCGAAGACCAGGATCGCAATCGGCGCTGGCAGGGATTCCAGACCATGCTGGAAACCGCTCAGGACGAAATCGACCGGAACACGGATCCCCTGAAATACCGGGCGGAAGTTACCGACCAGCCAGTCGATCCCCTCAGTCACCCAGCGGTCGAGCGGGATCAGCGTGCTGTGAAACGGATCGAGAATATTAAAATGCTGATGCTGTTCCGGCGCGACGCTCAGCCAGTCGTTGGTCTGGGCGGCGGCATGGTGCGTCGCGTCTGGTGTGCTGGTTGCGGCATCGCTGCTGCCGCCCCACGGATCACTGCTGCCTGCATCGGCTGGCGCGGCATGGGCGGCGGCGTCAGCTTGTGGCGCGACACCGCCACTGGCGTTATCGGCACTCCACGGATCCACGGAAGGATCGAGAGCCTGGGCCTGAGCGGCCTGCGCGTGCTGTGTAATGGTGTTCGTTATGGTTGAAGTGCTCATTCGTTACCCCCTTCTTTGTCCAGAGCCTGAAGCAGCATGGCTTTGGAAATAATGCCGATATAGTTATTGTCCTCATTGACGACCGGCACAGCGCAAGGCGCGGCGGCGACATGGGAAATCAGTTCGCTGAGCGGCATGTCTGCCTGCACGGCTGCCGGAGATTCCAGCAAGGCGCTTTCCAGCGACTGATTGGTTTTGAGCGCGGTTTTCAGGGATTCAATCGACACCACGCCAATGAATTTCTGTCCACGTTCAAGCACATAACCATATTCGCGGTCTTCATCTTCGAGCAGCTTGAGAGCGGCACGTGGACCAAAACCGGGGGTTTTACGAATAAGCGCGCCACGACGGCGGGCAATGTCTTTGGCACTGAAGACCTGACTGATATCCACACCACGGAAGAACGTGCGCACATAGTCGTTGGCCGGATTATTAAGAATGTCTTCCGGCGTGCCGACCTGTACCACTTCGCCGCCCTGCATAATGGCGATGCGGTCGCCGATGCGCATGGCTTCGTCGAGATCATGAGAAATAAATACGATGGTGCGCTGATGCTGAGCCTGAAGCTTCACCAGTTCATCCTGCATTTCGGTACGAATTAACGGGTCAAGTGCAGAGAAGGCTTCATCCATGAGCAGAATGTCAGGGTTGTTGGCCATAGCACGCGCTAAACCGACACGCTGGCGCATCCCGCCTGACAATTCATCCGGATAAGAATTGGCATAGTTTTCCAGCCCGACCTGACGCAGCGCGTCAAGCGCTTTGGTATTGCGCTCTTCGACCGGCACACCGGCCAGCTCCATACCAAACGCGGTGTTATTCAACACGGTCAGGTGTGGCATCAGCGCAAAGGACTGAAATACCATACTGATTTTACTGCGGCGCACCTGGCGCAATTTTGCTTCTGAGATTTTGGCGATGTCTTCGCCGTCGATCAGGACTTCGCCACGGGTGGGCTCTATCAGACGATTGAGAAGGCGTACCATGGTGGATTTACCGGAACCGGATAACCCCATGATGACGAAAATCTCGCCTTCTTCAATGGCCAGACTGGCATTCTTAACGCCAAGTGAAAGACCGGTTTTCTCAAAAATCTCTTCTTTACCCTTGCCTGCATCAATCATCTTGAAAGCGCGATCCGGGTTTTCGCCAAATACCTTATAAAGATTCTTTACTTCGATTTTAATTGCCATGCAATGTGCATTCCTTGGATATAAATAGCCGTATCGGCTCGATGTCTAATTTTTGTGTTGGATCGTATAGGATTTTGCCTGTAACGAAATAGTGAACGCGTTATACCCTAACACATCGAAATTCTGAGACAAGTCTCAATGTTTCCGATGAATATTCATGATTGGGTTTCTGGTTGCGTATTTATCTGTATTTGCGGTGTTTAATTTCGGTAAATTCAAACTGACAATTAATGACAATTTATCCCGCCAGAATACTTTGGGTTTTTGCCTAATTTCACGACGGATTGTTTCGCTAAAAATATAAGTAATTTATTGATTTTATTGGATTTATTGTCTTTTTTATTTGTGTGATTTTAGAACGGAGTTATTGAGGTGTTTCCCTGAAGTTAATGCGTTTTATGAGGAGGGGATTTGCAAGGGTAAATAGAGATTTGAGCTTTGCGTGAAAGCCGTGAATTTACCGCTTGTCTGAAAGATGACTACGTAATGAAATAATCACCTGAACAGGCGGGGTATGCGGGAAATTCGCCGGTGATGACACCGGCAGGGAGGGGGAAGTTCTTCACGCAAAACGGCCGGAATTCGGCCTCAGGATACGGATTTTTCTTCGTCTGCTATTTTGCGATACAGACGTCGCGGATGGCCGATATTTCCGTACTGCATCTCGACGCCGATAAAGCCAATTTCCACGCAATATTCCAGATAGCGGCGACCGGTCGTTTTGCTGATCCCAACCTCTTCAACCACCTGTTCCACCGACCAGCTGACGTCGGGTTTCGCCGTGAAAACCCGCTGAACCAGTTCGAGCGTATTCGGCTCGATGCCTTTGGCAGAAGGCGCTGGCGGCGTATCGCTGGCGGGCAGATTGAACAATTTATCCAGCGCCCGCTGATCGACCACTTTCACATTACGCAGCGTTTGCACCAGTTGCATAAAGCGCTCGAGTGAACTGCGCAGACGATGGAACGACACCGGCTTGATGATGTAATCGAACGCGCCGCTGCGCATGGCCTGGCTACAGGTTTGCATATCGCTGGCAGCGGTAATGAAAATCACCGAGCAATCGAAGCTTTTCAGCAACGGGCTGTCGATCAGATCGACACCCTGACCATCCGGCAAATAGTTATCGAGTAAGATCAGACGCGGCTGATGCAGGCGCAGCAGAGAACGCGTCTGCTCCAGTGTGGCCGCAATGCCGACGACGCGCAGGTTGAAATTTTGCTCGATAAAATCACGGTGCAGACCGGCGAGATGCGGCTCATCTTCCACAATCACGACATCGAGTGCGCTGCTGTTATTCATGGTTCTGTCCTGTTAACGCTTCTGCCGGATACGGGATAAAGACTGAAAATATTGTACCTTGCGGCGTGTTGTCTGAGATTTCGATGCTGCCACCCGCCTGACGGACATAACCGGCCACCAGATACAGGCCGATACCGTGTTCTGCACCCGTGGCGTCCTGCCCGCTGGAGGGCTTGCTGGTGACGCCTTGTTCAAACAGGTGCGGCTTGAGTGCATCTTCCACGCCGCTGCCCTGATCGGCGACTTCAATCAGCAGTTCCCGGTTCCGGTCGGAAATATACAATTCGACCGGTGCCGGGGGCGTCAGTGCTTTCAGTGTGGCGTCCACGGCGTTATCCAGCAAATTACCAATCACTGACATCAGTTCGGTTTCACTGATGGCTGCCGGTATGCGGGTGAGCTGACAGGCGGGATCGAAACTCAGTTCGACCCCTTTTTCGCGTGCACTGACGTATTTCCCCAGCAGCAGGCCACAAAGTGCTGGCGAGGTAAAGCGTGCTGAGACGAAATCCAGCACGGCCTGCGCGCCTTCCGACTGTGCCTGAATATAGCGCATTGCATCGTCGTAACGCTGCATTTGCAGCAAGCCCGCCAGCGTCGCAGTCCAGTTCAGTTGTTCATGGCGCATAATGCGAAGGTTATCGGCGTAGCGCTTCACCTGACTCAGCTGGCTGCTCAGCGTATTAATGTCGTTTTTATCGCGGAAACTGAATACCCAGCCACTTTCTGCACCGGGTTCAAGTTCGATGGGTACGCGGTTGACGATCACCTGTCTCTGATTGAGTACCGTAATCTGATCATGCTGACTGTTGTTTTCACTGACACCACGTTGCATAAAGAACGTGGGCGGCGTCTGAAGCACCTCCGCCAGCGGTTTACCCAGTAGCTCGTTTTCGGGCTGGCGGATATCCAGTAACTCGCGTGCGGCCCGGTTAATTGAAATCAGTTGCCTTTCGGCGTTGATCGCAAATACGCCCTCATACATGGCTTCCAGCAACGCTTTTTGCTGGCGGACCAGCAGGGCAATATCTTTGGGTTCCAGCCAGAACATCTGTTTTTTAACGTTGCGGGTGAACATCCATGAAAAAATAAACAGCAGTAATAAAAGCAGTAAACCGTATAAACCGGCCTGCGCCAGACGGCGGCCATTAATATTATCGATATAAGAGGTGAGATAACCGACCGAGACAATGCCGATCACCTGATTACTGGCATCCAGAATCGGGGCTTTGCTGCGCAATGAAACGCCGATGCCGCCCTGACGTACGGAAATAATGGTTTTACCGGCCAGCACACCGGCGTTATCACCGCCAATCATCGGCAGGTCTATGCGCTCCGGGGATTCGGAATGATAAAGATGCAGCTCGCGGGTATCGCCGATAACGATATAACTGGCGTCACTTTTATCGCGTAATGGCTGGATTAGTTTCGCGATGCCGGGGATATCGCGGGCCTGTACCTTTTGCGCCAGCCCCGGCATCAGAGCGATCTCGCTGGCCTGAACCCGTGCACGCTGGCCCAGATCATGATGTAACTGACGGTCAATAATATGAAATAAAATAGCCCCCAGCAGTGCCAGCAACACGCAGGAAAATACCACCAGAGATAAAAAGAGTTTTACCTGAAAAGGTAACCTGAATTTCATACGACCTGCTGCACGGCGAACCTGAGATATACATTCAATAAGCCTATCACGGCGAAATGTGAGTCGTAATCGCAGAGAAGCGGAGTTGTGAACAGAAGATTAAAATAATGATTATTTCACACAGTAATAACAGGGTTAATAGCGGGATTTACTACTAATCTTATAATCCTTATAAATCAGGGTGCATTAACACCATAAACACCATAACAACCTTTATCCCTGCGGTTTTAATTTGAACAACCTCACACCCGGCTGACCGCCTGTTTTCATATGCTCAGACCATCAATAAGAAAAGTCTTCAGAAGAAAGAGGCAATGTCATGAGCACAACCGACGATTCCTACATCGCTGTCAAAGAAACGAAAACCTCCGGCCTCTCGGCCAGACAAAAATGGTGGCACATTCTTGATCACTACAAGATAGGCATTATCCCGCTGCCCTTTTTCCTGCTGGCGGGCGTGCTGATCCTGCTCGATTGCCTGAATGGCAAGTTGCCGAGTGACATCGTGGTGATGGTCGCCACGCTGGCCTTCTTCGGTTTTGCCTGTGGCGAGTTGGGTAAACGCTTACCTGTGGTGGGTAAACTGGGGGCCGCGGCGATTTGTGCCACTTTTATTCCTTCGGCGATGGTGCATTACGGCCTGCTGCCGGATGTTGTTGTTGATTCCACGGTCAAATTCTATAAATCCACCAATATTCTCTACCTTTATATCTGCTGCATTATTGTCGGCAGCATTATGAGCATGAACCGTCAGGTGCTGATCCAGGGCTTTATGCGTATTTTCGTACCGATGCTGTGCGGCGAAGTGGTCGGCATGATTGCCGGTATGGCGATGGGCACTGTTTTAGGTTTACCGCCAATGCAAACCTTCTTCTTCCTGATCCTGCCGATCATGGCTGGCGGTGTCGGGGAAGGTGCGATCCCGCTGTCGATGGGTTACGCGACCATCCTGCATATGGAGCAGGGCGTGGCGCTTGGGCGCATTCTGCCGATTGTTATGCTCGGTGGCCTGACGGCCATTGTGCTGGCGGGCGTGCTGAACCAGCTCGGTAAACGTTATCCGCATCTTACCGGCGAAGGCCAACTGATGCCGTCGAAAAAAGGCCAGATGGGCAGTGGCACCGATGAATTTGAGGGCAATCCGGGCGTCAACGCGCTGGCCTGTGGTGCGCTGCTGGCCATCCTGCTGTACATGGTCGGGATGCTCGGCCAGAAATGGATCGGCCTGCCAGCGCCGGTCGGCATGCTGTTTGCGGCGGTGCTGGTGAAACTGGCGAACGGTGTTTCGCCGACTATTCAGCACGGCTCAATGACGGTGTATAAATTCTTCCGTACTGCGGTAACTTATCCGGTATTGTTCGCAGTGGGTGTCGCGATCACGCCCTGGCAGGAATTGATCAACGCTTTCACCCTGCAGAACCTGCTGGTGATTGTGACCACGGTGCTGGCGCTGGTCGGCACCGGTTTTTATGTGGGTAAGAAAATTGGCATGCACCCTATCGATGTGGCGATTGTTTCCTGCTGCCAGAGCGGGCAGGGCGGCACGGGCGACGTGGCGATTCTGACCTCCGGCAACCGCATGACGCTGATGCCTTTCGCGCAAATCGCTACCCGTATCGGGGGAGCTATCAACGTTTCTGTCGGTCTGTTTGTTCTGGCGAAGTTCTTCTCATAACACCTTCACCCACCCCTTCAGCCTAAGGGGTGGGTTTTCCTGAGAAAAAATCCCCAGTCCAATTTTGGACTCAATTCAACCTGCTTATTTATTGTCCGGCGGTTATTATTTGCGCACTCAGAGACGAGTCACCCGCCCCGTGAGCAGGTTCCCACGTAAGGAAGAGCACTATTTTTTGACGAAAGAATCCACGCATGTTCCGTATTAAATCGCTTGTTTCTGCCTTACTGCTTCTCGTTACCGGTTTGTTTAGCATCCACACCTTTGCTTTTGATATGCCAAAAGAATTTGAGTCTATGGACACCTACAAATTTTTCCATAGCGAACTTTTTGATGGAAAAGGTTCTACCGTGACTGCGGTCAATACGGGCAACTCAGACAATATTAAAAGCGCCCTGCTGGCGGAATATCCGCGCTGGAAGGGGACGCATTATCGCTGGGGTGGCACCACCCACAAAGGCGTGGACTGCTCGTCGCTGATGCAGCATCTGTTTAATGATTCCCTGCAAACACGCCTGCCAAGAACCACCTTTCAGCAAATCAGGAACGGCAGAAAAGTGAGTAAAAATAATCTGAAACCGGGAGATTTAGTGTTTTTCAAAACGTCGCCGGGCGATCGTCATGTCGGCGTGTATGTCGGGGATCATCAGTTCATTCATGCCTCGAAAATTGAAGGCGTCACTATTTCATCACTGGATAATCAGTATTGGGTTGATCATTACGAAACCGCACGTCGTTTAGAACTGATGAGCTAAAAAAAAGGCGGATCCTTTCAGGAGATCCGCCCGTTTGTTTTGGATGGTTATTTATCTGACGAAGCCTGCCAAAGATTCAGCTGACCATCCGCCACATGCTTATCAATCGCTGTCAGTTCTTCAGCGGTGAAGCGCAGATTATCCAGCGCTTTCACGTTTTCATCCAGTTGCTCCGGACGGCTGGCGCCAATCAGCACCGACGTCACGCGATCGTCTTTCAGCAGCCAGCTCAGCGCCATCTGCGCCATGGTCTGTCCGCGCTGCTGCGCCATCTCATTGAGCAACCGCAGGCTGTTCAGGTTATCTTCTGACAGCATTTGGGCATTCAGCCCGCGCACCTTATTCCCTTCCACCTGCATGCGCGAGCCGTCAGGGATGCCGTTGAGATACTTGCCGGTCAGCAACCCCTGCGCCAGCGGCGTAAAGGCGATGCAACCTGCGCCATTTTGGTCCAGCGTATCCAGCAAACCACTCTTATCCACCCAGCGGTTCAGCAGATTGTATGACGGCTGATGGATCAGCAGCGGTACTTTCAGCTCACGCAGTAACTCCGCCATGATCTGGGTACGTTCCGGCGAATACGAAGAAATTCCGACGTATAGCGCCTTACCGCTTTGCACCGCATAAGCCAGCGCCGCCGCGGTTTCTTCCATCGGCGTTTCTTCATCCACCCGGTGCGAATAGAAGATATCGACGTAATCCAGCCCCATGCGTTGCAGGCTCTGATCCAGACTGGCGAGCAGATATTTGCGCGAGCCGCCGGAACCGTACGGTCCTGGCCACATGTCGTAACCGGCTTTGGTAGAGATGATCAGTTCATCGCGATATGGCGCGAAGTCCTGCTTCAGCAAACGGCCAAAATTTTCTTCCGCAGAGCCCGGAGGCGGGCCGTAGTTATTCGCCAGATCAAAATGGGTGATGCCTAAATCGAAGGCTTTTTGCAGCAATGCACGCTGGGATTCCAGCGGACTGACATGGCCGAAGCTGTGCCACAGGCCAAGAGAAAGGGCAGGGAGTTGTAAACCGCTCTGACCGCAACGGCGGAATTGCATGGTTTCGTAACGGGAGGATGAGGCTTGATAGGGCGTCATGATGTTTCCTTTTTCTGATCGCGTAGGGTTTTGAAACACTGTTTCTATACTAACGCTGAGAAAAATAACGGCAACATCCGTTTTCCTCCTTCCCCTCTCACGAGGGGAAGGAGCTGTTTAGAAATCCCAGTCCTCGTCTTCGGTGTTGACGGCTTTGCCGATCACATACGACGAACCGGATCCGGAGAAGAAGTCATGGTTTTCGTCGGCGTTTGGCGATAATGCGGAAAGGATCGCCGGATTCACATCCGCCATGCTGGCCGGGAACAGGGCTTCGTAGCCGAGATTCATCAGCGCTTTGTTGGCGTTGTAGTGCAGGAATTTCTTCACGTCTTCGCTCCAGCCCACACCGTCGTACAGTTCTTCGGTGTAGCGGATCTCGTTATCGTACAAATCCTGAATCAGATCAAACGCCTGCTCCTTGATCTGACGCTGACGCTCTTCGCTTTCCAGTGCCAGAGCCTTCTGGAATTTATAGCCGATGTAGTAACCGTGAACCGCTTCATCGCGGATGATCAGACGGATCAGATCGGCGGTGTTGGTCAGCTTGGCGCGGCTCGACCAGTACATCGGCAGATAGAAACCGGAATAGAACAGGAACGATTCGAGGAACACGCTGGCGACTTTCTTCATCAGCGGGTCTTCGCCGTCGTAATACGACAAAATGATCGCGGCTTTGTTTTGCAGCGCGACATTTTCCTCGCTCCAGCGGTAGGCTTCATCCACGTCGACGGTGGCGCACAGCGTCGAGAAAATCGAACTGTAAGAACGCGCATGCACCGCTTCCATAAAGCAGATATTCGAGTAAACCGCTTCTTCGTGTGGCGTCACCGCATCTTTCATCAGCGTCGGTGCGCCGACCACGTTCTGCACGGTATCCAGCAGCGTCAGGCCAGTAAACACGCGGATCGTCAACTGTTTCTCTTTTGCGCTGAGCGTCGCCCAGGACGGAATATCGTTCGACAACGGCACCTTTTCCGGCAGCCAGAAATTCGACGTCAGGCGGTTCCACACTTCCAGATCTTTATCGTCCTGGATTTTGTTCCAGTTAATGGCTTTGCTGACCGGCTGTGGCACTAACAATTGTTTTACTGCGCTCATCTTTTAAATCCTTTCAGTCGGTTACAGCGTGCAGGAAACGCAGCCCTGAACTTCGGTGCCTTCCAGCGCCATCTGGCGCAGACGGATGTAATAAATGGTTTTGATGCCTTTGCGCCAGGCGTAAATCTGCGCTTTATTGATGTCGCGCGTGGTGGCGGTATCGCGGAAGAACAGCGTCAGCGACAACCCCTGATCGACGTGCTGCGTGGCTTCGGCGTAGGTATCAATAATTTTTTCCGGGCCGATTTCATAGGCATCCTGGTAGTAATCCAGATTGTCGTTGGTCATAAACGCCGCCGGATAATACACACGGCCAATTTTGCCCTCTTTGCGGATTTCTACGCGGGACACAATCGGATGAATACTCGACGTCGAATTATTGATGTAGGAAATAGAACCGGTGGGCGGCACCGCCTGTAAATTCTGGTTATAAAGACCATGCTGCATCACGGAGGCTTTCAGCGCCGCCCAGTCCGCCGTGGTCGGAATGGCAATACCGGCATCTGCAAACAGTTCGCGCACGCGCCCGGTTTTCGGCTGCCATTTTGCCGCCAGTGCATCATCGACATATTTGTCGAAATACGCGCCGCTGGCGTAGGTGGAATCGCTGAAGCCTTTAAACGACTGCTGACGCTCGATGGCGATCTGGTTCGAGGCGCGGATCGCGTGGAAAGCCACGGTGCAGAAATAGATATTGGTGAAATCCAGACCTTCTTCCGAACCGTAGTAAATACGCTCGCGACACAGGTAACCGTGCAAATTCATCTGGCCGAGGCCGATGGCGTGCGAATCCTGATTCCCCTGATCAATAGATGGCACTGAGCGGATGTGGCTCATGTCAGACACCGCCGTCAGCGCACGAACCGCCATTTCGACAGTATTGCCGAAATCCGGTGAATCCATCGCCGAAGCGATATTCAGCGAACCGAGGTTACAGGAAATGTCTTTGCCAGTTTCCTGATAAGACAGGTCTTCACCGTAGATCGTCGGCGAATTCACCTGCAAAATCTCCGAACACAGGTTACTCATGTTAATGCGACCTTTGATCGGATTGGCGCGGTTAACCGTGTCTTCAAACATCATGTACGGGTAGCCGGATTCGAACTGAATTTCCGCCAGCACCTGGAAGAATTCACGCGCGTTGATTTTGCTTTTATGAATGCGCTTGTCATTCACCATCTCGCGATACTTCTCGCTGATGCTGATTTCAGACATCGGCACGCCGTACACTTTCTCCACGTGATACGGCGAGAACAGGTACATATCTTCATTATTCTTCGCCAGTTCGAACGTGATATCCGGAATAACCACACCCAGCGACAGCGTTTTAATACGGATTTTTTCGTCGGCGTTTTCGCGTTTGGTATCGAGGAAACGCAGAATATCCGGGTGATGAGCGTTCAGATAGACCGCCCCCGCGCCCTGGCGCGCACCGAGCTGGTTGGCGTAAGAGAAGGCATCTTCCAGCATTTTCATGATCGGAATAACGCCGGAAGACTGATTTTCGATGCGCTTAATCGGCGCGCCCACTTCACGGATATTGGTCAGCATAAACGCCACACCGCCGCCGCGTTTGGAAAGTTGCAGCGCCGAGTTCACCGAGCGACCGATGGATTCCATGTTGTCTTCAATGCGCAGCAGGAAGCACGACACCAGCTCACCGCGCTGTTTTTTGCCGCAGTTAAGGAACGTCGGCGTGGCAGGCTGGAAACGGCCGGAGATGATCTCATCAACAAAATGGCCAGCGAGCTGGATATCGCCGCGCGCCAGCGTCAATGCCACCATGCACACGCGATCTTCATAACGTTCAAGGTAGCGTTTGCCGTCGAAGGTTTTCAGCGTGTAGCTGGTGTAATACTTGAACGCGCCCAGAAACGTCTGGAAGCGGAATTTTTTGGCGTAAGCCTGTTTGAATAACGCTTTAATATCGTCAAAAGCGTACTGATCCAGCACGCTGGCTTCGTAATAGCCTTCTTCCACCAGATAACGCAGTTTCTCCGCCAGATTGTGGAAAAACACCGTGTTCTGATTGACGTGTTGCAGGAAGTATTGGCGCGCGGCCAGGCGGTCTTTATCAAACTGGATCTGGCCGTTAGCATCGAACAGATTCAGCATCGCATTAAGCGCGTGATAGTCCGGGCCGCGGGTGCCGGGGTCGGTAATTGCTAGTTCTGTCGCTGCCAAAATTCTGTTACTCCCTGTCTGACCTTTGCAACGTCTTCCGGCGTTCCCAGCAACTCAAAACGGTACAGGTAAGGCACCTGACACTTTTGGGAAATAATATCGCCGGCAATACAATACGCTGCGCCGAAGTTGGTGTTTCCGGCGGCGATAACGCCGCGGATGAGTGAACGGTTATGTTCGTCGTTCAGAAAACGGATCACTTGTGTCGGCACCGCGCCTTTGGCCGAACCGCCGCCGTAGCTCGGCACCACCAGAATATACGGTAAGTCCACACGCAATTTTTCAGGCTGACGATCTACCGGGATACGGATCGCCGGCAATCCTGTTCTGCCGACGAAACGATGGGTGTTTTCTGAACTGCTGGAAAAATAGACCAACGGATTCATCCGCCGGCCCTCAGAACGCGTTCTGGAGCTGGCGCAGGGCGCTGATTTTGTCCGGACGGAAACCAGACCAGTGATCGTCACCGGCCACAATCACCGGAACCTGCTGATAGCCCATCGCACGAACCTGGCCGAGCGCCTGCTCATCCTGAGTCAAATCCACAACTTCGTAAGCGATGCCTTGTTTATCTAATGCACGGTAGGTCGCGTTGCACTGGACACAGTCTGGTTTACTGTAAATAATAATGCTCATGATTCGTATTTCCATCTTGTAAGAAATCAGAGACAATTTTTGCCTTCCCGATGTGCGGCTGCTTCAGCCGGGGGAAAGGCGCGAGAGTCGGTGCCATCGTGGCGTCCCGATGAACTGAATACTAGATGTAGTGATTTGGATTTTCAACCACACAATATGTAGATTTTCTAAATTTGCTTATTGCAAAAGCGGCAAAGCCCGCAGGAAGCGGGCTGGCGAGGAAAAACTTTTTTTAGTTCAATTTTTAAGCGGTCAAATTACTGGCGCATACCCACCGCGAGGCGGTTAAACGCATTCATCAGACCGATGGCGAAGGTCAGTTCCGAGATTTCCACGTCGCTGAATTGCGCTTTCAGCGGCTCAAAGGCGTTGTCCGGTGCGCCGGTAGCGGCAACGAATGTCAGTGATTCGGCCCACGCCAGTGCGGCACGTTCACGCTCAGAATACACGTGGCTGACCTGCCAGCCCGCCAGCTGATCCAGTTTGGTCTGCGCGACTTCCATTTTACGCAACGCTTTGGAATGCATATCCAGGCAATAGGCGCAGCCGTTAATTTGTGACACACGCAGGAACGCCAGCTCGATAATCACGTTATCCAGCGGACCGTTTTCCAGTGCGCCGAGCGCGGCTTTCATCGGTTCCATCACCGAAGAAGACAGGGAATAGTAAGGCAGGCGAAGTGCAGTCATGATGATTTCCTCTGGGCGTTTCGGGCTAAACAGCGACGCAGGGTGCGTCTCAATGACCGCTACTTTACGCTGCGTATGGTCTATACTACAGGGCCATAAAATGTCTCTTTAAGCAGGTCATGAATGAACCGCTTCGACCTTGCCTTTCATCTCGATCCCCGACACAAAGCACCGCTTTACCGGCAGATTTATCAGCGGGTGAAACAGGCGATCATGGCAGGACAGCTTAAACGCGGCAGCCGTGTGCCGTCGGTGCGGGCGCTGGCCAGCGAACTCGGCGTGGCACGCGCCACGGTTGAAAATGCCTATGGCTTGCTGATGGCGGAAGGCTTTCTGCAAAGCCGCGGACAGGCCGGAACGGTGGTCAGCGCGCCGGAAAGTTTATCCGCGCCCGCACCCTCGCCGGTCAGAGAAGATGCCGGGCGTAAACCCGTCAACCCGATGTTGCCTTCCGTTTCTTCCCTGCCTTTCCAGCTCGGGCTTCCGGCACTGGATGCGTTCCCGCGTGCGATCTGGTCGCGCATTGTTTCACGGCAAATTCGTCACACCAGCATGAATGATTTAGGCCATCCGCCGCTGGCAGGCACGGACGTTTTACGCCACGCCGTCGCCCGTTATCTGCAACTTTCCCGCGGATTTACCTGTCGTCCTGAACAGATATTTATTTGCGGCGGCTATGCGCCGGTGCTGGATTTGATCATCGGCAGCCTGCTGCAACCGGGCGACGGCGTCTGGCTGGAAGACCCGGGTTATCCGGTCACGCAGGCATTTTTCCGTGCCGCCGGTGCCACGCCGATGGCGGTGAATGTTGATGATGAAGGCATGAATGTTCCGCAGGCGGTGGCGCAGTTTGCGAACGCACGATTTGCCGTGGTGACGCCCGCTCATCAAAGTCCGACCGGTGTGACCATGAGTTTAGCGCGGCGTATGGCCTTGCTGGATTGGGCAGCGCAGCAACAGGCGTGGATTATCGAAGATGATTACGACAGCGAGTTCCGCTATCACGGCCAGCCTTTGCCTTCGCTGAAAAGCCTCGATACGCAGGGAAGGGTGATTTACGCGGGAACATTCAGCAAAGTGATGTTTCCGGCGCTTCGCTGTGGATATGTCGTGGTGCCGGACAGTCTGGTGGAAAAAATCGAAGCGTATTGCCCGCTGCGAATTTGCGGAACGCCGCCTCTGGTGCAAAGCAGTATCGCGGAATTTATCGAGCAGGGGCATTTCTACCGGCATCTGAAACGGATGCGTCAGCTTTATGCTAAGCGGCGCGGCTATCTGGAAAAGGCGCTGACGGCGGCGTTTCCGGCGGACATATTACGTGTGAGCCAGCAGGTCGGCGGGATCCAGCTTTGCACCACACTGAATGCCGCGCTGGATGATGCGCTGATCGCCACAAATGCCCGTGAACAGGGGCTGGCAGTGCAGGCGCTGTCCGACTGGCAGGTTGAGCGCCACGTGAGGGGCGAGGCTTTACGTCCGAACGGCCTGTTGATGGGATTTGTGAATATCAGTTCGCAGCAACAGGCGGACGGGCTGGTGCAGCGGCTGGCGGCAGTGCTTGAAAACAGCCGCTGATCAGTGCGGCATCCGCCGCGCGACCAGCGTGAATTTATAATCATCGGTGCGGAAGGTATTGCGGCTGAATTCAAACACCGTGCCGTCCGCCAGAAAACCCTTCGAGATCTTCTGCAAAATCGGCTGATCTGCGGGCACACCCAGCAGTGACACCATCTCTTTGTTCGGCATCAGCGGGATAATTTCCTGCTCGCTGCGGTCAATCACCAGATGCTTGGTCTGCTCCATCCAGGCATATTTCGACCCCTGCATCACTTCGTAGGTCAGGTCGGGGAACAAATCCAGCGGCATCCAGGTTTCTTCCAGCGTCACCGGCTTACTGACAATAAAGCGCAACCGCTTGATGTAATACACCCGCGCCTGTTCAGATAATGCCAGTGCTTCGGCGATACCCATCGGTGGCTTCACGACGGAGAACGCCAGAACCTCACTGTGCGACGGCATATCCAGCGGCTGTAACTTTTCATCAAAACTGGTCAGCTGATAAATATCGTAATTGACCTTCGGTTCCTTCACGTAAGTCCCGCTGCCCTGCACGCTTTCCAGTACATCCTGTTCGACCAGCAACTTAATCGCCTGGCGTACCGTCACACGACTGACGCCAAACTGCTCGCGCAGACGCAATTCTGTCGGCAGCGCATCGCCTGTTTTGATTTCTCCGCGCTGGATCTGATCGCGGATTTGCGAAGCGATCTGGCGGTAAAGCGGCTGATTACTCACGTTTCAGATTCCTGTCTGGCACTTTCTGACGAGTGTAGCAGTTCGCAGACCCTGCAAAAACAATACAACGGAACGAAAGATCTTCTATCCGGATCACATTCATCCTGGGTGGAGTTAGTGTTTAATACAAATATAATACAACTGTAATACAAATATTGATTTTACATCGATTCAGACAGGACAACTTATGGATCTCACATCACTGACCTCTCCCGACCTGTTACACCTCAATACCCGTTTTTCCAGCCGTGAGCAGGCGATCGGCTTTCTCGTTCGCCAGCTCGATCAGCAGGGGATCCTCGACAATGCGCAGGCGTTCCTGCACGCAGTGACTGAACGAGAAAACGAAGGTCCGACCGCGCTGGGCAAAGGGCTGGCCGTACCGCACGGTAAATCGGCCAGCGTGAGGCGCGCCGCTTTTGCGCTGGCAACGCTGGAGCATCCGCTGTTATGGCAGGGTGTGGATGGCGATGAGCCGGTGAATATGATCTTCCTGCTGGCGATCCCTGAAGCGGAAGCGGGATCGACTCACATGCAGTTACTGACGGCACTGACCACGCGGCTGGTGGATGATGAGACGCGTGCTGCGTTGCTGGCGGCGCGTAATGCGCAGGACGTGCTGGCATTACTGGGCGCGGAACCTGCGCCGGAAAGCCGGGATCCTCAGGCCTTGCCAGACGATGCGCCGCTGGTGGTCTGCGTGACCGCCTGTCCGGCAGGCATCGCGCACACTTATATGGCGGCAGAATATCTGGAGAAGGCAGCGAAAAAACTGGGTATCCGCATTCATGTTGAAAAGCAGGGCGCCAGCGGCATTGAGGATCCGATCACTGCCGCGCAGTGTGACCGCGCCGTGGCCTGCGTTTTTGCCGCTGAAGTGGCAGTCAAAGACAGTCAGCGCTTTGACGGGATCCCGCGCGTCCAGGTACCGGTGGCGGAACCCATTCGTCGCGCCGAAGCGGTGCTGCAGCAGGCGCTGGCGATACAGCGTCAACCCGGTGAAACCGTGACATCAGCGCCGGTTAAACCGCAGAAAACCAGCATCAGGGCAGATTTAAAACAGGCATTGCTGAGCGGGATTTCCTTTGCTGTACCGCTGATTGTGGCCGGTGGTTCGTTGCTGGCGGTGACCGTGCTGATCGCACAACTGTTTGGCTGGCAGGAAATTTACGCGCAAAAAGAGTCGTGGCTGTGGATGTACCGCCAGCTTGGCGGCGGCATGTTGGGTATTCTGATGGTGCCGGTGTTGTCGGCCTATACCGCGTATTCGCTGGCGGATAAACCGGCGCTGACGCCAGGCTTCGCCGCCGGACTGTGCGCCAACATGATCGGCGCGGGGTTTCTCGGTGGCGTGGCGGGCGGGCTGATTGCCGGTTACGTCATGCGCTGGATGAAAAAGCATGTCCGCCTGAGCGCCAGCTTCAACGGTTTCCTGATGTTTTACCTCTATCCGGTGCTCGGCACGCTGGTCACCGGCAGCATCATGCTGTTCATCATCGGCGAACCGGTGGCGTGGCTCAATACCAGCCTGACCGCATGGCTGAACGGATTATCCGGCAGCAATGCACTTGTGCTTGGCGCACTGATTGCCTTTATGTGCTCCTTCGATCTGGGCGGGCCGGTCAACAAAGCCGCTTATGCATTTTGTCTGGGCGCGATGGCAAACGGCGTGTACGGCCCTTACGCCATTTTCGGTGCGACCAAAATGGTCTCGGCATTTACCGTGACCGCCTCAACCCTGCTGGCGCCACACCTGTTTAAATCGTTTGAAATCGAAACCGGTAAATCCACCTGGCTGCTGGGCCTGGCGGGGATCACCGAGGGCGCGATCCCGATGGCGATTGAAGATCCGCTGCGTGTTATCGGCTCCTTCCTGGCGGGATCAGTTGTCACTGGTGCGATCGTCGGTGCGGCCGGGATCGGCCTTTCCACGCCGGGCGCGGGCATTTTCTCCATGTTCCTGCTGCACGACGGCGGATTAGGCGGCTGGCTGTCGGCAGCCATCTGGCTGGGCGCGGCGCTGGCGGGCACGGTGATTTCTACACTGGTTCTGCTGAGCTGGCGCGGCTATGCAGTACGACAGGGACATTTCACCGTAGACATCCCTTCTTCTTAATTTTGGGTTAACTCACATTGTGCCCTGTTGGGCTTGAAAGGAATGATTTTATGACTGTTTCCCGCGTTCATCTGACCCCGCATATGCACTGGGATCGCGAATGGTATTTCACGACGGAAGCCTCGCGGATCCTGCTGGTCAATAACATGGCGGAGATCCTCGTTCGTCTGGAAAATGACGCTGACTATCCGTTCTACGTGATGGACGGACAAACGGCGATCCTCGAAGATTATTTTGCGGTTTGCCCGGAAAACCGCCAGCGGGTGAAAGCGCTGGTCGAAGCCGGAAAGCTGATCATCGGCCCGTGGTATACGCAAACCGATACGATGGTGGTCAGCGGTGAGTCCATCCTGCGCAATCTGCTGTATGGCATGCGTGATTGCCGCGAGTTTGGCGAACCCATGAAAATCGGCTATCTGCCCGATTCCTTCAGCATGTCTTCTCAGCTACCGCATATCTTTAATGGTTTTGGCCTGCAACATGCCATGTTCTGGCGCGGGTGCTCGGAACGCCACGGCACGGATAAAACCGAGTTCCGCTGGCAGAGTAACGACAGCAGCGAAGTCACCGTGCAGGTGCTGCCGCTGGGTTATGCGATCGGCAAATATTTACCAGAGGATGAAGAGGCACTGCGCGAGCGACTGGATAAGTATTTGCCGGTGCTGGAAGCCGCGTCACTGACCGGCGATATCCTGCTGCCCAACGGCCATGACCAGATGCCGATACAACAAAATATCTTTACCATCATGGAGATGCTGCGCCGGATCTATCCGCAACGCAGTTTCCAGCTCAGCCGTTTTGAAGACATTTTTGAACGTATCGACGCCATCAAACCGCAACTGGCGCTGTTGCGCGGGGAGTTCAACGACGGCAAATACATGCGCGTTCACCGCACCATTTCCTCGACCCGCATGGACATCAAACAAGCCAACGCAGCGATTGAGAACAAAATCGTGAACGTGCTCGAACCCTTGTGTTCCATCGCCTGGCAGTTAGGTTTTGATTACCATCACGGCCTGATCGAAAAAATGTGGAAGGAAATCATGAAGAACCACGCACACGACAGCATCGGCTGTTGTTGCAGTGACAAGGTTCATCAGGAAATCATGTCGCGCTTTATTCTCGCCGACGACATGGCCGAAAACCTCATTCAGTTCACGATGCGCAAAATCATCGACAACCTGCAACCCGACGGTCACACCGCTGACCGGCTGGCGCTGTTCAACTTCTCCCTGCATCCGCGGCAGGAAACGGTCAATACCACCGTGCGGATCCGTGCCTCCTCTTTCAGCCTGACCGACGACCAGGGTCATGTTGTACCGTATTTCATCCGCGAAGCGCGGGAGATCGACCCGGGGCTGGTGGACAGGCAAATTGTGCATTACGGCAATTACGATCCGTTTATGGAATACGACATTCAGCTTTGCGCCACGCTGCCTGCGATGGGTTACGTGACGTTAAACGTCACGCCGCACCAGCCGGGGATTTTGCTGCCTGCGCCGCAGGGAGAAGACGCGCTGGAAAACGATTATTACCGTGTGACGGTTAACCCGAACGGTACGCTGGATATTCTTGATAAACAGACATTCCGCCGCTATCAGCAGGTACTGGAGCTGGAAAACGGCTCGGATGATGGCGATGAATATGACTATTCTCCGGCGCGCGATGAGTGGCTGCTCACCTCTGGCAACCTGGTGGCCGGGGTCAGCTATCAGCATCAGCCGTGGCAAAGTACCGCGACCATTTCTCTGACAATGCCGCTGCCGCGTACGCTGGAAGATCGCGCAATGCGAACACTCAACAGTGAAATCCCCGTGACCATCAACGTGACGCTGGCAAAGAACAGCCGCCGGATTGAGATCGAAATGGCGCTGGCAAACCATGCTGAAGATCACCGCCTGCGGGTGCTGATCCCCACGCCGTTTGCCAGCCAGACGGTGGTGGCTGACAATCAGTTTGGTTGTATCACCCGTCCGGTAAGGGATCCGGCGATGGAAAACTGGCAAGCAGAAGGCTGGAAAGAAGCGCCGGTGCCGGTGTGGCAACTGATGAATTTCGCGGCGTTACAGGACGGCCATCAGGGGCTGGCACTGTTTACCGAAGGGTTACGCGAGTTTGAAGTGGTGGGGGAGCGGCACGATACCTTTGCGCTGACACTGTTCCGTGCCGTTGGTGTTTTGGGTAAGGAAAATCTGTTGCTGCGTCCGGGACGTCCTTCCGGCATTAAAATGCCGACACCCGATTCCCAGATGCCCGGCAAACAGGTTTATCGTTTTGCACTGTTTGGTTTCAGCGGCGACCACATTCAGGCCAGCGTGATGCAACATGCGCGTGATTACCTGACGCCGGTGCGTACTTACAACAAAATCCCGTATGACGCGATGAAGTTAAACCTGACGAATAACAAGACGCCATCCCGCTTCAGTCTGATGCAGAAATGCATTTCAGGTTCGGTGCTCAGTGCGCTGAAAAAAGCCGAAGATGAAGAGGCGCTGATTGTGCGGGTTTATAACCCGTCGGAAACGCAAAGTCTGCAAGACAGCCTGCAGGTGAACGCCGTCGTCACCGGATGGCAGGAAGTGCGCATGGATGAAACGCAGGCATCTTCTCAACATAAAAAAGGTGACCTGGGGACGTTTAAACCCTGTCAGTCAAAGAGTTTTCGCGTTCATTTTTAACGTTAAAGGGATCCAAAAATAGAAAACGGAGCCCGAAGGCTCCGTCGTCTTTTCTTAGCAATCGCGCGGCAATGAGGGAGCCACGCGGATGTTTCAGGTTTTTAAGCCATATTCCCGACACAGGAGTGAAACATCGCAAATTGCCTTTTACGTTAGCGGCGTCCCAAAAGAACACCGATAACAATACCGATTGCGGCACCTGCACCGACGCCATACCACGGATTATCTTTCACATAATCATTGGCAGTCGCCGCCGCATCGCGTGCCTGCTGACTTAATTTTTCGCTGTTGAAACGCGCACGGGTTTCACGCAATACACCCTGTGCTTTGCTGCGGATTTTATCCAATTCATCCTTGGATTTATCACCTGCAGACTGAAGCACTTCATCCAGCGTGTCCGCCAGCAGGGTTACGTCCTGATCGATATTTTTTTCTACTTTATCTGTTCTCTTAAACATTCCGTCTCTCCTTGTGTGACTGTTGTATTAAGCATAGACCATAATGTTGTACCGGATGGTTCTTTAAGGACAAATGCCTATGATTTTGGACCTTTTAAGGCCATGGTACTGTGTCAGAAGTCAGGCGGGACGAGGGCTGGCGTGATGCGGCTCAGATTTCTCTGCAAAACAAAATCCGCGTTACAGCCGATAACATTTTTAGCCCGTTTTGAAGGCCAAACCTGTTTATACTGTTTATTCCACTCTCAGTGATCTCATTTTCGGGTCCGCCCATGTCTTTAAGTACATTGCGTTCTAACGCTCTGCTCAACAAACGCATTTTGTCGTTCATGCTGTTCACTTTCGTTGTTTATCTGACCATTGGTTTGCCGCTCGCGGTGTTGCCGGGCTTTGTGCATAACACGCTGGGATATAACTCGGTGCTGGCGGGGCTGGTGATCAGTGTTCAGTATTTCTCGACGCTCATCAGCCGGCCGCACGCCGGGCGATATGCCGATCTCCTTGGCCCGAAACGGGTGGTCATTTTTGGCCTTATTTGCTGCGGGATCAGCGGTATTTTTTACGCGATGGCGTTTTGGTTTTCGGCGTTTCCGCTGGCGAGCCTGCTGATGCTCTGTGTTGGCCGCATCTTTCTGGGTATCGGTGAAAGCTTCGGCAGCACCGGAACCACGCTGTGGGGAATTGGTGCGGTAGGCGCGAAACATACCGCGCGCGTGATTTCCTGGAATGGTGTGGCGACTTACGGCGCAATGGCCGTCGGTGCGCCGCTCGGCGTGTTACTCAACCATGCTTACGGGCTGATGGGGGTGGCGGTACTGATTATCGTCGCTGCCGCGTTTGCCGCCATACTGGCCAGCATGAAAGCCGCGATTTCCGTCACCGCCGGTAAGCGGATTGCATTCAAAGCGGTGGTCGGGCGCATCTGGCTGTATGGCCTCGGGCTGGGATTCGGCACCATCGGGTTCGGCGTTATCGCCACCTTTATTACCCTTTACTACGCTGATAAAGGCTGGAGCGGCGCGGCATTCACGCTCACCTTATTCAGCCTCGGATTTGTCGGCGCGCGCCTCGTCTTCGGCAACATGATTAACCGGTTCGGCGGCCTGCGGGTCTCACTGGTGTCCTTTGTGTTTGAAGTCGCAGGGTTACTGATGATCTGGCTGGGCCACGATCCGTTGTCGGTGCAACTGGGCGCCTTTCTTACCGGTTCCGGCTTCTCGCTGATTTTCCCTGCGCTGGGTGTGGAAGCGGTAAAACAGGTACCGCCACAAAATCAGGGCACGGCGCTGGGGCTGTATTCCGCCTTTCTGGATCTGGGGCTCGGTATTACCGGACCGGTAGCCGGGCTGATTATTTCGCATTTTGGGACGCCGTCTATTTATCTTGCGGCGGCATTTATGGTGGTGATTGCCTGGCTGCTGACCCTCAGATTGTGGGTAAATACTTCGCGGCAATCTCCTGCTGAATAGCCCTTAAAATTGCAGGGTTAAGGCATTTAGATAAATCCTAAATACGCCGAAATCGGGGATAAACGCATTGTCTGGCAGAGTTATTGCGGTAAGGTCGCCTTGCGGTTAAAGAAGCGAGGAGCAACCATGTATTTACGGCCAGATGAAGTGGCACGTGTTTTAGAAACCTCTGGGTTTGAACGTGATTTTATTGATGATAAAGCTTACGGTTACCGCCGGGGCGAGCATTATGTGTATGTAAACCGGGAAGCGCGGTTTGGCCGGACTGCCCTGGTAATACACCCGGCGCTGAAAGAGCGCAGTGAGCGTTTTGCTGAACCCACAGCATCGTTTCGCAGCAGTGAAGCCTACAAGAATTTCCCGCTGGATGTCTCCAGCGACAATGAAACTTACTATGGCATTTGCCATGGTTTCAGTTCACGCCAGATCCTGGCGAGCTATCTGGACAACGTGTTCAGATAATCCGGCGACGGAACAGAAACAGACAGCGCTGATTTCACCAGCGCTGTTTCCTCAGGTTTTTATCTCATTTCAGCGGCAACAAAATATCGGTTTGCTGCGCATGCTCCGGTAATTCCTGATCAAGATGCAGGTAGCGGAAATAAACCGGAAAATCCCGTAATTCCTCTCCGCTGTGCGGCAACCATTCGCGATAAAGATAATAAACACTGTCACTTATCCGGTCATACGCTCCGACGTGTCGAACCACCGCGCAACGTCCACCCGGCAGCGTTTTGCCGATCACTCCCTGCGGATTTTCCGGCACGGTGCCATTAGCCTGCGGGTTAAGTTCGCCGCAGACATCGAAGCGGAATTCCTCGCCCGGCGTGACCATCGGATCGTTATACGGAATACCGTAAGTGCCGCGCTGTGTGTAATCCGAAAGCCCGGAAGCTTTGCGCCATTCGATAAACGTTGCGACCGTATTGCTCACCCGCATCGGATCCCCGAGATGTTCCAGCACCGCGACCTGCATGGGTTCCACTTCAATGATTTTGACTTCCATATTTTCCAGCCTCTGCTGATTTTCCCTGCCGGGAAATTGAAAATGCACATGCCAGTCGACCCAGACAGGATTTTTGCGAAACTCGCTGGGGCTCAGGCCAAAAGTGTTCCTGAAGGCACGGGAAAACGACTCCGGGTTTTCAAATCCGGCATCCAGCGCGATACCAATCACCTTCTCGTGCGGGTTTTGTACCAGCCGGAACGAGGCGCGTTTCAGACGCATCAGCGTGATGTAGCGGCTGACGCTGACCCCACAGAACTGGCTGAACTGCCGGTGAAAGTGAAAACGTGAGAAACAGGCGACTTCACTTAGTTGCTCCACGGTCATCGGACTGTCCAGATACTGTTCTATATAGGTAAATACCTGCTGAAAACGTCGCTGATAAAGCTGGCTTTTGTCGTGATTCATTTCCTCTCCTTCATGGCGTTTACTTTGCCCGCCGTGTGAGGGGTTGTCCTGACTGAGATTGCTTTTTCAATGCAGCAGAAAAGAAAATGGCCCGGGTAAGGGCCATTTCTGAGGCGAACCGGAACGTTAAACCAGATGGATTTGGTTATAGGTTTCGTTGTAGTCGCGGCGAAACTGCGCCAGCTCGAAGGGTTCGATATCCAGTTCGGCAAAATAGAACAGCGCCAGCTCGGCGTGTTCGCTGCTTAACTGTGGCGGCAGATGCGCGCGTACTAAAATGTTTCGCCAGCGGACGATATTCTCTTCCGAGGGATCTTTAATAAACGTCTGATAAATAAAAACAACATAAGCAGCTTTGCGGATTTCTTCAGCATAGCCACCGCTGATTGAGCGGATAAACATCTGGCTCTGACGTTTGCCCATTTCCAGCAACATGGAATCGATATAAACCGGCTTTATTTTCAACAGACTGGCGAGAGAATCATTCGCTTTACGGGTATCTGCTGTCATAAACCAATAACCCACAATAAAAACCACAACAATTGCAGCAAGCATAATCCATATCATTCTGGACTCTGGCCTCCGGCCTTTTCTGGCGTGATGTGAAAGGTGCATGCAACACCCGATGCTGCGAGTTTATCTGCTAATCAGGGTAAATACGTGAAGGAGTGACAAAGAATTTTCGCTTCGTGAAGGTGCTGAGCCTTCACGAAGCGGGGTTTGGCTCTAGTGAGCCGGTGTTTGCTGGCACAGATACTGATAAATTTGCTGAGTATCTTTATCCGAGCACAGACGCGTACCGATATTGAGTGTTGCCGCGCTACCGGCGGCCACGCCAAAGCGAACCATGTCGAGTAAATCAGCCCCTTCGGCCAGTTTGAGGGTCATCGCGCCGACCATGCTGTCACCTGCGCCAACGGTACTCATTTTTTTCACCGGCGGTGGGACAACCTGGAATGAGCTGTTCGCGTCCACGGCCAGCGCACCTTGTGGCCCCAGAGAAACGACCACGCGTTCAGCACCACCGTCACGGATAATTTGCTGAGCTGCAGCCAGAACATCCCCCGGATTTTCCAGAGAATGCCCGACCAGCGCGGCCAGTTCATTCTGGTTCGGTTTGACCAGCGCCAGCCCGCCGAGCTTCAGGCCCGCGGCCAGTGCATCACCCGAACTGTCAAGAATGCAGCGTAAACCGGCTTTCTGCGCTTTCCTGATTAACTCTGTCAGTGCCGTAATGTGCGTGCCCGGTGGCAAACTGCCGCTGATGACCAGTATTGAGCCGGCAGGGATCTTTTCGATTTTCGCGCTAAGGCCCGCGAATTCAGCCTCCGTAAGTCGCGCGCCCGGCATCACGAAACGATATTGTTCGCCGGTATTTTCGGTGTGAACGTGCAGGTTCTGGCGGGTCCAGTCCTGGGTTTCCAGCGTGTCTGTGGTGATCCCCTCGTCGTGCAGCAACTGAACCAGATGTGCACCTGTCGGGCCTCCCGTCGGAAATAATGCGGTAGCCTGGCCGCCCAGATAAACAATGGCACGCGCTACATTAATACCGCCGCCGCCGGGTTCGAACACAGGGGCCGTACAACGCAATTTACCTTCCGGGTAAATCTTAGGGGTGAGAGTGGCACTGTCGAGCGAAGGTGCCAGTGTGAGTGTGACTATTTTGGTCATTATCGTTCCCTCAATTTTCCAAAAACTGAATTCAGGTTAGCATCCTGACCTGTTTTTGCAGCACCTGATTGGCGATTTAACGCGCGAGATCAAACTCCCTTGCGGTTCAACATAATGTCACTGTAAGGTCACTCCATGTTCATTGAATCAGTATAAAAACGCATGAACTTTTAAGGAGTGAAAGATGGCCAGAAACATTGAGATCAAAGCCAGGGTAGATGATTTCTCTGCGCTGTATGAAAAAATCGCGCTGCTTTCTGATGGATTGCCGGACATCATTGAGCAGGACGACACTTTTTTCGTGTGTCCGCACGGACGCCTGAAATTGCGCACATTAGCGCCCGATCGCGGCGAGCTGATTTTCTATCAGCGTCCTGACAAGGCGGGACCGAAAACCAGCTTCTACACACTTTCAGAAACGCATGATCCTGACAGTCTGCGCGAAACCCTGACGCTGGCCTATGGCGCTGCCGGACGGGTCATCAAACAGAGGACTCTTTTTATGATCGGACAAACCCGTCTGCATCTCGACAGGGTAAAAGGGCTGGGCGATTATCTGGAATTCGAGGTTGTGCTTGCGGATGATGAAACGCCTGAGCAGGGCATTGTCATTGCAGAAGACTTACTGGAAAGGTTGGGGATTGACCGCCAGGAACTGGTGGATCAGGCGTATGTGGATTTGCTGAATGCGAAAGGCAAACACCTTCACGAGTAAATTTATAATCACCGCCTTCATATCAGGAAGGCGGCAATAGGTTGAAAGTTACTTCGTTTCTTCCAGCGAATATGGCAGCGGCTGAATGCTCAACTGGCTGGTCGCGTCATCGCGCACCCGCAGACTGGCATCGGCTTCCAGATCATTATTCAGCACGGCCTGAACCCAAAGCGTGCCGTCGCTGAGCTGAACGGCTGCCAGAACGGTGCCGGTCCGGCGCCAGTTTTCACCCAGTTGCAGTTCGAGATCGTCCGCCGGGGCAGGCACTTTGCTCGCTTTACCTGCCAGCCAGTACAATGCACGTTTGTTCGCACCGCGGTATTTTGCTCGCGCCACCATTTCCTGCCCGGCGTAGCAGCCTTTGGTAAAGCTGATGCCATCGAGCGCATGAATATTGGTGGCCTGCGGGATAAACTGCACGGCGTTGGCGGTATCAATCACCGGGAACCCGGCTTCGATATCCAGCGCCAGCCATTGCTGGCTGTCGTTGCGTTGTGCCTGTTCACCCAGTTCTTCCACCACCTGACGGGCTTTTTCCGGGCTGGTGACAATCAGATAACGTTCGGCTGGCAGGGAGAAATGCAGCAGTGTGGTTTCATCTTGTTGTACGACCTGCTGTTCAGCCGTTGGCAAGGTTGAAAAAAGCCCGGTCAGAGCAGCACTGGCCTGAAAACCGGCCACACCGAGTAACACCACATCGTCATCGGCAGTGAACGTCACTTTAGAAAATACGGCGTACTTTTTGATTTCTGTAAGCTGTGTGTCGCGCAAATTGCGGCGTTCAATAAACGCCATACCATCGCCACGCTTGAACAGGCGCAAATTACTCCACATTTTCCCTTTCGCATCACAGTGCGCACAGAGAATATGCTGATCGGCGGCCAGCGCATCGACATCCGCAGTGACCTGGCCTTGCAGGTATTTCACGGTGTCTGCGCCGGTCATGGTCACCAGTGCCCAGTCTTCCAGTGAAATCAATGTCAGCGGCAGGTGAGAAGACGCTGAAGGTTTTTGCGGTGGAAAGGGAAATTCGTTAGCCATTTTCTAATCCCGGTCAATGAAATGTGACTGATGCCCCATGGTAAAAGAGCCCATCCGCTTTGAAAACAGTTATTGGTGCCTTTTCCAGGACGCCTTCCAGAGAATGTAAGACAAACGACAGGTTTGCATCAGGTTTTCCAGCACATCACAGAGATTGACAAAACAGGGCACTGAAAAGTTACGCCCCTGCGCAACGGGCTGTTAGAATCGCTTTCTATATAAAAGAATTCTCATTCTGTATCCTAAAAAAGAGTCTTGTTATGGAAAGCAAAAACCAACTGGATATTAATAATCGTTCCCGCGTTCACTGGGCCTGCCGTCGTGGCATGCGCGAGCTGGATATCTCCATCATGCCGTTCTTCGAATATGAATATGATTCGCTGAGCGAGACCGATAAAGAAGTATTTGTCCGCTTGCTGACCTGTGATGATCCGGATCTGTTCAACTGGCTGATGAATCACGGCGAACCGAAAGACACCGAATTGCAGCGTATGGTCGCCCTTATTCAGACTCGAAACAAAGCCCGTGGCCCTGTGGCGATGTGATCTCAGGGTGTCCTGGCGCAGTCAGCTTATTTCACTGGGATGTTACGGTGCAGTGATGTTGCTGATTTTGCTGGCACCCTGGCCTGCGGGTTACTGGCCGGTATGGATGACGTTGCTTTTGCTGGTGTTGTTTGAATGCATCCGCAGCCAGCGGCGTATTACAGCACGCACAGGTGAAATGATCCTGCTCGAGGATAACCGTCTTTTATGGCGCGGCCATGAATGGCAGATTAAACAGCCGGTATGGATGATAAGCCACGGCGTACTGCTCTCGCTTCGTCGCGAAAAACGTAAAGGCGGGCTGGCGCAGGCGATGCGCAGTTCAAGGCAGCGGTTATGGCTGGCGTCGGACAGCATGAGTCTGGAAGAGTGGCGGCGGTTGCGACAGATATTGCTCAGTGGCACTCCGCGTAGCCCGGTAAAACCGGGCTGAGAGGGGCATGTCCATGGAAGGCTGACGCCGTGTTCTTATGCTGCGTTAAAGCAGGGCGTCCATTTCCAGCAGGATCTGTTCGCACCATTGTTGCAGGCGCTCTTCGGTGAGATCGAACTGGTTCACATCATCCAGAGCCAGCCCGACGAAATGCTTGCCGTCCGCACTCAGCGGTTTCGGGCTGGTAAACTCAAAGCCTTCTGTCGGCCAGAAACCAATGAAATGCACGCCAAGGGGAACCAGCTGATGATAAAGCATGCCGAGCGCGTCAAGGAACCATTCGCCGTAGCCGAGTTGGTCGCCCATGCCGTACATGGCGACGATTTTGCCGCGTAGTTTCAGCGTTGGGAGTTGATTCCAGACCGCTTCCCAGTCTTCCTGGATTTCGCCAAAATCCCATGTCGGGATGCCCAGGATCAGGATGTTGTAATCTTCCATTCTGTCGGGATCAACATCTTTTATGTTATGCAAATCAACCAGTTCTTCGCCCAAAATATCGCGGATTTTTTCCGCTGCCATTTCGGTGTAACAGGTGCTGGAACCGTAGAAAAGTCCGATCTTCATACTTGCTGCCATAACGTTATCAGAATACGAATGGCAGCCAGTGTAGCAGATTTGGGCGCATGAAAGGCATAATGGCCGTCGTGAGTAAGAGGAGTCGGGATGCCAAAACAAGATAATGCGAATCCTCAGGATGTTACGCCTGAGCCGGTGACACCAGCGGTTAATGAGGCCGATCAGAGCCTGACTGAGCAGTTTCTGGATATGCTCTGGATTGAGCGCAATCTCGCGGAAAATACGCTGTCATCCTACCGTCAGGATCTGAAATCATTGCTGGGCTGGCTGCATCATAACAATACCGATCTCCTGCACGTCAGCGCCGAAGATTTACAGTTGTTCCTCTCCGAGCGTATTGAGGGCGGATACAAAGCCACCAGCTCGGCACGATTACTTAGCGCGATGCGTCGCCTCTTTCAGTACATGAACCGTGAGTCCGTGCGTCAGGATGACCCGACCGCGCTGTTGTCTTCGCCTAAATTACCGCAACGCCTGCCGAAAGATCTCAGTGAGGCGCAGGTAGACGCATTGCTGGCGTCACCGAGTGTCGATGTGCCTCTTGAACTGCGTGATAAAGCCATGCTGGAGCTGCTTTACGCCACCGGTTTGCGTGTTTCGGAACTGGTCGGGCTGACGCTCAGTGATCTGAGCCTGCGCCAGGGTGTGGTGCGGGTTATCGGTAAAGGCAACAAAGAACGGCTGGTGCCGATGGGCGAAGAAGCCGTGTACTGGATCGAAAATTATTTCGAACACGGCAGGCCGTGGCTGCTGAACGGACAATCGCTGGATATCGTGTTCCCCAGCAACCGGGCGCAGCAAATGACACGCCAGACGTTCTGGCATCGCATCAAACACTATGCGATTCTTGCGGGCATTGATGCGGAGCGGTTGTCTCCCCACGTTCTGCGCCACGCTTTCGCCACCCACTTATTGAATCACGGTGCGGATCTGCGCGTCGTGCAAATGTTGTTAGGTCACAGTGACTTATCGACCACACAAATCTATACCCATGTAGCGACTGAACGACTCAAACTGCTACATCAACAACATCATCCCCGTGCATAACAGGCCGGAGAAAAAGGACGACATGATGAAAAAAGGTTTAATGCTGCTGACACTTCTGGCTGCGTGTATGAGCTCCGCGGTCCATGCTGATGAAGCAGCAATCAAAGCCACGCTGGGCAAACTGGGCATGAGCCATGCCGACATCCAGCCTTCGCCGGTAACCGGCCTGAGTGCGGTTTCTACCGACAGCGGCACCCTTTACATTACCGACGACGGCAAACACGTTTTGCAAGGCCCGCTGTATGACGTCAGCGGCAGCCATCCGGTTAACGTCACCAACAAAGCGCTGGTGAAGAAGATGGATGCGTTACAAAACGAGATGATCATTTATAAAGCCAAAAATGAAAAGCATGTGATCACGGTGTTTACCGATATCACCTGCGGCTATTGCCACAAGCTGCATCAGCAGATACAGGACTATAACGATCTTGGCATAACCATCCGTTATCTGGCCTTCCCGCGTCAGGGGCTGAATTCCAAAACCGAGAAAGACATGCAATCTATCTGGTGTACAGGCAACCGCAAAACCAACTTTGATGCGGCAATGCGCGGCGATCACATCACGCCGGCAACCTGTAAAACCAGTGATATTGCGAAGCAATTTGAGCTGGGCGTTCAGTTCGGCGTAACTGGCACTCCGGCCATCGTGCTGGCAGACGGAACTTTGATCCCTGGTTATCAGCCGCCGAAAGAAATGGCTGCCATGCTCGACCAGCAGGATCCTTCACATAAAACCGGTGGTTGATTTTTCGTGACCTTGCAGACTCAACTTCGCCGTCGTGAGGCGGCGACTGGCGTGGATCTTCCCGCCGAACTCTCCCCGCTGTTACGCCGGCTGTATCTCGCTCGCGGTGTGACACAAAGCCACGAGCTGGAGCGCGGCGTGCGCGGTATGCTGCCTTATCAGCAGCTTGATGGCATTGATACCGCCGTTGCCTTGCTGCAAAAAGCGCTGGCTGAGCGTCTGCGCATAATTATCGTTGGCGACTTCGATGCTGATGGCGCGACCAGTACGGCGCTGACGTTGCTTTCCTTGCGCAGCATGGGCTGCGGTAATCTGGATTATCTGGTGCCGAACCGTTTCGAAGACGGTTATGGTCTCAGCCCGGAAGTGGTTGAACAGGCGGCGTCGCGCGGTGCAGAGTTGATCCTCACCGTCGATAACGGCATTTCTTCTCACGCGGGCGTGACGCTCGCCCATGAAAAAGGCATTCAGGTGCTGATCACCGATCACCACTTGCCGGGCGAAATATTACCGGATGCCGAAGCGATCATTAACCCGAATCTGGTCGGTTGCGAGTTTCCGTCCAAATCGCTGGCGGGTGTCGGTGTGGCGTTTTATCTGATGCTGGCGCTGCGCAGTGCATTACGCGAAAGTGGCTGGTTTGAACAAAACGGTCTGGCGATCCCCAATCTCGCGGAGCATCTGGATCTGGTGGCGCTCGGCACGGTAGCGGACGTTGTGCCGCTTGATACCAACAACCGCATCATGGTGTATCAGGGGCTGAACCGCATTCGTGCCGGAAAATGCCGTGCGGGGATCCGCGCGTTGCTGGAAGTGGCCGGGCGCGAAGCCCGTACGCTGTGCGCCAGTGATTTAGGTTTTGCGCTTGGACCACGGCTGAATGCCGCCGGACGTCTTGATGATATGTCGGTTGGCGTGGCGCTGTTACTCAGTGAAGACATCGGTCAGGCGCGTGCGCTGGCAAGCGATCTGGATGCGCTGAACCAGACCCGCCGTGAGATAGAGCAGGGCATGCAGGTCGAAGCGCTGGCGCTGTGTGACAAGCTGGAAAGCAGTACCGACGCGCTGCCGTTCGGGCTGGCGATGTATCATCCTGAGTGGCATCAGGGGGTGGTCGGCATTCTGGCATCACGTCTGAAAGAGCGTTTTAATCGCCCGGTGATTGCGTTCGCACCGGCGGGTGAAGGCATTCTGAAAGGGTCCGGTCGTTCGATTGCCGGATTGCATATGCGCGATGCGCTGGAACGTCTCGATACGCTTAATCCCGGTCTGATGATGAAATTCGGCGGACACGCGATGGCAGCCGGTTTGTCGCTGGAAGAGAGCAAGTTCGACGAATTTCGTGATCGTTTCGCTGCACTGGTCGGTGAATGGCTGGATCCTTCGCATCTGGAAGGTGTGGTCTGGTCGGATGGCGAGCTGTCGGCCCGTGAACTGACGATTGATACGGCTGAAATGCTGCGCGACGGCGGCCCGTGGGGACAGGCGTTCCCGGAACCGACCTTTGACGGCAGGTTCCGTATCCTGCAACAGAAACTGCTGAAAGAGCGTCATCTCAAGCTGATGATTGAACCCGTCGGCGGCGGTCCGTTGCTCGATGGTATTGCTTTTAATATCGATCCGACTTTCTGGCCGGACAGCAGCATCCGCGAAGTGCAACTGGCCTACCGGCTGGATATCAATGAATTTCGGGGAAATCGCAGCGTTCAGTTGATTATCGAACATTTATGGCCGAAATAAGCGATTTACGCCGGTAATAAACCCTGCAAAAAAACGGCTCCTTGCTATAAAAAGACCGCTAATTCCGTTAGAATCTGCGGTTCGAATGGCATTGGGCCAACTCCGAATCTAACGTAAGACGCGAAAAATCATGTTTGAAATTAATCCGGTTAAAAACCGCATTCAGGACCTGTCCGAGCGGACAGTCGTTCTTCGGGGGTATCTTTGACTATGATGCCAAGAAAGAACGCCTCGAAGAAGTAAACGCCGAGCTGGAACAGCCGGACGTCTGGAACGAGCCAGAACGCGCACAGGCGCTGGGCAAAGAACGTTCCTCACTGGAAGCTATTGTTGAAACCATCGATGAGTTGTTGCAGGGCGCGGAAGATGTGACCGGCCTGCTGGAACTGGCTGTTGAAGCCGAGGATGAAGACACCTTCAACGAAACGGTTGCCGAACTCGACGTACTGACCGCCAAACTGGAACAGCTTGAATTCCGCCGCATGTTCTCCGGCGAATACGACAGCGCGAGCTGCTACCTCGATATCCAGGCCGGTTCCGGTGGTACGGAAGCCCAGGACTGGGCGAGCATGCTGCTGCGTATGTATTTGCGTTGGGCAGAAGCCAAAGGTTTCAAAACTGAAGTTATTGAAGAATCTGACGGTGAAGTCGCTGGCCTGAAATCCGCGACCATCAAGATCATCGGTGATTATGCGTTTGGCTGGCTGCGTACGGAAACCGGCGTTCATCGCCTGGTGCGTAAAAGCCCGTTTGATTCCGGCGGCCGCCGCCATACCTCGTTCAGTTCCGCGTTTGTGTATCCGGAAGTGGATGACGACATCGAAATCGAAATTAACCCTGCCGACCTGCGTATCGACGTATACCGTGCGTCCGGTGCGGGTGGTCAGCACGTCAACAAAACGGAATCTGCGGTACGTATTACCCACCTTCCGACCAATATTGTGACCCAGTGTCAGAACGACCGCTCCCAGCATAAAAACAAAGATCAGGCCATGAAGCAGATGCGTGCGAAGCTTTATGAGTATGAGATGCAAAAGAAAAATGCGGACAAACAGCAGCTGGAAGACAACAAGTCTGACATCGGCTGGGGCAGCCAGATTCGTTCTTACGTGCTGGATGATTCCCGTATTAAAGATTTACGCACGGGCGTCGAAACGCGAAATACGCAGGCCGTACTGGATGGCGACCTGGATAAATTCATTGAGGCAAGTTTGAAAGCCGGGTTATGAGGAACCAAAATGTCTGAGCAACAACCAGCAGCGCAAAGCGCAGAAAACGTACCAGATCTTAACAACGAGCTGAAATCTCGTCGTGAGAAGCTGGCTTTACTGCGCGAATCCGGTATCGCTTTCCCTAACGATTTCCGTCGTGACAGCATCTCTGATGAATTGCATGCGAAATATGGCGAAAAGACCAACGAAGAACTGGAAGCATTAAACATCGAAGTCACCGTGGGTGGCCGTATGATGACCCGCCGTATTATGGGCAAGGCATCTTTCGTGACCCTGCAGGATGTCGGTGGCCGTATCCAGCTTTACGTTGCGCGTGATGACCTCGCAGAAGGCATCTACAACGAGCAATTCAAGAAATGGGATCTGGGCGATATCCTGGGTGCGACCGGTAAACTGTTCAAAACCAAGACCGGCGAACTGTCGATCCATTGTTCTGAACTGCGTCTGCTGACCAAAGCACTGCGTCCGTTGCCGGACAAATTCCACGGCTTGCAGGATCAGGAAGCGCGTTACCGTCAGCGTTATCTCGACCTGATCGCTAACGAAGATTCCCGTAAGACCTTCAAAATCCGTTCTCAGATCATGTCTGGCATCCGCAGCTTTATGGTGGAAAACGGCTTCATGGAAGTCGAAACCCCGATGATGCAGGTGATCCCTGGCGGTGCGGCGGCGCGTCCGTTCATCACTCACCACAATGCGCTCGATATCGACATGTACCTGCGTATCGCGCCGGAACTGTATCTGAAGCGTCTGGTTGTCGGTGGCTTCGATCGCGTGTTCGAAATCAACCGTAACTTCCGTAACGAAGGCGTTTCTCCGCGTCACAACCCAGAGTTCACCATGATGGAACTCTACATGGCGTACGCGGATTACAAAGACCTGATCGTTCTGACCGAGACTCTGTTCCGCACCCTGACTGAATCTGTTCTGGGCAGCAGCGTTGTGCAGTACGGCGACCAAACTTTCGATTTCGGCAAGCCATTCGCCAAGCTGACCATGCGTGAAGCGATCTGCAAATACCGTCCGGAAACTAACGTGGCTGATCTCGACGATCTGGCAAAAGCGACCGCTATCGCAGAATCACTCGGTATCAAAATCGAGAAGAGCTGGGGTCTGGGCCGTATCGTGACCGAGATCTTCGAAGAAACCGCCGAAGCACAGCTGATCCAGCCAACCTTCATTACCGAGTATCCGGCAGAGGTTTCTCCGCTGGCGCGCCGTAATGACGTGAACCCTGAAATCACTGACCGTTTCGAGTTCTTCATCGGTGGCCGTGAAATCGGTAATGGTTTCTCTGAGCTGAACGACGCAGAAGACCAGGCACAGCGCTTTGCTGATCAGGTTTCTGCGAAAGATGCAGGCGACGACGAAGCGATGTTCTACGACGAAGACTACGTGACAGCGCTGGAACACGGCCTGCCACCGACTGCCGGTCTGGGCATTGGTATCGACCGTATGGTTATGCTGTTCACTAACAGCCACACCATCCGCGACGTCATCCTGTTCCCGGCAATGCGTCCGCAGACACAGAAATAAGTTTTCCTCAGAAACACCAGAAGGGCGCTCCGGCGCCCTTTTTCATGCCACAGATCACGGCATATGCTAACTGCTTAAAACTCCAGCGCTTATCCGCAATCACGTCTTGCTCCGCCGTCGTAACCGGTTATAATGCCAGTCGCACACCGATGCGGGTGTAGTTCAATGGTAGAACGAGAGCTTCCCAAGCTCTATACGAGGGTTCGATTCCCTTCACCCGCTCCAAAAGCTTCTTCCTCAAATCTGTTCAATACCCCAAAAAATTCACTACCCAATCCCGATTATTCGTATTTCCTGTACGTCGTTTCTGCATGTCTAAATTTTGAACTCAAAAGTTTAAAAATGATGCAAATCAGCTCCCTCCCCTGCGAAGGGGAGGGTTGGGGTGGGGTATTAAGGTCAGATCGCAATGCGGAAACATCGACTGTTTTAGGGTTTGCTAAACCCCCACCCAGCCTCCCCCTTCGCAGGAGGAGGAGCACACCTGCAATCCCTGCAACTCCTTGCAAACCATTAAATTTATCTGGAATCATCACCTCAGTTTCGTTCTTAGCCACTTGGTTTAGTCACGCGCTTTACGCTATAGTCGCGTCGCTGCGGCAAAATCCGCAGCCGGGCGTGAGAACTCGAACTCTACTGGAAACGGCACAATTTCTGTTGTGCGAAAACATCAGCTTAGTTAGATGGAGTTCTCAATGAACCTGTATCAGTTATTCACCTTTTTACCTTTCCCCCATTCCCCTGTGATCCTGACCTCAGGAGCACAAACTCATGAATAATCAAGACTGGCATCAGGCAGATATTATTGCGGCGTTACGCAAGAAGGGTACGACACTGGCGGCGGTATCACGGGCTGCGGGGTTAAGTTCTTCGACGTTATCGAACGCGCTTTCACGTCCGTGGCCGAAAGGGGAAATACTGATTGGTCAGGCAATTGGCGTGCATCCTGCGGTGATCTGGCCGAGCCGTTATTACAACCCGAAAACACATCAGTTAATTGAACGCCGTACACGAAATCATTAGGTGCAAATTATTGAGCGGGCAGGGCATCAGTAATGATGATGATCCTGCCCGCTCGTTTACGCTAACAGCAATTACTTATTCTTCACCTGCAATCCGCGTGGCAGATTATTGTTATCCACCTGCGGTAAACCGGTAGAGGCGGAAGAAGTCAGCAAGCCTGTCTCAACGTAGTTTTGCAGCTTCTCGCGGGTATCGGTGATATCCAGATTACGCATGGTCAGTTGACCAATACGGTCATCCGGTGAGAACACAGAATCGCCTTTTTCCATGGTCAGACGTTCTGGTTTGTAAGTCAGGTTTTCAGACACCGTATTCATGATGGTGTAGTCATTACCGCGACGCAGTTCCAGAGTCACTTCACCGGTGATTTCGCTGGCGACCCAACGCTGTGCGGAGTCACGCAGCATCAGAGCCTGCGGATCGAACCAACGGCCCTGATACAGCAGACGACCCAGTACACGGCCATTTGCGTGATATTGCTCGATGGTGTCTTCGTTATGAATACCGGTCAGCAGACGCTCGTAAGCGATGTGCAGCAGCGCCATTCCCGGGGCTTCGTAGATGCCACGGCTTTTGGCTTCGATAATACGGTTTTCAATCTGGTCGCTCATCCCCAAGCCATGACGACCGCCGATGCGGTTGGCTTCCATCATCAGCTCCACGCTGTCGTCAAAGGTCACGCCATTCAGTGCGACAGGATAACCACGCTCAAAACGGATGGAGACTTCTTCCGCTTTCACGACCACATTCTCGTCCCAGAATTTCACGCCCATAATCGGGTTAACGATTTTGACGCCGGAATCGAGGAATTCCAGATCTTTGGCTTCGTGCGTTGCGCCCAGCATGTTGGAGTCAGTGGAGTAGGCTTTCTCGGTCGACATTTTGTAATCGAAACCGGACTGAATCATGAATTCGGACATCTCATGACGGCCACCGAGTTCATCGATAAAGTCGGTATCCAGCCACGGCTTATAAATCTTCAGTTCAGCATTGGTCAGCAGACCGTAACGGTAGAAACGTTCAATGTCGTTACCTTTATATGTGCTGCCGTCGCCCCAGATATTGACGCCGTCTTCTTTCATTGCGGCAACCAGCATGGTGCCGGTCACGGCACGGCCCAGCGGCGTGGTATTGAAGTAAGTCACGCCCGCCGTAGTGTTATGGAATGCGCCACACTGAATGGCGGCAATCCCTTCTGCAACCAGTTGTTTACGGCAGTCAATCAGGCGGGCTTTCTCTGCACCGTACTCCATCGCTTTACGCGGAATGGCATCGTAATCTTCTTCATCAGGCTGACCCAGATTGGCCGTGTAGGCATAAGGAATCGCCCCTTTTTTCTGCATCCACAGCAGGGCTGCACTGGTGTCCAAACCGCCGGAGAATGCAATCCCCACACGCTGATTGATAGGAAGGTGCTTGAGAATAGTTGTCATCGGTTAAATCCTGTATGAATGGGGGTCTGTCTGCTAAAAGTTTCAATGCCTATATTGATATCGCAAAACCGGCGTTGGGTAAAAGACATTTTGCATATTTATGTAAATTTTACCGCATAACTATCTAATTGTCATGCACTGCAAAACGCCTTATCGCTCATTCTGTTTCTGGAAAAAATTCAGCAGTAACTGCCATAGATGATGCGCTGCGGGCGTGAAACGCCGGTCTGAATTGCGCAATAAATGGCACTGGGCTTCGGTGGCGATAGGGTGATCAATGGGAACCGCCACCAGAATGTCGTGCTCGATGCGTTCGCCTGCCGCCTGTGCGCTCATAAAGGAAATCCCCATGCCTGAAATGCTCAGGCTCATGGCCGTCGAGAACAGGTTACAGCGGTAGGCAGGGGTGAACAAAAAACCTTTGCTCTGGAACATCGCGTTCATGTGGCGTTGCAAACCAAACGTCTCACTGAGCGAAATCAGCGGGTGCTTGTTCAGTTCTTCGATCGAGACTGTTTTCAGATGTGCGATCGGGTGCTGCGGATTGACCACTGCGCAGATCGGCCCCCACGGAAAACTGTGGCGCTTCAGTTCCGGGTTACCAATCGGGCCAAACGCCAGTGCCATATCGGCCTCACCCTGGACAATCGACGCCAGTGTTTCCTGCATATTCCCTGCGACAATTTCCACAAAAACATTGGGATAGGATGTCGCAAAGTTTTTCAGTACGTGTTCGACAAAGGTATCAACCAGTCCGGCACCGACGCGAATGGTGACTGCGCCGCCTTTCATATAGCGCAAATCTTTTAAATGTCGCTCCAGTTTTTCGCGACGTATCCGGCTTTCAAAAAAATCATCCGCCAGCAGTTTTCCTGCATCGGTCAGCACCACTGTGCGTCCGCTGCGTTCAAGTAAGGGCAGTTGCAGTGTGCGTTCCAGCAGGGCGATCTGACGGCTGATCACCGAAGCGTTGACGCCAAGAATATCGGCCGCACGGCGGATCCCGCCCTGGATCCCCACCTCGTAGAGATAACTGATCTGCTTCTCGTGAAACATCTGGCTCATCGGTGTTCCTGGTGTCTGTTGACCAAAAGGCAACAATATAGTCATTGAAACGACATTTATATTATGTGATGGGTTGTAGATAATCAAAATTGACGACAAAACAGACATCGGGAAATTTCATGCCAACCGTGTATGACTATCTGCAACAACATGCCTCGCTGATCCTCAGTGATATAAAGCGCCTGGTTCAGGCCGAATCCCCTTCGCTGAATAAAGTGGCGGTTGACCGTTGCGGAGACGTCCTGCAAAGCATCATGGCGGAGCGGCTGGATGTGCAGGCGCAGGTTTGCCCGCAGGAAAAACTCGGCAATCATCTGCTGTTCAGTGTCGGTCACGGGACGCAGGTGACCAGTATTCTTGGCCATTTCGATACTGTGTGGGAATGCGGTGAGCTGGAGATGGTGGAAAAAGACGGCCGGTTGTATGGGCCCGGTGTGCTGGATATGAAAGGCGGGCTCGTGCAGGCAATCTGGGCGGTGCGGGCGCTGGTACAAACCGGCGTGCTGTCGCCGCATCGCATTCAGTTTATTTGTCCTTCGGATGAAGAACTCGGCAGCCCGTCATCGCGTAAATGGATTGAACAATGTGCTGCTGATTCCGGACGGGTTCTGGTGGCTGAACCGGCTGTGGCGCGCACCCATGAGGCCAAAATTGCCCGTAAAGGATCCGGCCGGTTTGAAGTGAAAATCACCGGTCGTTCGGCCCATGCGGGCAACAATCCGGAAGATGGCATCAGCGCGATTGAGGAAATGGCGCATCAGATTTTAGCCCTTCACAGCCTGAATGCCCCAGAGGCTGGCACGACGGTCAACGTCGGTCTGGCAAGCGGTGGCGGTAAAATTAACGTGGTCGCCGATCATGCCGTACTGGGTGTGGATTTACGTGTGACCAATATGGCAGAGGCCGCGCGCGTGGAAGCGGCCATCAAGGATTGCCAGCCGCATCTTGCCGGTGCGCAGGTGGTGGTCACCGGCGGGATGTCCCGCCCGCCAATGGAACAGACACCGCAGAATTTAGCGCTTTTTTTGCAGGCGCAGCATGCTGCTGAACGACTGGGAATTACGCTGAAAGGCAAAGCGGTCGGCGGCGGCAGCGACGGTAATTTTACGTCGGCGCTGGGTATCCCCACGCTCGACGGACTGGGTGCGACAGGCTCCGGCATTCATGCCCGGGACGAGCATATTATTATTGATGATATTCCGCTGCGGGCAGCATTGCTTGCTGAAATAATTCTGGGCAGCGGGGAAGTAGCCATATGACATGTTGATAAACAGTGCATGAAATAAAATACCCGGGCCCTTTATTGGTGCGTCATAAACCAAAATGGTGCAATGAATTCCCGGTTATTTCATCGCGATTGAATGATTTTATTAAAAAGCCTTTATTACGATGAGGGCTATTTTTCGTTTTTATTTTTTATCTGTTTTTTAACTATTTTTACTGTTTATTAAAAAGTGAAAGTTGGCACGTTTCCTGCTCTCTTGTCTGTGGTTAAAAATAAAAATGAGCAGAAATCAGGTGCTGAATGAATAACCTGTTTTCTCACATGACATTGATTGAAAACTGACAGGAATTGTATTCCTGATTTTTTATTGCAGACAGATACCAGAGAAGGAACGTTAGTATGAGTGACACACGAATATCAGAACAGAGAGCCACCCCTGAGGTGGATGAGTGGAAAGTCGGTAAGGGGGCATACGTGTCGCTTATTGTCGTTATCCTGCTGTTTTCTGGTGCATTTTTAAAGGTGGATGGCATGGCGTGGCTGGGAGCCTTTGACTTCACCACGCTGGGCGGTTCGTTCGGTACCATGAAAGGTGAAACCAGCACGTTTGTCGGGGCGGGCGGTGTCAGTGCGAAAGCCGGTTTCCTTTTTGCCTTATCTCTGGTGCCGACGGTCATGCTGGCACTGGGATTATTAGAAATATTTACGCACTACGGGGCTATCCGGGCTGCACATAAATTATTAACACCACTGCTTAAGCCGATATTAGGCATTCCCGGCCACACCGGTCTGGCGTTAATTACCGATCTGCAAAGCACTGACGCCGGCGCTGCATTAAGTAAAGAGCTTTACGATAATAAACAGGTCACAAAGAAAGATGTGGTGATCATGGGCGCATGGCAATATTCCGGTGCCGGTCTGATCAACAACTATTTCTCCATCGGTTCCGCTATGTTTGCATCATTAACCATGCCGGTGATTATTCCGCTGGTGGTGATGTTCGTGATGAAATTTGTCGGCGCGGTATTTGTCCGCTTTGTGTTGAACACCGTTTATAAAAGAGATTTTGAAAATGAGTAATGCCACCCGAGTTTCCTCAAACCCGTTCGATATTTTCGTGGTCGGTGCCCGTAAAGGTTTCAATATTGCTATCAATAATCTGATGCCTAACGTGGTAATGGCTTACGTCATTTCAGAAATGCTCAATCTGCTCGGCGTAATGACGTTGGTGGGGCACATTTTCGCGCCACTCATGGGGTTGCTGGGATTGCCCGGTGAAGCCGTTACCGTGCTGCTTACATCATGGCTATCGTCTTCGGCGGGTACGGGTGTAGCTATCAGTTTGCTGACCAAAGGCACGCTGGATATGACGCAGATTACCATCCTGGCACCGGCAATTTTCCTGATGGGTTCTCAGTTGCAATACATGGGACGCCTGCTTGGCGTGGCGGATGTGCCGAAAAAATACTGGCCTCTGCTGATGCTGACCAGCGTACTGAACGCCATTATTTCGATGATCCTGATGCGAATTTTTGCCTGATTTTCGATTGCACTGTTTTGAAAATGAATTTACCGGAGTGTTTACCCGTGTCGAAAGCTATTGAACATTATCAACATTTACATCTCATCCCTGAACTGGGTTTTACCGAATTTAAAACATCGGCTTATATCGCGCAGGCGCTTGAAGATGCGGGGTTTAACGTCACGCGTCATGTGAACGGCACCACAGGAATTATTGCTGAAATCGACAGCGGCAAGCCCGGTCCGGTCATGGCGTTGCGTGCCGATATGGATGCACTCGGCCATATCATTGATGGCGAGCTGGTGGCGCGCCATACCTGCGGCCACGATGGTCACTCCTCTGTCGTGCTCGCAGCGGCGCAGGAAATCATGCAAGAAGGTATGGTTAAAAAAGGCCGCCTGAAAATTTTGTTCCAGCCCGCTGAAGAGCTGGGCACCGGCGCCCTGGCCATGGTGGAAGGGGGCGCCATTGATGATGTGGATATGCTGCTGGGGTTCCATGTGCGGCCACTTGAAGAATGCCCGATGGGGCAGGCGGTGCCCGCGATGTATTACTCTGCCTGTGCGACGGTGGAGGCGATTATCACCGGCGTTCCTTCTCACGCGGCGCGCCCGCACCTGGGCATTAACGCGCTGGATGCCGCCGTGGCGGCGGTTCAGGCAGTGAATACTATTCATCTGGCACCGAGCCTGACATACAGCGTGAAAGCCACCCGTTTCCTGTGCGATGCGGGTGTGACGAATTCTGTGCCAGCGGAAGCCCGCGTGTGCTGGGATTTGCGTTCGCAGCACAATGAACCGATGGATGAACTGAAAGCAAAGGTGCTTCGTGCGATTGAGCACAGCGTGGCGGCGCTGGGTGCCACCGCGGAAATTCATGTGATGAAAGAGATGCCTGCGGCAGAAGTCGACAGTGACGTAACCGCGATTATCGCGGAATCTGTTACAGAAGTTTTAGGTGCAGAGGGCCTGACTGAACCGAAATTTACACCGGGCAGTGAAGATTTCTTCCACTATTCACGCCAGCGTCCGGCCATTAAAACCGGGTTCTGGGGACTGGGCGCGAATCTCACGCCCGGGCTGCATCATCCTGATATGCGCTTTGATCTCGACGCTTTGGAGATTGGTGTCAGGGTATTTAAAGGCTGCGTGAAAAGAGTGCTGGGATAAGCATTACGGCGCGTCATTGTTTTAAAAACATGCCCGGCTTTTGTCGGGCATTGCCTTACATTCCCTCCAGCGGCAGCACATCCAGCGGTTTCACTTCCCTGAGCACAAACGAGGTTTGCATCTCTTTGATGCCCGGCAGACGACGCACCACTTCCATCGCGAAACTGGAAAAACTGTCGAGATCTTTAGCGACCACCTGCAACAGAAAATCCGCATCACCGGCAATCGCGTAACAGGCAATCACCGAAGGCAGCGCCCCCACTTCCTGCTCGAAACGTTGCGCATCTTCCTCGCTGTGACTGTCGATTTTCACCCGGATAAACGCCAGCAACCCCAGCCCGATTTTTTTCCTGTCGATGTTCGCCTGATAACCGGTGATTATGCCGCTGTCTTCCAGCTGTTTCATGCGCCGCCAGCAGGGAGAAGCGGCCATGCCCACTTTTTCCGCCAGCTCCTGATTGGTCATTCGGCCCGAACCCTGAAGTTGTTTGAGAATGCGAAGGTCTGCCGGTGAAATTTCAGATACGGACATAATCTGCCTTTTAAATGTGATTTTAAGAAAGAGATAACCAGATTAGGGCATTTTACGGCGGGAAAAGAAAGCACCTTTCAGCGGCCAGGCGCTATCATTTTTGTCATCAATAATGATGAAAAGGGCGCAAAAATGGCAGATAAACTGCGGGTGGCAATTATTCTCAATCCCGAACTTCCGCCGGGATTACTGGCGAACACGGCAGGCGTAATTGGCATCGGATTAGCGGCAAAATTCCCGATGCTGGCGGGCAGTTCGCTGACTGACGCAAAGGGTGTCACGACCGATACTATCTCTAAAACTCCGCTGCCGATTCTGCAGGCCACGCCCGATCACATTAAGGCGCTGATGTTTAAAGCACTGGACGCAGCAGGCGAGCGCAGCGTGGTGCCGTTCCCGGCATTTGCGCGCACGATGCATCAGTTTGAGCAATACGAAATGACGTTCCCGTTGCGGGATTTATACGATGAAGTGATCGACGGTGTCGGGCTGGTGGGGCCGGAAAAGTGGATTAAATCGCTGACGGGAAACCTGAAGTTATTGCGCTAATGTGTTGAAGATACAGATATAAAAAAGACCGAATACAGGGATGGTATTCGGTCTGAGTTTTGCGCTAATCCGTATTCAGCTCGTCGCTTTCAGTTGCGGATAGCGTTTGAAAATCGTCAGACACCAGACGAACGCAATGCAGCCGATCAGGCCACCGGCGTAGCCGATGTTGCTCATTTCCAGATGCAGACTCACCTGATTGCCGATCAGCGCGCCGGCACCGATACCGATGTTATAAATACCGGAAAGCAGCGCCATTGACACGTCGGTGGCGTCGGTCGCCAGCGCCAGCACGCGCACCTGCATTGCCAGGCCGAGAATCATCATCGCCAGTCCCCAGATAATACACAGCACTGAAATCGCGACCGGATTCATCACCGCCACAAACAACAGCAGCATGCTAAGCGTGACCAGCAGGATCGGGCCGCTGAGCATGGCTGCCGGGAAACGGTTGCCAAGCAAACTGAACGCAATGCTGCCGAGAATACCCGCGCCGCCGAAAATCAGCAGCAGGAAAGTGGTGAAGTTTTCACCCATGTTGGCAACACTCTGGATAAACGGTTCGATATAACTGTATGCCGTATAGTGAGCGGTCACTATCAGCGCAGTCAGGAGATACATACCGACCAGCGCCGGACGGCGGAACAACATCGGCACGCTTTTCAGTGAGCCGGTATGTTCACTTGGCAGCGGCGGCAGCAGTTTAATCAGACAAATCAGTGTCATCAGCGCAACGATGCCGATGCTCATAAAGGTGGTTCGCCAGCCAAGATACTGACCGATAAGACGACCCAGCGGCAAGCCGAGCACCATCGCCAGTGCGGTGCCGGTCGCTAACATACTGAGTGCCTGCGTTTTTTTACCGGCCGGTGCCACACGGATCGCCAGTGAGGCGGTGATCGACCAGAAAATGGCGTGGGCGAGGGCGATACCGACGCGCGAGGCCACCAGACTCCAGAAATCCCAGGCGACGACAGATAACGCATGGCTGGCGATAAACAGGCAAAAGATGATGATCAGCAGGCGCTTTCGTTCAACGTTGCGGGTCAGCAGCATCAGCGGCAGCGACATCAGCGCGACCACCCACGCGTAAATGGTCAGCATCAGGCCAACCTGTGCTGTCTGCATATTGAAACTGGCGGCGATGTCGGAGAGTAATCCGACGGGCACAAATTCAGTGGTATTGAAGATGAATGCGGCAATAGCCATCATCACAACGCGAAGCCATGCTGTCCTGCGCGAAACGGTATCTGATTGCATTGAAATTTATGACTTATAAGAAGATGTTGAAATCAGGCATCTGTCTGCCAGATGCCTGTTGAACGCATAGTGTGTTTTATTTGTTCGAAAAATGAAACAGAAAATTGGCCTATCAGATAAATCTTCAGGCGACAATTTTAGTGATGGTAACTGTGATGTTCCTCACGCATTGTCGTGAGGATTGATCAGGGAAGTCAGTACGTGATCCTGCCAGCAACCGGCAATTTTCAGATATGACTTCGCATACCCTTCGCGTTCAAAGCCCAGGCGCAGTAGTACGCGCTCACTTTTATGATTGTCCGGAATATAGCTGGCCATAATGCGGTGCAGACCCTGCTCGCGAAACAGGTAATCAATGGCGGTTGTCAGCGACCGATGCATCAGTCCTTTTCCCTGCTGGTTTTCCGCGACCGAATATCCCAGATGGCAGGCCTGAAAGGGGCCGCGGGCGATGCCGGTAAAATTGCAGGCACCGAGCATGTCACCGGTTTCACGGCTGATGATGCCAAACTGGAATGCCGTACCGCAGGCCGCTTCATCAAAAGCATTGCTCAGACGGACCCGCAGGGTTTCAGGCGCGTAAAAGTTCGCTGGCCGCAAAGGCTCCCACGGCGCGAGATGCGCGGCGTTATCGCGAAAATAAGCATGAACGACAGCCGTGTCTTCCGGCCCCAAAATTTTAAGGTAAAAATCAGCGTTCGTGACGGCGAGTTCCATGGTGGTCCCTTAAAGCCTGTAGCGGAGAGGGCGGTAAGTGTAGAGGATTCATCAGGAATTGGAATGCCAGCACCAGTGCCACGGTTCATAAATGAATCCCCAGGGATTGTTCAGCGGGAATGACATCACAAAACCGAATCCGGCGGCGTGGCTTTGCAGCCACTGAAAAGCTTCTGTTTCACCAAAAACGCCGGTCACTTCGTCGCAGCCGGGCGTATTGATATCCACGGCGCAGCCGGTGTGATGCTCGCTGCATCCGGGCGGCGCCAGCGAGGTAAAGAAATCTTCCGGGGCGATGCCTGCCAGTTGTTTGGCGCGGATTAAATCAGCCTGATAATTCAGGCTGCGGTAGGCGGAAACCAGATAAATCCCCACGCCGTCAGTAGCCGCCTGCTGTCTCATGGTATGCCAGGCGGCAGAGGCGGGGGCGGTCAGACGGTATATTTTACCGCTTTCGGCATCCGTTTCCGCCTCCACCAGTAAGTGCTCACTTACTTCTTCAAAATACGGCAGCGTGCGATGTGCGATAACCGCCGGGTCGATATGCAGTTCCCGCAGTATCTGCTCCGTTTGCGATTTCAGTGCCGCCGGGTTCATGCCGGTTCGTCTCCCGCACGGCCGATCACATCATTCATGGCTTCCGTCATCGCCTTACCTGCTGAGCGCATCGACTGCTGATAGCGCGAAGCGGCAACAACAAATGCATTAAGAAGCTGAGTATCCTGCGCATGTTGCTGATATTCAGGGTGCCATTGCACACCAAGACAGAAATCATAGCCTTCACATTCAATGCCTTCGATCACGCCGTCGGGTGCGTAAGCATTGACGATACAGCCGGGACCGACGGATTTCACTGCCTGATGGTGTGAGCTGTTCACGACGTAATGGTCACGATCTACGCAGCGGCTGAGCAGTGAACCTTCAACAATTTCTACCGGGTGACGCGCGCGTTTTTTGCCGCCCGCGTTTTCGGTGTCGACAGTGGTGCTGTGCTCCAGGGCATCGGGCAGCGCATCGGGAATATGCTGATGCAGCGTGCCGCCGGTTAATACGGCAAGCAGTTGCTGGCCACCGCAAATCCCGAGCAGCGGCATATTGCGCTGCATGGCACCTTTAACAATGGCTTTTTCAAATTCGGTGCGGGCGGGTTTCAGGCGAACCTGATCACTGGTTTGTTGCTCATTAAACAGTTCAGGCGGTACATCAAACGCCCCGCCGGTCACGACAATGCCGTCGCACAGCGCCAGATATTCATCGGCCAGCGCCGCGTGATGTGGCAACGCCAGCGGAACGGCACCCAGTTCCGCCAGGCTGTTCATATAGTTCTGACGTAAGGCGTACCAGGGATAATCGGCATAGCCACCGGCTTCCTCGCTGTCGAGCGTTACCCCAATGACCGGTCTGGATTGAAATTTTGTCTGCATTCGCCTGAGTCCCTGCATGGAAATGAAAAACAATCAGAAATTTCACCATATCAAGCCGTGGTCGGCGCAAACAATATAAATTATCTATAGGTCATATTTTCAGGATTTAGCTCTGGTTTTCTCACCTGTTCGGGTGGGATCTCAGTGCATTTTCCGCACTAACTCCGCGTTTTCCTGACAAAATTCCGGTCTTCGTTGACACTTCCTGATGCTTTTTTGTTGCGGTCTTCAATATTCATTCTCATTTAGTGATTAACATTAGATGCCTCGAAAGGATAAATTAGCGGGTATAATTCATCCTGCTGATAGAAATAGAAATTCTTAATTGCTAACGAAATCTTTACGTTGTCCTAAAAACAGACACCCGCACTTTTCGGGGATAATGGTTTTTTGACTGATATTGAAAATCTCTGGTTGAAGGTCATTTTTCAGCTGTTTTCTCCTCATTAATACTGCGAAACCAAGAAATTTATGCTGCCGACTGCCTCGTCTCGTTCCAAAAAACGCACATTCGTGTGGGTTATTGTCGCCATTATCGTTGCCGCGATCCTGGTCTGGTTTTTTGCTTTCCACCAAAGTGCCTCTGATCCCTCTGCCCATAAAAAACCGGGCCGTGGCGGTATGCGCGCAATGCGCGGCCAGATGATGGCAGGAATGGCAACGCCGGTGCAGGCAGGAAAGGCCACACAGGCCGATGTGCCGGTGTATCTGCGTGCGCTGGGCACGGTGGTGGCGAACGCGACGGTGACGGTGACCAGCCGTGTCGATGGTCAGCTGATGAAGGTGTATTTCACCGAAGGGCAGAAAGTGGAGCAGGGTCAGTTGCTGGCGCAGATTGATCCGCGCAGTTATCAGGCCACGCTGGAACAGTATCAGGGCGATTTAGCGCAGAATCAGGCGCTGTCGAAAAGTGCCGAACTGACGCTGGCGCGTTACCGCAAACTGTATGCACAGGATTCCCTGGCGCGTCAGGATCTGGAAAGCCAGATTGCGACCGCCGGTCAGTACGCGGGAGCAGTGAAAGCCGATCTGGCGCAAATCGCCGCCGCTAAGCTGAACCTTGAGTACGCTAAAATCACCGCGCCGGTCAGCGGCCACGTCGGCCTGCGTCTGGTGGATCCGGGCAACATGGTCACCAGCAGTTCGACCACCGGCATCGTTACCATTACCCAGACTCAGCCGATTGCCGTGACCTTCAGCGTGCCGCAAAGCAATTTGCAAACCCTGCTCAAAGCCCTGCGCGGCGGCAATCAGTTGCCGACTACGGCTTTTGACCAGAGCGGCAGCGAAGTGCTCGGACAGGGCAAACTGCAATTTATCAGCAACGAAATTGACACCAGTACCGGCAGTATCAAGCTGAAAGCGTTGTTTGATAATGACGATGAAAAACTCTATCCGAATCAGTTTGTGAATGCCCGTCTGCAGGTCGCGACGCTGAAAGATGCCACGGTGATCCCGGCGGCGGCATTGCAGCTGAGCAGCGACGGCGACTTTGTGTATGTGGTGAAAGCCGACAGCACCATTGAGCGTCGCAGCGTGAAGTCCGGCCCGGATTTTGGTGATGACCAGGTGGCGATTTTGTCCGGCGTGAAGCCGGGCGAGCAGGTGGTCACCACCGGTATTGACCGTCTGAACAACGGCACCAAAGTCGAGATTGTCACACCGAATTCCGGTGAGGCTGCAGCAGCAGGTGGCTCTTCCAAAGAGCGTCAGCAGAGCGGCGGTGTGGATAAAGCCACTACCGGTGCGGATAAAACGGCCGTCGCGCCTGATGCACCCCCAACTACAGCCGGTAAAGACAGCGGGTCTAAATGAATCCTTCACGCCTCTTTATACTCCGGCCGGTCGCGACCATTCTGCTGATGGTCGCCGTGCTGTTGTCGGGGATTTTCGCCTACAACATGCTCTCGACCTCGGCGCTGCCGCAGGTCGATTACCCGACCATTCAGGTGACCACGCTGTATCCGGGCGCCAGTCCGGACGTGATGGCGTCGGGTATTACCGCGCCGCTTGAGCGTCAGCTCGGGCAGATGGCGGGGCTGAGTCAGATGTATTCCACCAGCGCCAGCGGCTCCTCCATTATTACGCTGAAATTCTCGCTGGATTTGTCCCTTGATGTGGCTGAGCAGGAAGTGCAGGCGGCGATCAATGCCGCTGACAGCCTGCTGCCAAGCGATCTGCCTAATCCGCCGACTTACAAGAAGGTGAATCCGGCGGATGCCGCAGTGCTGACATTAGCCGCGACCTCTGAATCCCTGCCGCTGACCAAAGTGCAGGATCTGGTGAATACCCGCGTGGCGTTGAAACTGTCGCAGATTTCCGGCGTCGGTATGGTCACGCTGGCGGGCGGGCATCAGCCTGCGATCCGCGTGCAGGTGGATCCGCGCAAGCTGGCGGCGCATAACCTCAGCATGGAAACCATCAACACGCTGATCGGCAACAGTAACGTTAACGGTTCCAAGGGGGGCTTTGACGGGCCGCACCACTCGATCACCATCGATGCCAATGACCAGCTGCGCACTGCCGCTGAATACGGCAACCTGATTGTTAATTATGAAAACGGGGCGGCGCTGCGTTTGCGCGACGTCGCGACGCTCTCCGAAGCCGCGGAAAATCAGTACCTTTCTGCGTGGGCGAACAAACAACCGGCGATCATTATCAGCGTTCAGCGTCAGCCGGGCGCCAACGTGATTCAGGTGGTGGATGCCATCAAAGCACAACTGCCGAAATTGCAGGAAGCGCTGCCGGAGTCGGTCAAAATCAGCGTGATTTCTGACCGTACCCAGACTATCCGTGCCTCGATCAGCGACGTTCAGTTTGAGCTGTTGCTGTCGATTGCGCTGGTGGTGATGGTCACCTTCCTGTTCCTGCGTAATGTCGCGGCGACGCTGATCCCAAGCGTGGCCGTGCCGCTCTCGCTGGTCGGCACCTTTGGTGTGATGTACCTGTGTGGTTTCAGTCTTAACAACCTCTCGCTGATGGCGCTGACCATCGCCACCGGTTTTGTTATCGATGACGCCATCGTGGTGGTCGAAAACATTTCACGACGCCTCGAAGAGGGCGAAACGCCGATGCAGGCGGCGCTGAAAGGTTCGCAGCAGATCGGATTCACCATTATTTCCCTGACCTTCTCGCTGATTGCGGTACTGATCCCGCTGCTGTTTATGGGCGATGTGGTCGGGCGTCTGTTCCGCGAATTCGCCATTACCCTGGCCGTGTCGATTCTGGTATCGATGGTGGTGTCGCTGACCCTGACACCGATGTTGTGCGCCTATTTGCTGCGTCACACGCCGGAAGAAAAACAGAGCAAGTTTTACCGTAAAGGCGGTGAGTTTTTTGACAAAATGATCGCCGGTTACGATCGTATGCTGATCGTGGTACTGAACCATCAGAAGCTCACGCTGCTGGTCGCTGCCGCGACGTTAGTGTTCACCGCGTTGCTGTACGTGATTGTGCCAAAAGGGTTCTTCCCGTCGCAGGATACCGGCATGATCCAGGGGATCACCCAGGCCTCGCAGGATGTCTCCTTCAGCGAGATGGGGCGTCGTCAGCAATTACTGACTGCCGCTATCCTCAATGATCCGGATGTGGAAAGCGTGTCCTCTACCATCGGCGTGGACGGCAATAACACCAGTCTGAACAGCGGACGTTTGCAGATCAGCCTGAAGTCCTTTGATGAACGCAGCGAACGTGCACCGGCGATCATTGAACGCCTGAAGCAGGAGACCGCAGGCGTGCCGGGCATTGAGCTTTATATGCAGGCTTCGCAGGATCTGACGGTGGACGATCAGGTCACGCCAAGCCAGTACCAGTTCACACTGGATGATGCCGACAGCGAAAATCTGGTGCAATGGACACCGAAGCTGATTGAGAAACTCAGTGCATTGCCGGAGTTCAGCGAAGTGGTCAGCAACCTGCAAAATCAGGGGCAGATAGCCTATGTGGAGCTCGATCGCGACGCTGCCGCACGCTACGGTATTACGGCGTCTGACGTCGATACCGCGCTGTACAACGCTTTCGGCCAGCGGCTGGTTTCCACCATCTTTACCCAGGCGAACCAGTACCGCGTGGTGCTGGAAGTGGCCCCGCAGTTCCAGCAGTCACCGGCTTCTTTTGACGATGTCTATCTGGCGACCAACAACAGCACCTCAACATCCGGCACGGTGGCGACCACCACCAGCACCACGTCTTCTTCGACATCGGACAGCGGCACCTCGACCACCACCACCAATGCCGGGGCGACCAATGGCATGGTCAAACTGACGTCGATTGCCAAAATCCACATGCGCACCGGCGCATTGTTGCAGGCGCGCCTCAATCAGTTCCCGGCGGTCACCGTCTCCTTTAACCTCAAAGACGGTTATTCGCTGGAGCAGGCGCAGCAGGCGATCAAAACCACGGTGGCTGATATCGCCATGCCGGACAGCATCACTTTGCGCTATCAGGGTGCGGCGGCGTCATTTGAAAGTGCCACCGGCAACACGCTGTGGCTGATCCTCGCCGCACTGCTGACCATGTATGTCGTGCTCGGTATTCTGTACGAAAGCTTTATTCATCCGGTGACCATTCTTTCCACGCTGCCGTCGGCGGCGGTCGGTGCATTGCTGTCGCTGATCTTTGCCGGTACGGAATTCAGTCTGATCGCACTGATCGGGGTGATCCTGTTGATCGGCATCGTGAAAAAGAACGCCATTATGATGATCGACTTTGCGCTGGATGCGGAAAACAAACAGGGATTATCGCCGCGTGAGGCGATTCACCAGGCGTGTTTACTGCGTTTTCGTCCGATCATGATGACCACCATGGCCGCGCTGCTCGGGGCGTTGCCGCTGATGCTGGCGAGCGGATCCGGCGCGGAACTGCGTCAGCCGCTGGGGCTGGTGATCGTCGGCGGTCTGATCTTCAGTCAGGTTCTGACGCTGTTCTCCACGCCGGTGATTTACCTGATGTTTGACCGGCTTTCTCACCGCCTTAATCCACGTCACCGGCGTGCAGCGAAGCAGGCGGAATAAATGAACATTTCGCGTTTCTTCATCTTCCGCCCGGTTGCGACATTGCTGCTGACGATGGCGATACTCCTGCTGGGTTTGCTCGGGTATCGCCTGCTGCCGGTGGCACCGCTGCCGCAGGTCGATTTTCCGACCATTCTGGTCAGTGCCAGTCTGCCGGGTGCCAGTCCTGAAACCATGGCGGCGACGGTGGCGACGCCGCTGGAAAGGGCGCTCGGGCAAATCGCCGGTGTGACGGAAATGACCTCGCGCAGTTCGCAGAGTTCGACCAGCGTCATTTTGCAATTCGATCTCGATCGCGACATCAACGGCGCGGCGCGTGACGTTCAGGCGGCGATTAACGCCTCCCGTGCATTACTGCCGAGCAGCATGCCGTCGCTGCCGACGTACCGCAAAGCCAACCCGTCGGATGCGCCGATCATCATGCTGGCGCTGACCTCGGCCACGCGCAGTAAAGGTGAGTTGTACGATATTGCCTCAAGCCAGTTGCAACAGAAAATCGCACAGGTTAACGGCGTCGGGCAGGTTTCTCTGGTGGGTTCGGCGCTGCCGGGCGTGCGCATTGATTTACGCCCTGAAGCCGTCACCTCTTACGGGATTTCCCTCGACACCATTCGTGCTGCGATTGCCGACAGCACCAGCAACCTGCCGAAAGGCTTGCTGCAAGGGTCGGATCAGTCGTGGATGATTGAAGGCAACGGCCAGCAAAGTACCGCCGCGCAGTACAAAACGCTGATTGTCACCTACATCAATGGTTCGGCCATCCGCCTCAGCGATATCGCCAATGTGTATGATTCCGTCGAAGACAAATACAACGTCGGGTATTACAACAGCACGCCGTCGGTGATGATTGGTGTAACGCGCCAGGCTGGCGCGAACATGCTGGAAACCATTCAGGCGATCAAAGCCGCGCTGCCGCTGATGAAAGAAAGTCTGCCGGGCGACGTGCAACTGAACCTGGCTCTGGATCGTTCGCCTAACGTTTCCGCTTCCCTGCGTGATACGGAAATGACCCTGATGGAAGCCACGCTGCTGGTGATCGCGGTGGTCTTTGTGTTCCTGCGTAACTGGAATGCTGTGCTGATCCCCGCCGTGGCGCTACCGGTGTCACTGATCGGGACCTGCGCGGTGATGTATCTCCTTGGCTACAGTCTGGATAACCTCTCGATGATGGCGCTGATCATCTCCACCGGTTTCGTGGTCGATGATGCCATTGTGGTGCTGGAGAACATTACGCGGCATATCGAAGAGGGAATGGGACCGGTGCGGGCGGCGCTGAAAGGCGCACAGGAAGTCAGCTTCACCGTGCTGTCGATGACGCTGTCGCTGATCGCGGTTTTCATTCCGATCCTGCTGATGGGCAGTATCGTCGGGCGTCTGTTCCGCGAATTTGCGGTGACGCTGAGTGTCTCGCTGATCATCTCGATGCTGGTGTCACTGAGCCTGACGCCGATGCTGTGCGCACGTTTCCTCAAACGTAAACCGCCGGTGGAAAAACGTCAGCCGCGCATCTACCGCATGATCGAGCATGGCCTTAACAAACTGCTGGCGGCCTATTCTGCCGCGCTCGGCTGGGTTATGCGCCATCAGCTGATCACGCTGGTCGGGTTGTTCCTCACCGTGATACTCAATTTCTATCTTTATACCGTGGTGGAAAAAGGTTTCTTCCCGGATCAGGACACCGGCATGCTGATGGGCATGTTGCGTGCGGATCAGAACACCTCGTTCCAGTCGATCCAGCCGCAGGTGCTGAAATACAGCAAGATCATTCAGGACGATCCTGCGGTAGAAGCGGTGATGAGTTCGGCGGGCAGCGGCGGCTTTGGTTCACGTAATACCGCCACGTTCTTCGTGCGTCTGAAAGATTTCGACAAACGTACCTCGACCGCCAATCAGGTGGCTAACCGTCTGATGATGGCGACCGGCAAGGAGCCGGGCGCGCAGTTGTTCCTGATGGCGGCGCAGGATCTGCATATCGGCGGGCGCAGCGCCAACGCGCAGTATCAGTACAGTCTGCAATCTGACGATCTTTCGGTGTTGCGGGAATGGGCACCGAAGGTGCAGAAAGCGCTGGCGAAACTGCCGCAACTGACCGGTGTGGATTCCGATGCACAAACCGGCGGTCAGGAGGTCATGCTCAATATCGACCGGGATCGTGCCACGCAACTGGGCGTGAACGTGAAGATGATTGACACGTTGCTCAACAATTCTTTCAGCCAGCGGCAGGTTGCCACGATCTATAAAACGCTGAACCAGTATCACGTGGTCATGAACCTGACGTCTGACTACACCAGCAATCCGGATGTGCTGCATCAGCTGTATGTCGTGACCGATTCTGGTAATCAGGTGCCGTTGTCGGCGTTTGCCACCTTCAGCGGCGCCAACGCACCGCTGTCGGTGTCCCATCAGGGGCAGACGGCGACCACGACTATCGCGTTCAACCTCGCCGACGGCTATGCGCTGGAAGATGCGCAGGCTGCGCTGAAAACCGCCATGGCACAAATCGGCTTGCCGGATACCGTTCATGGCAGTTATGCGGGGACGGCGCAGGCGTTTGAAGCGCTGGCCAGTTCCATGCCGTGGCTGATCCTGGCCGCGCTGGCGGCGGTATATATCGTGCTCGGCGTGTTATACGAAAGTTATATTCACCCGCTGACCATTCTTTCCACGCTGCCTTCCGCCGGGCTGGGGGCGCTGTTGCTGATGCTGATGACCAATACGCAACTGACGGTGATCGCGCTGATCGGGATCCTGCTGCTGATCGGCATCGTCAAAAAGAATGCGATCATGATGATCGACTTCGCGCTCGACGCCGAACGGCGGCTGGGTCTGACGCCACAACAGGCAATCACTCAGGCCTGTCTGATGCGATTCCGTCCGATCCTGATGACCACGCTGGCGGCGTTCTTTGGTGCCCTGCCTCTGGCAATGGGCAGCGGGGGGGACGCGGATCTGCGCAGTCCGCTGGGTCTGGCAATTGCCGGCGGGCTGGCACTGAGCCAGATCCTGACGTTATTCACCACGCCGGTGGTTTACCTGTATATGGATCGCACCAGCCGCGCGACGCATCGTCTGTGGCAACGTCTGCGTCCTCACGCGACGCCGCCGGAGGCCAGTTCTCATGACTGATCACACTGAAACTCATTACCCTGAAGCGAATCTGATGACTCTGCAAAAAACACGTTCAATGGTGTTCCGTCTTGCTCCGCTGGCGCTGGCCTTACTGGTCAGCGCCTGTGCCGTCGGCCCTGATTACAAACGGCCGGATGTGGCTATGCCAACGGCATTTAAAGAAGCCAAAGGCTGGACGGCCGCGATCCCGAAAGATAATCAGGCCAAAGGCGACTGGTGGGCGGTGTATCAGGATCCTGAGCTGTCGTCCCTGCTGACACAGGTGCAGATTTCCAACCAGAACGTTGCCCAGTACGCCGCGCAGTACCGCGAAGCCCAGGCACTGGTGACGCAGGCGCGTTCTGATTTGTATCCTTCCGTGGATGCCACCGTCGGCAGCACGCGCAGTGGCACCTCAACCTCCACCAGCAACAGCCAGTCCGCACAATTGAGTGCAAGCTGGGAACTGGACTTGTGGGGCAAACTGCGCCGCACGGCGGAAGAACAGGATGCCAGCGCGCAGGCCAGCAAGGCCGATCTGGCTGATGCGACGCTCAGCGCGCAATCCGAACTGGCGCAGGATTATTTCCAGTTGCGGGTGATGGATCAGCAAATCGCGTTGTATAAGCAAAGTATTGACGCCTATCAGCGTTATCTGACCGTGATTGAGAACCAGTATGCCGGTGGCAGTACCTCGCGTGGCACACTGGCGCAGGCACAGACTCAGTTGGAAAGTACCAAAGCGTCGGCGCTGGATCTGCAATGGCAGCGCGCCCAGCTTGAGCACGCTATCGCCGTACTGATCGGCAAACCGCCAGCGCAGTTCAGCCTCGCCGCCCGCGACGTAAAACTGAACCTGCCTGCGATGCCGGATGCGATTCCGTCGCAACTGCTGCAGCGTCGTCCTGATATCGCCGCTGCTGAGCGCACCATGGCCTCTGCCAATGCGGCAGTCGGTGTCGCCACTGCTGCGTATTATCCCGATCTGACCTTAAGTGCCAGCGGCGGTTTTGCCAGCTCGGCCTTCCATAACCTGTTCTCGTTGCCAAACCGCGTCTGGTCTTTAGGCCCGGAACTCAGCCAGACGGTACTGGATTTCGGTTCCACCCGTGGCAAAGTGGCACAAGCCGAAGCTGCGTATGACGCCGACGTCGCCAGTTATCGCCAGAGCGTGTTAACCGCGATGCAGGAAGTGGAAGATTATCTGGTTGAACTGCACACGCTGGACAGCGAACTGGTCGCCCGCCAGAACGCCGCCGATTCCGCCAAGGAATCCGCCCGCGTGACCTACAACCAGTATCAGGCGGGGATGATCGACTATCTCGACGTCGCGACCACCGAGAACACCAGCCTGACCCAGCAACAAAGCGTCCTGTCACTGCTCAGCACCCAGATGGTCACCAGCGTCAAGCTGATCGCCGCACTGGGCGGGGGATGGAACGGGGATGTGGGTAAGTAAGAGAGTTTGAATTATCTCTGCACGAAGGACACATAAAACGGTCTTTGGTGTAGAGATTCATATCAGAAAAACCTTAATCGAAGCACGTATCAATATTGATAATGGCAGCGATTAAGCCGCCATTCCTTAGTATAGAATCTGCAGCATCCTGGCTAAATCACGCTGTTGTACGGTGATTCCATCCATCTTTAAAAATAATATTACCGTCGCAATACTTCCACGTAATCGCTTCATAACGAAGTAAGATAGTTTCCATATGCGTACCTGTTGAAGCTCCGGGATATAAATCGGGAGTGATTGAAGATATTTTTACGTTTTCTAAAATGATATTAAAATATTCCCTTTCTAATCCTTCATCAGTAATTGAATACATCTTTAACACCGCAGATTGCAGCGTTAAATTATTACTCAACGCCCTATATAAAAGAGGCGTAACACAATCAAACTCTTTTTGTATCATTATCGGCGCATGTATTCGCGTTCCTGTTAGCCGTCCTGTATTCCCGTCTACTGGTATGTTTACGTTATGTGTGAGGGATTTTACTTCTATAGCACCCACGCGGCCAGACACTAGAGACGCACCAATCATAGGTGAACCGCTTTCATCTGTCAGCCATAAATATGCCGGATTTTACATTTTAACTCCTTGTTTTATTTGTATTTATCAAATTTTGATGTGAATTTCGTAAAAATGATAATCCAGAAGATTACCGATACCGCGCCTATCAACACGCCATACGAGGGAAAAATATAGATACAAAACAGCCATGATGAAATAACAACAATAGGAAATAAAATATCTGATAATAATAAAGATATTAAGCTTTTAAACATTATATTTATCTCTTAACTCTTCATAAATCTCATCTAAATTATGCAGCATTTTAGCCTTTACTTTCTTTATTATATCTTCTAAAACAGGTTCAACAAAGTAATAAAGCATTTCTAATTCAGCGGTGTATAAGATTGCATAATATCGGGGATCTAGTGTTTTTAATTTCCGCGCGGCTAATGCGGCCTTTTGATCAATACCGAAAGCCTGTAAGGCAAAAATCACGTATGGGGATTTACTCGCAACCCTTTCAGCTACGATGTTCGACACCATACCTGAAGCGGATAAGCTTTTCGATATCGCGTAGGCGATCCCAAACCTTGCGGCTTTCCCTGTTTGAGAATCCGCAATATGCCCCGTGATTGTTTTCGTTATCCCCTGAACCTTGCCGCTTTCATTTTCGTTTTCAGTATCTTTAATTATCATTTCAAAATACAGATATAACATTTGCTCTATCACGTCGTGGTATCTGAAGATTGAGGCGATAGAAAGGCTCATTCTCTTTTCTTCGGTTACTAATTCATTACACACATCCCCATACCGAGGGATTAAACAGGACGTATACCAACTCGCCCTTTCCATGCCTGAAGAGATATTAGAGAGGACGTTTTGTGTTTCTTTGACATAGCTATTCATCCCCCTTTGAACGTAGATTCCTAGCTGTCTGTCACTTTGAAACTTTAGTCTTAGATAGTCTGAGGCTTGCATAAAATCACCATGTCCATATCTTTGATAAGGTTTAAATGGCACCATAGTCGTCAGGATTATACAAGGGTAATTTCTGATTATGTGAGGCTAGTAACGGCTATAAATTTTCCTTAATGAGTGGCGGTTGATATCGACTACTTTCCGGAGTAAATACTGAAGTGGTACCCTAAATTTGGCCATCTGAACAGAGATGATATTATCGCCTCATCAATAATAGACTTCTGAAAATTCCATTTTCAAAGGTTCTCCAATGGCTTGTTAAAATATACAGGTATAACGTAATGTCTCTTTTTTAAATGGACGTATGAAAATGGCAACTCTGGAATTTTTATGGCTTAAAGACGATGGTGACGACCCAAAAGATCAATTCTGGATAAAGCAGGGTATCGATTATGCAAAAAGAACGGGTTTTTAAGAAACGCTATGTTTTGGTCCCTGCGCTTTTTATAGTTTTGATGATCGCATGGGTCATTCACTTTCTTACATTTCCAGTGGGGCATGATTTGTATAAGACGGTTAAAGTTAATAACCTGGTCACCTTGTATGTAACCCAGGCCAGTGCTGGAGCAATGACGTCATTTTCGTACCACTATTATTTGTATGATGCGACGAAAAGTGAGGCTGATTTTATGGCTCATATTGATGACCAAAGGGCATTCATGGTCACATCTGACAGCAAGGCCACGGCCATAGCCAACAATGATCATCTATATCTTCGCGTTCGCGGCGATATATACTCATTCGATAACGGAAGTTATAAAGTTATTGTACATCTGGACGCTGCACCTTATTAAAATAAACTCAGTGGGGCTTTGCCTCACTTCAGTTTTTAGTACGGAGAAATACCAGATGTTACGATTTAGCCGTATTTTTTGACAGATATTATTTGAGACTATTGATTACCAGCAATGTAGCTCTTTCATCAGTAATAAACTTCTGAATATTACTTTTTTGAAGGTTTTCTAATTATTCATAAAAGCATAGAGGCATAACGTAATGTCTCTCTTTTTATAATGGTTTTATGAAAATGACAATCCGAGAATGTTTATGTCTCAAAGATAATTATAGCGTGGACATCAGAGGAAGAATTGATGTATATGGCAGAAAATTAATTCGCACACACGGCGAGAGAAAAGAAGGCCCGGCCGGATTTGCTTCGACTACTCCAAAGGATATAAGAGCAAGTGTCCATAAATACTGAAGCAACAGTTTTTCATCTAAAATAACAGCAGAAGACTGGGCTGAGGCGATTAAAAAAATCTCTAAGGGTGACAATGAATGGCTATTGTTAGTCCCGGATTTAGCGCCTGTAGTAAATCTACAACAGTCCAATCAACTTGCTGGCGCGCTCTATTACGCGCCCGATGCGAACGCAAAAGAAGCACTAAAAATGATGTCAATTCTCGATAAGCATCATTACAAGCACCAGCAAGGAACGGATATAGCCTGCGTTCCGCCATTTGATAAAATAACGAATAGCGACATGGCGATATATAACCGCATCCGCCTTTCATTATTAGATGCAGGACCACAAGCCGCCACTTGCCTGTGGATAATGGAAGCTTGGGTCGAAGAGATCAAAGCAAACGATGCTCGAAAATCCTCTTAGACCCAGTCGAAAATGCTCGTTCATAGCCCGGAATTATCCGGGCTAATTTTGAATGCGTTATTTTGCGAGAAGTCTCTACAGAATTTTTTCATTGGTTTGGTTTTTGAGCCCAGCTTTCAGCATACGGGCGAGCCCTCGGGAGAGATCTTAAGCAGATTACGCACCCAAAAAACGGTCCGCCCTCGACGGCTTAGTGCTTCCAGCCTTCTGATGGCTTCAAGTTTCTTCATTTTATCTCTACACAAAAGCGATAGAAAAGTGTCTTTACTGTAAAGATGGAGTGTAGGTGTTTAGGGGGGAAGGATGCAAAAAAGCGGATTAAAAATGAAGTCAGGGGAGTGATAGGAGACGGCAATTTTGAAGATTTAGGGATTTGATCTAGCTGTAATGCTGGCCGATACTCAAGGAATCGTGAGTACTTGACTCGATTCCGTTTTTATTCAACCTTCACTTGTGACAGCGAAGATTGAATAATTTGATATTGACTCATTAGTTGTCGCTATTATTCGAATCAAAAAGCGTTTCCAAAACACTTTTCGGCTCAACTCCTAACAGCCGCGCAATCCTGACAAACTCAACCACATCGAGCCGCCTTTCGCCGTTTTCAAACTTAGCGATAAATGACTGCGGTTTTCCCAACGTCTTAGCCAGTTCGATCTGCGTGATCCCTTTTTCCAGCCTGGCTTTCTTCAATAAACCAATCACTTCCTGATAATCACGATCATAGATTGATGCCATCGAAAATACTCGTCATAAAAATCCCAAAAACGAATATCAACGCTTTACTGAAATATCCCAAAACAGGATAATGGTTTTGTTAAGTATGAAAACTAACCACTAAAAGGAAAGGATCCTCCATGAACAAAGCACAGAATCATACCGACTGGCATCAGGCAGACATCATTGCGGCATTGCGTAAACGGGGTACGACATTGGCGGCGGTATCGCGCAGTGCCGGGTTGAGCTCATCCACCTTATCGAATGCGCTGTCGCGGTCATGGCCGAAAGGGGAGAAGGTGATTGCACAGGCGCTGGAGGTGCATCCGAGCGTGATCTGGCCGAGCCGTTATTTTGATGCGCGGGGTGAGTTAGTGAAGAAGATTCTGAGATGAATATGTGGCGGGATAAGGCGTCTCCGGCTCAAACAAAAACGCCGACTTCTGCCGGCGTTTCCTTTTACTCAAAAATCACTCCTTCCAGCCGCCTCCTAACGCTTTATACAAACTGATGTCCTGATTCAGTTGGGCAAGCTGGGTGGTGATCAGTGTTTGCTGAGCAGAATACAGCGAGCGCTGCGCGACCAGTACGCTCAGGTAGTTATCGACACCGCCTTTGAAGCGCATCTGCGAGAGATCGTAGTTGCGCTGATTGGCGTCGGCGTCCTGCTGGCGCGCCAGCAATTCATCTTTGTAGGTCGCCTGACCGGCTAAGCCGTCGGAGACTTCCTTGAACGCCGTCTGAATCGCTTTCTCATAGTTGGCGATATCAATTTTATTGGTGTCTTTAGCGATGTCGAGATTGGCCTGATTCACGCCGCCGTCGAAGATCGGGATATTAACCGATGGCATAAATGACCACGCACCGGTGCCGCCGTCGAACAGTTTACTCAGGCTGCCGCTTTCTGTGCCTGCCGTGCCGGTCAGCGTAATGCTTGGGAAGAACGCTGCACGCGCCGCGCCGATATTGGCATTAGCCGCTTTCAGCGTATGTTCAGCGGAAATAATATCCGGACGACGGGTCAGCAGATCAGAGGGCAAACCGGCCGGTGTCTGCGGGAATTTCCAGTCCTGTTGCAGGGTGGCGTTCGCCAGCAAACTCTGTGGAATGGTGGTGCCGACCAGCAGTGTCAGTGCATTGACGTCCTGACGTACCTGACGTGTGTACTGGGCGATGTCGGCCTGCGCCGCGCGCACCGTGGTTTCGGCCTGCACCAGATCCTGTGAAGTGTCGATGCCGGAATCGTAGCTGCGTTTGGTGAGTTCGTAAGATTTTTTCTGACTGTCGGCGGTGCTGATCGCCAGTTTTAGCAGATCGTTATCCGCCGCCAGACTCAGATAGCCGGAAGCGACTTCAGCCACCAGCGAAATTTGCGTGGCGCGCTGCGTGGCTTCTGTCGCCAGATAAGTTTCCAGCCCCTGATCGCGCAGGCTGCGTAAGCGGCCAAACAGGTCAACCTCATAAGACGTTACGCCCAGATTCGCGCTGTATTGCTGATACGTCACCGGTCCGCTGGTTTGTGTTGAATACAATCCGCCCGGCAGATGCTGGTTGGTTTCACCGGCGCTGGCGTCGAGTGTCGGCAGCAGCGCGGCACGGTCAATCTGGAAGGTAGCGCGGGCGGTATCGACGTTTAATGCCGCGACCCGAAGGTCGCGGTTGTTAGCCAGGGACATGCCAATCAGCTGCTTCATCGCCGGTTGATTGAAGAAGGCTTTCCAGCCGATATCCTGCGCAGCACCGGTTTTGGCGCCGTCCCAGTTGCTGGCAACCGGCAGCGCAGGGCGCTGATAATCCGGCTCCATCGTACAGCCGGCCAGCAGGGTGAGTGAAAACGCGCCGATAAGCGACAGCGCGAAATGCGGTTTATTCATGGTGTGTTGCCTCTGGTGCAGGAAGCGCCTTATCGTGTTTTTTCGATTTGCGGGTGAACAGATTCACAACCGTGACGTAGAACATCGGCACGAAGAAGATCGCCAGGAAGGTGGCCGTGAGCATGCCGCCGACCACCGCCGTCCCGATGGAATGCTGGCTGCCCGCGCCCGCGCCGCTGGAAATGGTCAGCGGGAATACGCCGAGGACGAAGGCCATTGAGGTCATGATGATCGGCCGGATACGCAGCTTGGCCGCTTCGATGGCCGCTTGTGCCACCGACATCCCTTCGTTCTCATGCAGCTCCTTGGCGAACTCAACAATCAATATGGCGTTCTTCGCCGCCAGCCCGACGGTCGTCAGCAGGCCAACCTGGAAGAAGACATCATTCGACAACCCGCGCAGCAACACAGCACCGATGGTGCCTAAAATCCCCAGCGGTACCACCAGCATGACGGAGAACGGAATTGACCAGCTCTCGTACAGCGCCGCCAGACACAGGAACACCACGATCATCGACAGACTGTAAAGCGCCGGTGTTTGTGAGCCGGAAAGCTTCTCTTCGTAGCTCAGGCCGTGCCATGCCACTTTGTAACCGGGTGGCAGTTTGGCCGCGATTTCCATCACCGCCTCGTTGGCATCGCCTGAGCTGTAGCCCGGTGCCGGTGAACCCATCAGTTCGACGGAAGACACGCCGTTGAAACGTTCATAACGCGGTGAGCCGTACACCCATTTGCCGCTGCCGAAGGCGCTCCACGGCACCATATCGCCGCTGGAATTACGGAAATACCAGTTGTTCAGATCTTCAGGCGTGACGCGGGAAGCCGCCTTGCCCTGGATGTAAACTCGCTTCACGCGGTCGTTGTACATGAACTGGTTCACATACGCTGAACCCCAGGCCGCTGACAAGGTGTTGTTGATGTCGTCGAGGCTCAGACCCAGCGCCTGCGCCCGTTCATCGTCAATTTCCAGCTGATATTGCGGTTCATCTTCCATCCCGTTCGGGCGCACAGCCATCAGGCGTTTGTCCTGTGACGCCATTTGCAGGAACTGATTACGTGCGGCCATCAGGGCTTCATGCCCCTTGCCATTGGTGTCTTGCAGGAAGAAGTCGAAGCCGGTGGCATTACCCAGTTCCATAACGGCTGGCGGAACGAAAGCAAATACGCGGGCATCTTTGATGGTGGCGAAATGCGCCATCGCACGACCGGCCAGCGCCTGAACTTTTTGCGCAGCGGCCGGGCGGTCGGCCCAGGTTTTCAACTGCACGAAGGCAATCCCGACGTTCTGACCTCGTCCGGCGAAGCTGAAGCCATTGGCGGTAAACACCGAGGAAACGATGCCGCTTTCCTGCGTCATCAGATATTCCCGGACGTTATCCAGCACCTGCTGGGTTCGTTCTGCCGAGGCATTGGCGGGCAACGTCGCCTGAACAAACATCACGGCCTGATCTTCATCCGGCAGGAAGGTGGTCGGCACGCGGGTGAACATAAAGCCGGTGGCGATCACGATCAGCAGGTAGATGCCCATAAACAGACGGCGGCGTGAGATGACCGTGCCGACGGCGCGGGTGTAGCGCATCGCACCTTTGTCGAAGTTACGGTTAAACCAGCCCGCGAAGCCTTTCTGCGATTTTTCCTCGTCGTTGTGTTTGATGATGGTGGCGCACAGCGCCGGGGTGAAAATCAGCGCCATCAGTACGGAGAGCGCCATCGCGGATACGATGGTGATCGAGAACTGACGGTAGATGATCCCGGTTGAGCCACCGAAGAACGCCATCGGCACCAGTACGGCAGACAGCACCAGCGCGATACCAAACAGCGCGCCCTGGATCTGTTTCATCGATTTGATGGTGGCGTCTTTCGGCGAGAGCTTTTCCTCCGTCATCACACGTTCGACGTTTTCCACCACCACGATGGCATCATCCACCAGCAGGCCTATCGCCAGCACCATCCCGAACATGGTCAGGGTGTTAATGGAATACCCCGCTGCCGCCAGAATACCGAAGGTACCGAGCAGCACTACCGGCACCACCAGCGTGGTGACCAGCGTTGCGCGCAGGTTTTGCAGGAACAGCAACATCACGCAGAACACCAGCACGATGGCTTCGATCAGCGTTTTCACCACTTCCTCAATCGATGCGCTGACCACCGGCGCGGTCTGGTACGGGAACTCGACTTTCACGCCAGCCGGCAGAGAATCTTCCAGCCCGGCGATGGTTTCTCTTACTGCTCTGTCGGTGTCCAGTACGTTCGCGCCGCTTGCCAGACGCAGGGCGATAGCGGTAGAGGGACTGCCGTTAAACGTGGAGGAGATGGAATAACTTTCCGGCCCCAGATCCACGTTACCGACATCACTGAGACGCACCTGAGAACCGTCGGCGTTCACTTTCAGCAGCACGTTTTTGAACTGATGAATGCTGTCGAAACGGGTTTTACCAATGATCGTGGCGCTGAGTTTGCTGTCTTTGACCGTCGGCAGGCCGCCGAGGGAACCGGACGACACCTGTACGTTTTGCGCTTCAATCGCCGCGCTGAGATCACTTGGGACCAGCTGATATTTATACAGTTTTGCCGGGTCGAGCCAGATACGCATGGCGTATTCTGAACCGAGCAGCAGGAAGTCGCCGACGCCTTTGGTACGCACGATCGGGTCTTCCAGTTTGGTCACCAGCAGGTTACTCAGATCCGAGTTACTCATTTTACCGTCGGTCGAAATCAGGCTGACCAGCAGCATGAAGTTGGCCTGATATTTGGCAATACGGATCCCCTGATTGACCACTTCGGTCGGCAGTTGCGATTCGGCCAGCGACACTTTGTTCTGTACCTGAACCTGCGCGATATCCGGGTTAGTACCCTGATCAAAGGTGGCAATGATTGTGGCACTTCCGTCGCTGTTACTTTGCGATTCGATATAGCGCAGGTTATCCAGCCCGTTCAGTTGCTGTTCAATGACCTGAACTACGGTGTTCTGGGCGGTTTCCGCAGACGCACCCGGATAGGTGACGCTGACGGAAATCGCCGGAGGCGCGATATTCGGGTACTGGCTGATCGGCAGTTTCATGATCGACAGCGCACCGGCGAGCATGATGACGATGGCGACAACCCAGGCGAATATGGGGCGGTTAATAAAGAAAGTAGACATTCAGCTCACCTATTGCGCGGAAGGATCGGTCATCGCGAGATTAGCCTGTTCGGCAGGGGCACTGGCTTTACGCTCGGTGGCGTTGACTTTTGCACCCGGCCTGACGTTCTGTAATCCGTCGGTGATCACTTTGTCGCCGTCATTCAGACCCTGACTGACTAACCAGTTACCGTTCATCATCTGACCGGTGGTGATGGAACGCTGCTCAACGGTGCTGTCGGCTTTCACCACATACACATAAGGCGCACCTTTGACGTCATGCATGATGGCTTCCTGCGGTACCAGAATACCTTTGTCATCAATACCTTGTTGTAACTGGGCGTGAACAAACATACCCGGCAGCAGTTCGTCGTGCGGGTTCGGGAAAGAGGCCCGCAGGGTAACGGAACCGGTACTTTGCGACACGGTGACTTCGGAGAATTCCAGCTTGCCCGGCAGGGCGTATTTGCTGCCATCTTCCAGCGTCAGGGTGGCCTGCGCGGCGTTGTCACCGGCGGACTGCAACTTACCGGAAGCCAGCGCGCGACGCAGTTTCAGCAAATCTTGTGAGGATTCATTGACGTCAACATAGATAGGATTGAGCTGATCGATAGTGGTCAGATATGCCGTCTGGCCGCTGGTCACCAGCGCACCTTCGGTATACAGCGAGCGGCCAATATGGCCGGAAATCGGCGCGTACACTTTGGTGTATTGCAGATTGACACGGGCGGTCTCGACATCCGCTGCGGCTTCGCGCTCGGCGGCCACGGCATCATCATATTGCTGACGGCTGACCGCCTGCGCTTCAACCAGCGGTTTATAGCGGCGGGCGGTGGCGTCGGCGCTTTTCCAGGTCGCCATCGCGCGATCGAAAGAGGCCTGATAGGTTGACGGATCAATCTGATAAAGCTGCTGACCGGCTTTGACTTCGCTGCCTTCCATGAACAGACGTTTTTGGATCACGCCGCTCACCTGCGGACGGACTTCCGCGCTGCGAACCGCCGTGGTGCGGCCGGGCAGACTGGTGGTGAGGGCGACGGGCTGGCTGTGCAAAGTAACGACATTCACCGCAGGAGCCTGTGCTGCCGGGGAAGCAGAACTGGCAGAACCATCACATGCGGAAAGCAGTACCACTGTACTGACAGAAAGTAACTTCAGGCGCATAGAATTCACTCTTTTGGGGGAATTGAGAATAACCATTCTCAACAAGTCCTTCACTATACGAGAGCGCCTGATTTCCCGGTGTAAGGATATTGTCATCACCCATGTTTCTATATTTCAAAACATGAGGATTATGTTGCTACATAATCCCTTGTTCTTGTGAGGTTTTAGTCTTTTCGTGCAGTGGAAAATGGCAGGAAAGTCATTACTTAGTAAACTAATTAATAGGCCATAAGAATAATTATCAGAGGGATGTTCTAAAAGTGAATGAATTGTTAGGTGTTAAAAAAGTGTGATGCATATCAAACAAATTTATACATTTTAACCTGCTCCTTACCTGAAAAGACTAAGGGATTAAGCCCGCAGCCGTTACCTTAAGGGCCGAGAACGAGCAGTTCTCACATTTGCTTGTTGCCAGCCGTTTTGAACAGCGGCCAGTTGCAACCCCCATGCCCACAGTCCGATGTGGGCTTTTTTTTGCCTTTGCACCGCCAGCCAGCTTTCCTCTCGCAAAACTGTGATCCCTTTCATACTCCTGACTGCTATGTCTATACAACTATACATTCTGTGACTTAACTCAATTAACGGTTTATTTTTAGCCAGCGAATTGAGGGAAGACAGATGATAAAACTTGGCAGCAAGGTTCACGATCTGGGGAAAGCCCTGATGACGCCTATCTCGGTGATTGCCGCCGCCGGGATTTTCTTAGGCCTGGCCGCCGCATTGCAGAATCCGGCGGTCACCGGTGAAACCTTTACCCAGATGAAAACATTGCAACTGGTCATCGGCTTTATCCGTCAGGTCTCCGGTGCGCTGTTCGCTAATTTGCCGTTGTTTTTTGCGGTCGCCACGGCAATGGGGCTGGCTAATGCAGAGAAGGCCACGGCGGCGTTTTCCGCCGTGATCGGTTTTGTCGGGCTGCACGTCGGGGTTAATTACAGCCTGCTGGCGCAGGGGATTACGCCGGAAACCATTACGGTCGCCAAACTCACGGCAAAAGGCATGACCGAAAGTGACGCGATGATTTACGCCGCCGAGTTCACCAACACGCTGGGGATTTTCACCTACAACATGAGCGTGCTGGGCGGGGTGCTGGTCGGCCTGATCACCATGTGGCTGCACAACCGTTTCTATACCATCGTGCTGCCGACGGCGATCGCGTTTTTTGGCGGGCGGCGTTTTGTACCAATTGTCACCGTGCTGGTGCTGCCGATCGTCGGTGTGCTGATGTCGCTGATCTGGCCGACGATCGCCCAGGGGATCCAGTGGATCGGCGAGCTGATCGGGCGCACGGGCGAGATCGGCACCTTTATTTATGCCACCTCAGAACGTTTGCTGATCCCGACCGGTTTGCATCACATCATTAATGAAACCGTGCGCTTTACCCCCATCGGCGGTGTCACCACGGTGGATAACCAGAGTATTGTCGGCGCGCTGAATATCTTTAATGCTGCGCTGGCCAATCCGGGCACGATCTCCGATGCGGTCACGCAGCAGGCCACGCGCTTCCTGGCGCAGGGGAAAATCCCGGTGATGATGTTCGGGTTACCGGCGGCGGCGCTGGCGATGTATCACTGCGCGCGGCCGGAACATAAAGGCCGCGTGAAAGCGCTGATGCTGGCGGGCGCACTGGCGTCATTTACCACCGGGATCACTGAACCGCTGGAGTTCTGCTTTATTTTCGTTTCGCCGGTGCTGTATTTCCTGCATGCGGTGCTGACGGGGTTGTCGTTCGTGCTGATGCAAATGCTGCATGTGATGATCGGTAACGTGCAGGGCGGGGCGATCGACTTCCTGATCTTCGGCGTGCTCGGCGGCAGCCGCACGCACTGGTGGTATCCGCTGATCCTCGGCATCATCTACGCGCCACTGTATTACTTCACGTTCCGCTGGGTCATTCTGCGGATGCAGGTAAAAACGCCGGGGCGTGAGGATGAAAATGATGCCGAAGAACGTGCAAAACCGGCGCAGGGCACGGGCGAAAAAACCAAAAATATCATCATCGGACTGGGCGGCGAGGGGAATATTACGGCGGTCGATTGCTGTTTCACCCGCCTGCGCGTGAAGGTCAAAGATATGACTCAGGTACAGGATGGCACATTAATGAAAACCGGCGCGATGGGGGTGAAACGCATCACCGAAACGGATGTGCATGTGATCTATGGCCCGCAGGTTGAACAGGTGGCGAATCTGGTGAAGGCGGAGTTGTCGGGCATTGCCTGACGGCGCTTAAGCTTTCACTTTGGCATGGACGCTGAAGCCATAGTTTTTCTGGTTGTAGTAGACATCAGACACTTCAAACAGCGTGCCGTCAGTGAACGACACAATCGCGTGGGAATGCAGCACCGGCTGGTCGCGTGACAGGTTGAGCGCGACGCGTATCTCGTTGGATGGCAGTTCTGCCGAAATCAGTTTGGTGCTGCCCGCAGGCTGGAAACCTTTCGAGCGAATATAAGCATATTTTGACGATGTCATGGCGGCGCGCGTGATATCCGGGAACCGGTCGCACAGCATCCAGCATTGTTCATACACAAACGGCTCATCACCGAGCAGACGCAGGCGGATCATAAAATAAACTTCAGTACCGGCGGGAATATTCAGTTCGCGGGCAATGTCTTCACTGGCAGGCATACGGCGAAATTCCAGCACCTGATTTTCAATGCGCTGATTATTTTCCTGGGCGACTTCGCTGGCGGTGAGATGCCGGTCGAGCGGCAGAATGATTTTCTGCTGCTTTGGCGGCTCAACGACAAAGGTGCCGCGACCGCGAAAACGGGCGACACGCCCCTGACGCACCAGATAATCCACGGCTTTTCGCGCGGTCATGCGCGAGACGCCATAGATTTCGCACATGGCGGCTTCGGTCGGGATCGGATCTCCGGGGCGGATTTCGCCGGTGCTGATTTTTTCGGTAAGTTGCTGCTCAATTTGCAGATAAAGCGGCGTGAACGAATTTTTGTCTATCTTCATTAACCCTTACCTCCGACCCTTTTAAATTTCACTTAAGAATAATTGTATAGTCAGCTATACAAAGCAGCCAGCCACCCTGTTGGTTTTCTGCTCAAAATGGGTTTCAGCACACACAAAAAATAAAGGTTGCTGACATCAGCAACCTTTCTGCATTTTGAAACCACTTTCCGGTGGCGTCAGGCGTTATTCAGGCAACAGCGCCGTGGAGGTGAATCCGCATGGGCCATTTTCCTGATTTTTGAACCGCCAGCAGTGCTGATGGTATTTCGCGACCGAATTACGGTGCGCCACACTGATAACTGACGTTTCCGGCAATTCGCTCAGCAGCAGAGCGTATACCTGTTGTTCGGTTTCGTCATCCAGTGCGCTGGTGGCTTCGTCGAGGAACAGCGTATCGGGTTTGATCAACAGCGCACGGGCAAAGGAGAGCCGCTGCTGTTCACCCGGCGAGAGACGCTGGCTCCAGTTGGCGTAATCATCCAGAATTTCTACCGCCGCCAGATGTGACAGACGACATTGCGTCAGCACCTGTTGCAGTTGTTCATCCGTATATTCACGGCTGGCGTCAGGATAACTGAGCGCATCGCGCAATGTGCCAATCGGAATGTAACTGCGTTGTGGCAGGAACAGATAACGCTTACCTTCTGCCAGTGCAATATTGCCCGAGCCGTAAGGCCAGATACCGGCAATCGCACGCAGCAACGTTGATTTACCACAACCGGAAGGCCCGGCAATCAGCACGCGTTCGCCCGGTTGCATGGCAGCAGAAATATTGCAAAACAGCGGATTTCCGTTCGGCAGGTTCAGCGTCAGTTTATCAAGCTGTAAGGCGTGTTCGGTGCTTTTGCCTACGCTGATGCCGCGCGGCTGAGCGTTAACCTGATCGATTGCCGCATTGAAACCGGCAAGACGGTTAACCGTGGCTTTCCAGTTTGCCAGATCGGTAAAGGCATCGATGAACCAGGACAACGCGCCCTGCACCTGACCGAACGCGGAAGCAATCTGCATCAGCGCACCCATCTGGATCGCGCCGGAGAAATAGCGCGGTGACGCCACCAGGATCGGGAAAATATTGGCAAACTGCGCGTAAAAGTTGGATGCCACATTCAGGCGACGGGTGACGCGCATGATAGACCACCAGTTGGTTTTGATGGATTCAAACTTGCCGGTCAGCTGATCGTGCTCGTTTTTTTCACCGTGATACAGCGCGATCGCGTCGCTGTTTTCACGAATACGGATCAGGCCAAAACGGAAGTTCGCCTCGAACCATTCCTGATTAAACCCGAGTCTTACCAGCGGCTTACCGATATACCAGATAATGAAGGAACCAATGGCGGCATAGAGCAGCGCGAACCACAGCATGTAGCCGGGGATTTCAACGTGATGGCCCGCGAGCATAAAGTTCAGCGGCCCGCTGATCGACCACAAAATAAATACGAAGGAGAACAGCGTCACCACGCTCGACAGCAGACCGAGCACCAGAGAAAGTGTCCCGCTGGTCAGGGCATTCAGGTCATCGGAAATACGCTGATCGGGGTTATCCACCTGATGCTGATACTCCGTGTAATAATAGGCGTGATTGGTCAGCCACTTCTCCATATACTCTTCAGTCATCCAGCGCCGCCAGCTCATTTGCAGACCCTGCGTCAGATACACTCTGTAGATGGCGATAACGATGAACAACAGCGCCAGCCAGGTAAATTTCCACAGCTGGGCTTTGAAAACCGGATAGTTTCTGTTTTGCAGCGCGTCATAAAAGACACGGTTCCATTCGTTAAACTGTACGCTGAGGTACACACCGGCCAGCGAAAGGATGATGATTGTGGTCAACATGCTCCAGGCACGCCACTTTTCTTCTGAGCGCCAGTAAGGCTTAATTAACTGCCAGACGGCGCCCCATTGCGCCGATTTCCCAGGTTTTTTAGTCATAATAGCCATGTGTAATCGATATGTTGTAAAGCCAATCATCCCAGAATGAGTGGCTCAGTGCGATAGGGCAATGAGCCACTTGTAAGGATGTTTTTCCAGCACGAAGCTCTGTAGACCACAAAAGTAGAAGGATGTTTGATGAAAGTCGCAGTGAATTTACTGCTGGTGGCAGGATGTTTTGCCAGTGTTCAGGCGTTTGCCCAGATTGATGAACCGGATATCGACGCCGATTGTGTTAAAGCCGGGATTTATGCCGCTGCCGGAAAAGTGGCTTATCAGCAGGGTGATATGGGCAAAGCCCGGGAAATTTTTCGTAATCAGGTCGCCTGGAGCGAGTTTTGCCATAAGCCGCAGGACCAGATTGCCACGGCCTACAACAACATTGCGTTGACCTACATAAAGCAGGGCGATTATCTGAAAGCCAGGGCCTGGCTGATGCTGGCACCTGCTGACAAAAAATCACAATACAACCTGAGTCAGATGCAGCCAAAACTGGATGCCTTGCCGCCAGCCGAAAGTCCGGCAGGGATTTACTGGCAATATGCCGGGTTTGGTAGCTGGAATATCGTCGAAGTGAAAGCCGAAGAAGCGCAGTTTAAAATCGATTTCAGCGGTTTATACATGGGGCAGATGTCACTGTATTACGGCCCGAATACCGGCGATTTTTCGGTGGTGACGGCAATCAAAGATAATCACGCGGTTTACCACGAAGCCGATGATGCCTCCGCCGGTGGCGGCGAGTGTAGCGTGGACATGAATTTCGCACCCCGGAGCGTTAAACTTCACACCACCAATGACTGCGGTTTCGGTCACAACGTGCAGGCCGAAGGCGAATTTGTACGGGTGACGCCGTAAGTTTAAAACCCGCCTCAGGCGGGTTTTAAGGGTTAGCACCTCGTCAATGCACATTTCAACTTTTTGATTTTGCTGCAATACCCCACCCCAACCCTCCCCTCGCAGGGGAGGGAGCCGATCGACGTATGCCTTTAGCCGAAGAGGGCGCCGAGTCAGGTTATATTCACTGCGGCCACTTCATTTCGCCCTTCAATACTTTCGCACTCAGTTGTAATGAAGAATCGTCTTTCAGTTGCGGATAATGTTTTTTCATCGCGGCGATAAGCGCGGCAGAATCTTTCGCTTTCGGTAATTCTTTTTCCAGCGTCAGCAGATACTGGCGGGTGAATTCCACCGATTCCAGCGTTTTTGGCGCGCCCGGCAGGAAATGTCCCGGTACAACGACTTGCGGATTAAGACCGGTAATTTCATTGAGCGCTTCTACCCACTGTTTACGGGATTTCGGCGTCTGCGTATCTGCTGTCCAGACATGCATGTTATTGCCATTCACCAGCACGCCGCCCACTACCGCTTTCAGCGACGGGATCCAGACAAACGTCCGTTCTTTATCTACGCCCTGAACCTCAAACTTATGGCCTTCGAGTTCAAAGGTCGTGCCTTTCAGCGGTTCAGGAACCACAACAGATTTTGGCGCATTGTCTTTCAACTGCGGTCCCCAGAAAGCGACTTTACCGTCTTTGCTGGCGTTGATCTGATCGATGGTGGCCTGCGTTGCCACGATTTTGGCGTCCGGGAACGCGGCATGGATGACATCCAGCCCGAAGTAGTAATCCGGGTCGGACTGGCTGATGTACACCGTCGTCAGTTTCTTGCCGGTCGCCTTGATCATTTCCACCAGTTTTTCTGCGTCATTGCGCTGGAACTGCGCGTCGATCAGAACCGCTTCTTTATCGCCGGTAATGATTTCAGAAGAAACCGGGAAAACGCTTTTTTCACCCGGGTTATACACGTCCATTTTCAGTGCACTGGCGGCGTGAGCGGACAGGCTGCTGCCCAGCAGGGCGGCGATCAGAGTCAGATGTTTCAGTTGCATGGGTTTTCCTCAGAGACATAAATAATCACATTCAGTAAGACTCTACTGTACGTTGCATAATCCGCGGGAAAAACCGGATAATGCGCAACTGTTTGTTGCATAAACCGGACGAATCATGGACAGAATTACCGCTGCACAAGTGTTTGTTGCCATTGTTGAACGGGGAAGCATGGTCAGTGCTGCCGAATCGCTGAATATGTCGCGGGCGATGGTGACACGTTATCTGTCGGAGATGGAAAAGTGGTCGGGCGCGCGCCTGCTGCACCGCTCCACCCGCAAACTCAGCCTGACGGATGCGGGCGAAAACACGCTGGCGCGTTGCCGGAAAATGCTGTCGGTGGCGGCGGAAATGAGCAGCGTGGCGGATACGGGCGATGAAGCGTTGCGCGGTTTGCTGCGTCTGAGTTGCTCACAATCTTTCGGGCAGGGTGCGGTGGTGATTGCGGTCAGTGAATTTTTGCGCCGACATCCGCAGGTCAGTATCGATCTTCAGCTGGAAAGCCGGGCGATCAATCTGGTGGAAGACCGGATCGATCTGGCGCTGCGCATCACAAACGATCTGGATCCGAACCTGATCGCCCGGCCGCTGGCGCTGTGTCCGTCGGTCGTCTGCGCGTCTCCGGCTTATCTGGCCGCGCAGGGTACGCCGCAGCATCCGCAGGATCTGGCAGTCCACAACTGCCTGACGTACACCTGGTTCGGCAAAAGCCTGTGGCAGTTTGCACGGCAGGGTGAACAGGTCGCGATTCCGGTGAGCGGAAATCTGAGCGCTAATGAATCGCTGGTGCTGCTGACCGGGGCAGTGGAAGGCGCGGGAATCGTCATGCAGCCTTATTATTCGGCGGCACCGCTGATTGCCAGCGGCCAGCTCGTCGCCTTACTCAGCGAGTGGCAGCCACAGGAAATGGGGATTTATGCGATTTACATGTCCCGGCGGCAAATGCCGGCGGCGTTGCGAGCGCTGCTCGATTTTCTGGTGGAATGGTTCAAAGGCCATCCGCGCTGGCTGTCGCTGACAGAAGAAAAACGCTGAGTCACCGGCAGGGAATAAGCCAGTGGAATCGGTCCCTTTTTCGTCTTCCGCGCATTCCCTGCAATGTATTGTTATGTAAAGATTAATCCTGATATCGGGTGTTTTTCAGGCAGCAAGGGCACAGACTGCGTCTGGTCAAAAGTGTGATCAACGTGGTATTTAAACCCATCCGGCGCAATGCCGGTGCCTTTACTCATCACTAAAAATATCCGGAGTTTTTATGCCTGTCGCACTCCTGGCACTGGCGCTCAGCGCGTTTGCCATCGGTACCACTGAATTCGTCATCATGGGGCTGCTCCCCAACGTGGCGGGGGATCTGAATGTCAGTATTCCTTCTGCAGGCTGGTTAATCAGCGGATACGCGCTGGGTGTGGCAATCGGGGCACCGATCATGGCCGTGCTGACGGCAAAACTGCCGCGCAAGAACACCCTGCTGCTGCTGATGAGCATCTTTATTATTGGCAACGTGATGTGCGCGCTGTCGTACAGCTACGATTTCCTGATGCTGGCGCGCATAATCACCGCGCTGTGTCATGGTGCCTTCTTCGGGATTGGCGCGGTGGTAGCGGCAAGTCTGGTGGCGCCTAACCGTCGTGCTTCAGCGGTTGCGCTGATGTTCACCGGCCTGACACTGGCTAACGTGCTGGGCGTTCCGCTCGGTACTGCGCTCGGACAGGCTTTCGGCTGGCGTTCAACCTTCTGGGTGGTGGCGGTGATTGGCGTGGCCTCGCTGTTCGCGCTCTATAAAAAGCTGCCGGATAAGAAAGAAGAAGAGCCGACTGATCTGCGTAAGGAAATCCGTGCGCTGGGTAGCCTGGGATTATGGCTGTCGCTGTCGATCACTATTTTCTTTGCTGCCGCGATGTTCGCGCTGTTCACGTATATCGCGCCTATCCTGACGCAAATTACCGGCGTGTCTGAGCACGGTGTCAGCTGGACGCTGCTGCTGATCGGCCTCGGTCTGACCATCGGTAACGTGCTGGGCGGGCGTCTGGCGGACTGGCGTCTGGGTATCTCGCTGACCCTGACTTTCCTGATGATCGCCATATTCTCCGTGCTGTTCAGCTACACCAGCGTTCATCTGGTGGCGGCGGAAATCACGCTGTTTATCTGGGCGATGGTGAACTTTGCCGCGGTGCCAGCCTTGCAGGTTAACGTGGTGACCTACGGCAAAAATGCGCCAAACCTGGTGTCGACCCTGAACATTGCGGCGTTTAACGTGGGCAATGCGCTGGGTGCCTGGGTGGGCGGCGCGGTGATTGAACGCGGAATGGGACTGAGCACTGTGCCGCTGGCGGCGGGCGCACTCGGCGCTATCGGCTTCGTGCTGTGTGTGATCACTTTCCGCCGTGCGGCGAAGAAAGCGGAAAAAGCGGCCGCGTAATCCAGCCGCTGAAAAGATTAAAGGCCATGCGGAGTTTCTCCGGCGTGGCTTTTTTTTTCTGTTCAGCGCATCAGCGCGGCCTCGAGATGCCCGGCAAAGCGTTGCGCCTGCTGATGGCAGTGTTCGGTAAATGTGGTGACCAGCGCCGAAGCGGGGCGGTGCAATGGCCGGATCAGGCTGACGGTAAAGGGTACGGCGACGCTGAATTCCCGCAGGACGAGTCCGTTGTCACAATAATCCAATGCGGTCAGCGGGTTGACGATCGACACACCCGCGCCTTCGCGCACCATACTGCACACCGACGCCGCACTGTGGGTTTCCATCACCAGCCGCCGCGTAACCTGTTGTTCCATAAATAACGTATCCAGCAGTTGCCGGTAACTGTCGGTCGCCGACAGGCTGATATAATTCAGTCCGCTGAAATCTTGTGGTGTGAGTCGCGATTTCTCAGCCAAAGGATGTCCGGCAGGCAGCACGCACACTTCGTTCAGTGTCAGCAGCGTCTGTCGCTCGGTTCCGGCTGGGGTCTGGGTGTTTTCCGTCAACCCCAAATCATGGCGCTGCGCCGACAGCCATTCTTCCAGCAGCGGCGATTCCTGCGGCACAATATTGAAACTGACGTCAGGGTAGCGGTCGAGAAACGGCTTACACACCGCAGGCAGCAACGACTGGCTGAATACCGGCAGGCAGGCGATGGACAGTTGCGCCTGCTCGAACTGACGGATGCCTTCCGCCGCGCTGATAATTCTGTCCAGCCCGTAGTACGAGCGCTGTACTTCCTCAAACAGCCGCAGACCCTGAACGGTAGGATATAAACGTCCGCGCAGACGCTCGAATAACTGCAGATTCAGCAACTTTTCGCAGCGCGCCAGTTCACGGCTGACTGTCGGCTGCGAGGTATTGAGCAACGCAGCGGCTTCAGTCAGATTGCCGGTGGTCATGACCGCATGAAAAATTTCGATATGGCGCAGGGAAATAGCTGGCATGGTTTCATCCGCTAAGCGATGACAATAGCCCATATCATAAATGAATAGACTTGCCTGAAATAGATATTTTATCGCTGGTCTGCCACGCGGCATACTGAGGGAAATATGACGGACTTCAACTGACGGAAAATCTTATGCCACGCGCTCTGAACGATATGTCTACCGCGCTTAATGCCGCGAATTTACTGGCTCTGCCGCAACAATTTGGCTGCCCTGTGTGGGCGTATGACGCTGACATTATCAAACAGCGCATCGCGCAGTTGCGCCAGTTTGACGTGATCCGTTTTGCGCAGAAAGCCTGTTCTAATATTCATATCCTGCGTCTGATGCGCGAGCAGGGCGTGAAGGTCGATTCCGTTTCTCTGGGTGAAATTGAGCGTGCGCTGGTGGCCGGTTTTATTCCGGGCGGCACAGACAGTGAGATTGTGTTTACTGCTGACGTACTGGATCAACCGACGCTGGAGCGCGTGACAGCGCTGGATATTCCGGTGAACGCCGGTTCCATCGACATGCTCAGTCAGATTGGCCAGCACAAAGCCGGACATCCGGTGTGGCTGCGCGTGAACCCGGGCTTTGGTCACGGGCACAGCCAGAAAACCAATACTGGCGGGGAAAACAGTAAACACGGGATCTGGTATGCCGATTTACCGCAGGCGCTGACAGAGATTGCCCGTTACGACCTGAAACTGGTGGGCATTCATATGCATATCGGTTCCGGCGTGGATTATGGTCACCTTGAGCAGGTTTGCGATGCGATGGTGCGTCAGGTGATTGAAACCGGACACGATATTGAAGCGATCTCCGCCGGAGGCGGCCTGTCGATCCCCTATCATTTTGAAGAAGAATCCATTGATACCGGCCACTATTTTGGTCTGTGGAATCGTGCGCGCGAGCAGATTGCCGCGCATCTCGGGCATGAGATTAAACTGGAGATCGAACCGGGGCGTTTCCTGGTGGCGGAATCCGGCGTGCTGGTGGCGCAAATCCGTGCGGTGAAAAACATGGGCAGCCGTCATTTCGTGTTGTGCGACGCAGGCTTTAATGACCTGATGCGTCCGGCGATGTACGGCAGCTATCACCATATTTCACTGTTACCGGCCGATGGCCGCGATGTCAGCGGACAACCGCTGACGGATTCCGTGATCGCCGGTCCGCTGTGTGAATCCGGCGACGTGTTTACCCAGCAGGCAGGCGGCGGAGTGGAAACCTTCCCGCTGCCGCCGGTACACATCGGCGATTATCTGGTGTTCCACGATACAGGTGCCTATGGCGCATCCATGTCATCGAACTACAACACCCGCCCGCTGCTGCCGGAAGTATTGTTTGAGAATGGCGTGCCAAGACTGATTCGTCGCAGGCAGACGGTGGAAGAGTTAATTGCTCTGGAGCTCTAGTCTCTGCGTCTGAGCCGGTGAGGTGGCTTGCTTTGCTCCTCCCCCTGCGAAGGGGGAGGCGGGGAGGGGGTTTTAAATACAAAGCAATGAGTTAAAGCACACTTTGAATTTTGTTTTTGACCTTAATACCCCACCCCAACCCTCCCCTTCGCAGGGGAGAAAGTTTACTTATCAAACATCTCTTTTCTCAGTAACACGATCTCTTCTGCCAGATCACGGCACAGCATGGCGGTCATCAGATGATCCTGCGAGTGCACCATGATCAGATTCACCGGAATTTTCCCCACGCCTTCATCCAGGCCAATCAGTTGCGTCTGTACTTTGTGCGCAACACGCGCCGCGTCGTCCGAGGCTTTCAGCATCGCATCAGCCTGTTCCCATTCTTTTTTACGTGCATGCTGAATCGCCATCATGGCGTTAGATCGTGCTTCTCCGGCGTTGATCAATAACTCCATCACCGTTTGTTCCAGATCGAATTCCATCGAAAACTCCAAATTGGTATACCAGAAGGGGGTGAAATCATCATATTGGAATTCCAATATTCACATGTGAGAACGCTGTCACAGAAATTAATTCGTATTCCGCTATTTTTTGGCATGCCACATTACGAAATTATTCCCGAAATATGGCCGACAGGATGATTTACAGAACCGGAATCTGACCCTGCTTCGTACGACACCTTTATTCCTCATTCAATATAAAAGGTGAAGACGAAATCAACACCTGTGAAGTATAGAAAAAAGAAAATGAGGTGCTGTCATGTCACTGAAAGACCGCTTTATCGATTCTCTGGGGGGATTCGCCAACACCTTTAATAGCTTCCGATACATCATGGCTATTAAGGCGTCTTTTATCACGTTAATGCCCGTTATTATTGTGGGGGCATTCTCAGTTTTAATTTCAAATATGGTGATGGATCCGAAAAACGGATTAGCGCATTTTGAAATGTTCTCCTGGCTGGCCACCCTCAAACCGATCATGAGCAGTATTAACTACGCCACGCTCAGTTTTCTGACCATCGGTGCGGTGTTTTTAATTGGTATCGAACTCGGGAAAATTAACGGCTCACGTTCGTTATTTCCCGGCCTGCTGGCAGTGATTTGTTTTATTGCCGTGACGCCAACCACCGTCGATATGATGGTTAACGGCCAGATGCAGGAAGTGAAAGATGTGCTGGCAAAACAATTCTCCGATACTAAAAGTCTGTTCCTCGGCATGTTTATTGCCATTCTGTCGGTGGAGATTTATTCCCGTCTGGAACGGGTTAACGGCCTGCGTATAAAGATGCCTGAGAGCGTGCCGCCCAATGTGTCGGCGTCATTCTCGGCGTTAATTCCCGCCATCATTACCGTGGTGCTCGTCGCTACCTTCGGCTTTGTATTCCACCGCGTCACCGGCATGTATCTGTACGATGCGGTGTATCAGGTGATTCAGCGTCCGCTGGAATCGGTGATGCAAAGTCTGCCGGGCATTCTGCTGCTGATGTTTGTCGCGCAGCTGTTCTGGGTGATTGGTATTCATGGCAACCAGATGATTAAACCGATCCGCGAACCGCTGTTGCTCGGCGCCATCATGGTTAACATGACCGCGTTTGAGCAGGGTCATGAGGTGCCAAACATCATCACCATGCCGTTCTGGGATGTATATATGAGCATCGGAGGCTCGGGTTGTACCATCGGTTTGTTGCTGGCGGTGATGATCGCTACCCGCCGCAAAGAGATGCGCGAAATCGCCAAACTGTCCCTCGGGCCAAGTTTCTTCAACATCAATGAACCGGTGATTTTCGGTATGCCGATTATGCTCAACCCGATCCTGGCCATCCCGTTCATCATCACGCCGCTGATCACTGGCACCATCGGCTATTTTGCCACCAGCCTCGGATTCGCCGGACGCGCGGTGGTGATGGTGCCGTGGACCACACCGCCGATTATCAACGCCTGGCTGTCAACGGCCGGATCGATGGGCGCGGTATTCACCCAGATTGGCTGCATTGTGGTGGCGGTACTGATTTATCTGCCGTTTGTGAAAGTCGCGGCGCGTCGTGCCGATCAGGCTCAGCTTGAAGCCATGCAGCAGAGCCAGAAACAGGCTGCCACGGCGTAAATTATTCGGAAAATGAGGGATGTTATGAGTAAGGTTTCAATCGCCATTCCTGACGGATTTATTCTCGGTGCCGCCGCCTCTGCGTGGCAGACCGAAGGCTGGAGCGGCAAAAAAGACGGGCAGGATTCGTATCTGGATCTCTGGTACAAAAATAACCGCCATGTCTGGCACAACGGTTACGGCCCGGCGAAAGCCACCGATTTCATCAACCGCTACAAAGAAGACGTGGCGCTGATGAAAGCCAGCGGGCTGAGCCATTACCGCACGTCAGTTAACTGGTCGCGCTTTTTCACCGACTATGAGTTGGGTACGGTCGATGAAGAATACGCGGCATATATCGACGATCTGCTCGATGAGATGAAACGTAACGGCATCGAACCGATGCTGTGTCTTGAACACTACGAATTACCGGCGTTTCTGATCGAAAAATACGATGGCTGGAGCTCGAAAAAAGTCGTCGATCTGTTTGTGTTGTATGCAGAAAAAGTCTTCGAACGGTATGCCGGAAAAGTCCGCCGCTGGTTTACCTTCAACGAACCGGTGGTGGTGCAAACCCGCGTGTATCTGGATGCGATACGCTGGCCGTTCGAGCAAAATACCGCGAAATGGATGCAGTGGAATCACCACAAAGTGCTGGCAACCGCCAAAGTGGTCGAACTGTTCCATCGCAAAAAATATCACGCCGCAGGTACCGTCGGGGTGATTTTAAATCCGGAAGTGACGTACGCCCGTTCATCGGCGGCGCATGACCAAAAGGCGGCGCATTTATACGATTTATTCTATAACCGCGTATTTTTAGACCCGATGATCAACGGGGAATATCCACAGGAATTACTGGAGCTACTGGAAAAGCACGGCGTACATTTCGATTATACAGAAGCGGAACTGGCGGTTATCCGTAATAACACCGTGGATGAAGTGGGTATTAATCTTTATTACCCGCACCGGGTGAAAGCACCGTCCCGCGAATGGAATAAAGACACACCATTCCATCCGGCGTATTACTACGAACATTTCGAATTGCCCGGACGCCGGATGAATAAATCGCGTGGCTGGGAAATCTATCCGAAAATTATTTATGACATGGCGATGCGCATTAAAGCGGAATACGGAAATATTTCGTGGTTTGTGGCTGAAAACGGCATGGGTATCGAAAATGAAGGCCAGTTTCGCGATGCCGTCAGCGGGGAAATTCAGGACAACTATCGTATTGAATTTATTGCCGAGCATCTTTACTGGACATTAAAAGCGCGGGAAGACGGCGCCAATTGTCAGGGATATATGCTCTGGGCCTTTACCGATAATGTCTCGCCAATGAACGCCTTTAAAAATCGTTACGGGCTGATCGAAATTGATCTTGATAACAATCGTGATCGCCGTCAGAAGAAATCCTCTCACTGGTTTAAATCACTCAGTGAAAGTGGTGTGTTGTCTTTAACGCTCGATGACCAGGAAAAATAACCTAAGGAAACACTATGAAACGAATCGTTTTAGCTTGTTCGGCAGGGATGTCCACGTCACTGGTGGTCACCAAAATGGAAAAAGAAGTTACTGCGCGGGGGCTGGAATATCAGATCTACGCGATCCCTGAAAACAATCTGCGTGACGAGCTTGAAGCCTATGGCCGCGATATTGTCGCCGTGCTGCTCGGGCCGCAGGTGCGTTTTAAACTGGCGGAGAATAAAAAGCTGACCGATGAACACGGCATTCCGATTGCGGTGATCGACATGGTGGCTTACGGCACGTTAAACGGTGCAAAAGTGCTGGATCAGGCATTATCTCTGATACAGTAACATCCGGTCTTTTTTGTTTTTTGCATCAGGGTGATTGTGTGGAAAAAGGTGTGGTTTCGCAGGACAGAAAGCAGTATCAGGAAATCGGGCATGACCTGCGTGAGCAAATCAAGCAAGGGCATTTCGCCGTGGGATCCCGCCTGCCGCCCGAACGCAATATGGCGGAAAACTACGGCGTCAGCCGGACGATTGTGCGCGAAGCCTTACTGATGCTGGAACTGGAGGGCACGGTGGATATCCGTCAGGGTTCCGGCGTGTACGTGATCCGCATTCCTTCTCAGGAAGAAGGCGAAGACGAACTGTTGTATCAGGGGCAGATTGGCCCCTTTGAAATCTTACAGGCGCGGCAGTTGCTCGAAAGTAATATTGCCGCGTTTGCCGCCAAAATGGCCACCAAAGCGGATATCGAAAATCTGCGCCGCACGCTGGAGCAGGAACAAATTGCCATCGTGGCTAACGACGAAAGCGGTGATAACGACCGGCTGTTCCACCTGCTGATTGCCGGTGCGACACAAAACCAGATGCTGCTCGATTCGGTGAAAAATATCTGGATGCACCGGGATTCCAGCCCGCTGTGGAAACAGTTACACAGCCATATAGCTACCCGCGGTTACCGCCTGAAATGGCTGGCTGATCATCAGAATATTTTGGCCGCACTGCGCCGCCGCGACGTCATGGGCTCGTATCAGGCGATGTGGCAGCACATGGAAAATGTGAAAAATACGCTGATGGAATTGTCGGATGTGGATGCGCCGGAGTTTGACGGCTATCTGTTTGAATCTGTGCCGATTTTTCAGGGAAAGATGGTCTGAAAGCGATGAAGATTATTAATCTGAGTGAACGGCCTGAATTTCAGGACGCGGTCACAGACTGGCTTTGGCAGGCATTTGGCAGCGAAAACAGCCGGGAGTTTTTTGCCAGCGTGGTGCGAAGCAGCCTGTCCGGCGCGGACTTGCCGCAAACGTTTATCGCACTCGAAGACGACAGGCTGGCAGGAACCGTGGGCCTGTGGCGCTGTGATTTGATCAGCCGTCAGGATCTTACCCCGTGGCTGGCGGCGTTATACGTGGATGAAAATTTCCGTTCGTGCGGGCTGGGGCAGCAGTTACAGGAATTTGTACTGGAACAGAGCCGCCGCAGCGGCTTTTGTGAGTTGTATTTGTATGCCGAATTCACCGGCTATTACGAACGTTTTGGCTGGAAATATATCGGCGATGCGCTGGATTATCCGGATAAGCCGGTGCATCTTTTCCATCAACATCTTTAGCTGTTTGCCGGGCCGCTCACCGAGTGACGACGTACCAGCGTCGGGCTGAACATATGGGTTGTTTCCGGTAACGGCTGACCGTTTGCCAGCGCTAACGCCAGTTGCGCTGCCTGATTCGCCATTGCCACCACCGGATAACGTACGGTGGTCAGACGCGGGCGCAGATAGCGTGAAATCAGCACATCATCAAAGCCAATCAGCGAAATTTCGCCCGGCACATCAATACTGTTATCGCTTAATACCGATAATGCACCGGCAGCCATCGGGTCGTTGTAGCAGGTCACTGCCGTAAACCCTTTGCCCAATCCCAGTAAATCCGCCATGGCTTTCTCACCACCGATTTCATCCGGTTCCGCGTAGGCAATCAGCTTGTCATCCACCGGAATGTTGTGTTCGGTGAGGGCGTCGATATAGCCCTGAAGCCGGTCACTGGCATCGGAAATGCCGTGGTTGGAACATAAAATCGCGATGCGCTGATGGCCGGCCTGAATGAGGTGGCGCGTCGCCAGCCAGGAACCGTAGCGGTCATCGAGTGCAATACAGCGCTGTTCAAAACCCGGCAACGTGCGGTTAATCAGCACCATCCCGGGGATTTGCTGCATCAGGCTGGTCAGCTCATCTTCCGGCAGCATTTTGGCGTGAACCACTAACGCCGCACAGCGGTGGCGGATCAACTGCTCAATGGCCTGACGCTCTTTTTCAACGTTGTGATAACCGTTACCAATCAGCAGAAAATTGCCGGTGGCGTAGGCCACCTGTTCGACCGCTTTGACCATCGCGCCAAAAAACGGATCAGAAACGTCGGCCACGATCAGCCCCAGCGTTTCGGTTGCCTGTTGGGCGAGGGCACGGGCGTTGGCATTCGGATGATATTGCAGATGCTGCATGGCGTTCTGTACGGCTTCCCGCGAGCTGTCGCTGGCTTTCGGGGAATGGTTTATCACGCGTGAAACGGTCGCAACCGATACGCCTGCCAGTTTTGCTACATCCTTAATCGTTGCCATAACACTTCCGTTTTCCGTGAGGGTAATCGTTTACACTGACCAGTTTTGCGGAAAAGACCGGTGGCTGCAAGGATGCTGATCGCAACTTTTTGATGTAAGCGCGATGTAACGGGAAAAGATCGTGGTGATTAACCGAAATCCCAGTGCGATAGGGTGGAAATGCGTTTTATTAAGATTATTTGTTCTTTGAAGTGTCAGCGCAGTGAATGGTATTTTTAAAGTCATTTATCTGCGCTGAGAAAAATAGAAATTATGTCGATAAAACGCTATCCGCAACTGGCCCACTGGGGCGCATATACCGCTGTGGTGGAAGATGGCCGCTTGATCCGTTGTGAACCTTATAAGGCGGATGCCGATCCTTCACCTCTGCTCGATTCCATTGCGCCGCTGGTCTATTCCGACAAACGTATCCGCAAACCGGCCGTGCGCCGCTCGTGGTTGAAACATCGCGAAAACAGCGATCGTTCGCTGCGGGGCCGCGAAGATTTTGTCGAAGTGGACTGGGATCTGGCGCTGGATCTGGTGGCCGAAGAGAATAAACGCGTGCGTGATCGCTACGGCGCTTCCGGCATTTTCAACGGCTCTTACGGCTGGTCATCGGCCGGACGTCTGCATCACGCCCGTTCTCTGGTGCGTCGTTTTTATTTCACCGGTGGCGGCGGGGTGGATCAGCAGGGCAACTATAGCTGGGGCTCGGCGCAATTTTTCCTGCCGTACGTTATCGGCACGTTTACCCCGCTGACCGGACGCGTGACCTCGTGGCCAAGTGTGGTCGAACACGCTGACATTCTGGTCGCATTTGGCGGTCTGGCGCTGAAAAATGCGCAAGTGGCGTCCGGCGGCGCGGTGGAACATACCCTGAAACCGGCGCTGGAACAGTTGGCGAAAAAAGGCACCCGCGTCATTAACATCAGCCCGATGCGCGACGACTGTCCGGAATTCGTGAATGCAGAGTGGATCCCGATCCGCCCGAACACCGATGCGGCGCTGATGATGGCCGTCGCGTTTGAGATTCAGCGCAAAGAAGCGCAGGACGAGGCGTTTCTGACCAGCCATTGCGTCGGTTATCCGCAGCTTGCCGCCTATCTGCGCGGCGACACTGACGGCATCCCGAAAACCCCTGACTGGGCAAGCCACATTACCGGCGTGCCGGCTGAGCGTATTGCGCGTCTGGCGGATGATCTGATCGGTGTACGCAGCTTTATCACCTGTTCTTATTCTGTACAGCGTGCTCACCGTGGCGAGCAGCCTTACTGGATGATGATCGCCATTTCCGCCATGCTCGGGCAGGTCGGTTTGCCGGGCGGCGGATTCTCCTTCGGTCACGGCTCGATGAACAGCGTGGGTAATCCGCGTTATGACACGCCGGGGCCTGCCGTCAGTGCCGGGCCGAATCCTTCTGGTTTGTCGATCCCCGTGGCGCGTATCAGTGACATGCTGCTCAATCCCGGCCAGCCGTATGAATTCCAGGGCGAAACGCTGAATTATCCGGATATTCACCTGGTGCACTGGGCGGGCGGTAATCCGTTCCATCATCATCAGCAGCTTAACCGTCTGGTCGAAGGCTGGCAGAAGCCGGACACCGTGATTGTGCAGGATAACGTCTGGACGCCAGCGGCGCAGATGGCGGATATCGTGCTGCCTGCGACAACATCGCTGGAACGTAATGATATCGGCGGATCGTCACGCGACCGCTTCGTGCTGGCGATGCATCAGGCTGTTGCGCCACAACATCAGGCGCGTAACGATTTTGATATTTTCGCTGACATTGCTGACCGTCTCGGTTACCGCGAGCAGTTCACGCAGGGGCGTAATGAAGATCAATGGTTGCGCCATATTTACCGTCAGTGCGGCGAAGCGCAGAAAGGCACCGGCGTGGAATGGCCTGACTTTGAAACCTTCTGGGAGCGCGGTTTTGTTGAACTGCCGGTGCCGGAAAAAGATTACGTGTTCTTTGAGGAATTCCGTAAAAGCCCGCGTGCTAATCCGCTGGGGACCCACAGCGGCAAAATCGAACTGTTCTCCGAAACCATCGCGGGTTACGGTTATGACGATTTCGCGCCGCACCCGGAGTGGCAGCCGCCGGTAGAATGGCTGGGCGCGGAAAGTGCCAAACAGTGGCCGCTGCACCTGATTTCCATTCAGCCAAAAGATCGTCTGCACAGCCAGCTTGATCAGTCGCCGCTGGCGCAGTCGAACAAAACCGCCGGTAAGGAAACGTTGTTTATGCATCCGGAAGATGCTCTCAGCCGTCAGCTCAAGGAGGGAGACCGGGTGAAAGTGCACAATGCGCGTGGCAGTTGTCTGGCGGGGGTGTCACTCAGTGACGGAATTACGCGTGGCGTGGTGCTGATGTCGACCGGCGCCTGGTTTGATCCTGGCTTTGGTGGCCGATGGCAGGAAACCGAGCAAGCGGGGAACCCGAATGTACTTACGCTGGATATCGGCACGTCGCGTCTGACGCAGGGGCCAAATGCCATGAGTTGCCTGGTCGAAGTGGGACCTGTTTAAGGTAGTTTTTAAATAGTTAGCCCGATTTAGGATAAATCGGGCCTATTTTCACCACTCGTTACACTTTGCGGAATTATGTTTCGATTGCCTGCTGGCTGTGGTTCGTACAAAACAGCTAAATTGAACGTCCCAGAGGTATTGATTGGTGAATCATCAACGTGCTCTGCATGTTGATACCGATTAAATTTGCACCAACCTACGCGGATGCGTAGGTTTTTTTTTGCCTCAACTCCGGCACACCGATCAGTTCCCTCCTAAACTCTCTCTGACTGTCGTCATTTTTCAGCGGCTTATAGTATGCTGTTTCCCCAACCTTTTTCTTCAAGATCAGGGATGACACATAAGGAGATGGCAAACATGTATAACTTTCTTTTCGCCGCGTTCAGATGGCTCTTCCGCCTGATGTTCCGGGTCACCGTGACCCCGGCGAGAAACGATTTTAATTACCCGCGTTTAATCCTCACGCCGAACCATGTCTCGTTTATTGACGGCATGTTGCTGGTGCTTTTCCTGCCGGTCAAACCGGTATTTGCAGTGTATTCCAACATCACGGACAGCTGGTTTATGCGCTGGCTGAAACCCTATGTGGACTTCATGCCGCTGGATCCCACCAAACCGATGGCGATCAAGCATTTGATCCGCGAGGTGGAGAAAGGGCGTCCGGTGGTTGTGTTTCCGGAAGGGCGCATTACGGTTACCGGTTCATTAATGAAGATTTACGACGGCGCGGCCTTTGTGGCGGCGAAGTCACAGGCGACCGTCATTCCGGTGCGCATAGACGGGCCGGAATATACGCCGTTTGGCCGGTTGTTCGGCAGCTTTAAAATCCGCTGGTTCCCGAAGGTCACCATCAATCTTTTGCCGCCGACTACCATTCCGATGCCGGATGCGCCGCGTTCCCGTGACCGCCGCATTCTCGCCGGTGAGCAACTGCATAAAATTATGATGCAGGCGCGTATGGATACCCGCGAACCGGAAACGCTGTATCAGGCGTTGTTGTCCGCACAAACCCGTTATGGCCGTCACAAACCCTGTATCGCTGATATCGCGTTCAAAGAAGATACCTATCAGGGACTGCTGAAAAAATGCCTGGGCGTGAGCCGCATTTTGCAACGTTTTACCCGCGAAGGTGAGCATGTCGGGATGCTGTTGCCAAATGCCACGATCATGGCGGCGGCGCTGTTTGGCGCGTCAATGCGCAACCGTATTCCGGCGTTGCTTAACTACACTGCGGGTGCCAAAGGGCTGCAAAGCGCGATGAAAGCGGCGCAGATCAAAACCATTATTACCTCCCGCCAGTTCCTTGAAAAAGGCAAACTGACGCACCTGCCGGAGAACGTGCCAGAGGCGAACTGGGTCTATTTGGAAGATTTGAAAGACACGGTGACCACGCAGGACAAGCTGTGGATCCTGTTCCATCTGATCTTCCCGCGTCGTGCGATGCTGCCGCAAAAAGCCGATGATGCAGCACTGGTGCTGTTTACTTCGGGTTCTGAAGGCAATCCGAAAGGCGTGGTGCATTCACACGCCAGCCTGCTGGCTAACGTCGAGCAAATCCGTACCGTGGCGGACTTTACGCCACGTGACCGCTTTATGTCGTCGCTGCCGCTGTTCCACGCCTTTGGCCTGACCGTCGGATTGTTAACGCCGCTGATTACCGGCGCTCGCGTGTTCCTGTATCCGAGTCCGCTGCATTACCGCATCGTGCCCGAACTGGTCTACGACCAGAACTGTACCGTGCTGTTTGGTACTTCAACGTTCCTGGGCAATTACGCCCGCTTTGCCCATCCGTATGATTTTGCCCGCTTGCGGTATGTGGTGGCCGGTGCGGAAAAACTGGCTGAAAGCACCAAGGAAATCTGGCAGAACAAATTTGGTATCCGCATTCTCGAAGGCTACGGTGTGACCGAATGTGCGCCGGTGGGGGCGATCAACGTACCGATGGCGACCAAAGTGAATACCGTCGGCAAAATTCTGCCGGGGATGGAGTCTCGTCTGATTACCGTGCCGGGCATTGAGGAGGGCGGTCGTCTGCAACTGCGCGGGCCGAACATCATGAAAGGCTATCTGCGCGTCGAAAATCCGGGTGTGCTGGAAACTCCGCAGGCTGAGAATGCCGCAGGTGAAATGCAGGCGGGCTGGTATGACACCGGTGATATCGTCACGCTGGATGAAAAAGGTTTCTGTGCCATCCGTGGTCGCGTGAAGCGTTTTGCCAAACTGGCGGGAGAAATGGTCTCGCTGGAAAGTGTCGAGCAACTGGCGATCAAGGCTTCACCCGATAAACAGCATGCGGCGACATCGCGCAGTGATGCCAGCAAAGGCGAGGCACTGGTGCTGTTTACCACCGATCCTGAATTACGTCGTGATGCGTTAAGTAAAGCTGCCCGTGAACTGGGGTTGCCGGAACTGGCCGTGCCGCGTGAAATTCGCGTCGTTAAAGCGTTACCGTTGCTCGGCAGCGGTAAACCCGATTTTGTCACCCTGCGCGAGATGGCAGAGAACCCGGAGAGTGAAGCATGAGTCAGCCTTTAAAGGCAGCTGCAGGGCCGTTGATGTCAAAGAGTATGACGGCGGTGATCGTGGCGCAGTTCCTGTCGGCTTTCGGTGACAACGCGCTGTTGTTTGCCGCGCTGGCGCTGATCAAACAACAGCTTTATCCCGACTGGAGCCAGCCCGTTTTACAAATGGCGTTTGTGGCGACGTACATCATTCTCGCGCCGTTTGTCGGGCAGTTTGCCGACAGTTTTTCCAAAGGCCGCGTGATGATGGTCGCTAACCTGCTGAAACTGGCGGGCGCGGCGGTGATTTGCGCGGGCATGAATCCGTTCCTCGGTTATACGCTGGTCGGCATTGGCGCTGCGGCTTATTCACCGGCGAAATACGGCATTCTGGGCGAGATCGCCAGTGGTGAACAACTGGTGAAAGCCAATGGCCTGATGGAAGCCTCTACTATTGCCGCGATCCTGCTGGGTTCTGTGGCCGGTGGCGCACTGGCTGACTGGAGCATTCTGGCGGCGCTCGGTATCTGTGTGCTGGCGTATGGCGCGGCAGTGGCGGCAAACTGGTTTATTCCGAAGCTGAACCCGGCGCGTCCGGGGCAGTCATGGAATCCGGCAAAAATGAGCCGGACATTTTTCTCTGCCTGCAAAACCTTGTGGCAGGATGGCGAAACCCGCTTCTCGCTGGTCGGTACCAGCTTGTTCTGGGGCGCGGGCGTGACGCTGCGTTTCCTGCTGGTGCTGTGGGTTCCCGTGGCGCTGGGCATCACCGATAACAAAACCCCGACCTTGCTGAATGCGATGGTGGCGATCGGGATTGTGTTTGGTGCGGGAGCGGCGGCGAAGTTAATCCGTCTGGAAACCGTGAAACGCTGCCTGCCAGCAGGTGTCGCCATCGGTATCGCCGTGGTGGTCTTTGCGCTGCAAACCAGCATGCTGAGTTCTTACATTGTGCTGGTGGTGGTGGGGATTTTAGGCGGCTTCTTTGTGGTCCCGCTGAATGCCCTGTTGCAGCATCGCGGTAAGATTTCTGTCGGTGCCGGTAACGCGATTGCCGTACAGAATCTGGGTGAAAACACCGCCATGCTGCTGATGCTCGGCTTGTATTCGCTGGTGGTGATGGCCGGTGCGCCGGTGGTGGCGATTGGCATCGGGTTCGGTGTGGTGTTCGCGCTGGCGATTGCCGGGTTGTGGATCTGGAAAAACATGCAGAAACGCCGTATGGCGTAATGTTGTTTTCGCACAAAAGAAAAGGGCGCTCAGCGCCCTTTTTTGTTGCCTGCAATCAGGATTTACGGCGCAGGAATGGTGAAGCGTTTGTGGATGTTTTCCAGATCAGCGAGGATTTCCTCATCGAGTGTCAGATCCTGACTGTCGATGTTGATCTTCAGTTGTTCCATTGTGGTGGCGCCTAGCAGCGTGCTGGCCACGAACGGTTGCTGACGCACAAAGGCCAGCGCCATCTGAGAAGGATCCAGATTACGTTTCTTCGCCAGCGCGACATATTCAGCAATCGCCGCTTCAGCCTGCGGTGATGAGTAACGGGTGAAACGACTGAACAACGTATTACGCGCCCCGGCCGGTTTCGCACCGTTAAGGTATTTACCGCTCAGCGTGCCAAACGCCAGGCTGGAATAGGCCAGCAGTTCAACCCCTTCGTGCTGACTGATCTCCGACAAACCGATTTCAAAGCTGCGGTTCAGCAGGCTGTATGGGTTTTGAATCGAAACGATACGCGGCAAATCATGTTTCTCCGCCAGTTGCAGGTAACGCATCACGCCCCACGGGGTTTCGTTAGAAACGCCGATATAGCGGATTTTACCGGCACGAACCTGTTCATTCAGTGCTTCCAGCGTTTCCAGCAAGGTAACCGGGGACTGCTCTTCGGTGTACTGATAACTCAGTTTGCCAAAGAAGTTGGTCTGACGCTGCGGCCAGTGCAACTGGTAAAGATCCAGATAATCCGTATTCAGACGTTGCAGACTGGCATCCAGCGCCGCGCGGATATTTTTGCGATCCAGCATCTGAGCCGGACGAATGGCGTTGTCATTGCCGCGGGAAGGCCCGGAGACTTTGCTCGCCAGAACAATTTTCTCACGGTTGCCACGGGCTTTCAGCCAGCTGCCGATATAGCTTTCCGTCAGCCCCTGGGTTTCAGGACGCGGCGGAACGGGATACATCTCTGCGGTATCAATCAGGTTGATGCCCGCCGCAACGGCGTAATCGAGTTGCTGGTGGGCGTCGGCTTCGCTGTTTTGTTCACCAAAAGTCATGGTGCCAAGTCCCAGTAAGCTCACTTCTAAAGAACTGTGGGGTATACGGTGATATTGCATTGCCGGTCTTCCTTTATATCTGAGAATGTCAGCCTGTTAGAAAAAGCGCCTTAACTGACTATATACAAGGCTGGCAGATGGGGGAAGTGGCAGTGTGTGCGGGAGGAACGACGCGGTCGGTGGATAAAATAACAAAGAGCCAGTCCTGATAACTGGCTCTGCGACGGGTTAAGAAGCGTAATGCTTAACGCTTCATCACCTGGCTGACGTTGTCATTATTGATCTGGCGGTCGTTGCCTTGTTCGTCTGTGTAACTCAGCAGTCCGGTAGATTTATCCAGCTTAGGTTTACCATCAGTCAGGATCATATTGCCGTCTTTGGTTGAGATCACATAATCGCTGGCACAGCCCGCGAGGCTCAACACCACAAGCGCAGCACCGGCCGCCATTAAAGTTTTCTTCATCATCGTTAACGTTCCTTTTTGTTGTACCGAAGATATTCACATTTAGCGTAGCAAACTATCCCGCAGGCAGCGGGAAATGATATCGGTTAAAGCTGAAAATGGCGGGCCAGAAGCGCCGCCGTAAAACGCTTTTTCAAATAGAAGCCGCGCGGCAGCGTCAAAATGGGTTGCCCTGACTCCCCGATCGCTTCCGTCAGCGCTTTGCTGTTGGCAGCTTTGGGCCGAATTTGCAGGTATTCCCCATGTCGGGCTGTGATGCTTTCGACTTTACCCAGAACAATCAAATCCATCAGTTCTTCCCAGTCCTGACGCAGTTGCTCATCTTCTTCCTCAGAGGGTTGCCATAATAAAGGCGCCCCGATGTGGCGCTCAGCCAGGGGGATCTGGCGCTCACCTTCGACCGGTATCCACAAAACCCGCGCCAGTTTATGGCGCACATGGCTGTTTTCCCACGTCACGCCGCTGTTACCGGTTAACGGGGCAACGCAGACAAATGTGGTTTCCAGCGGCCTGCCACGGGAATCAATTGGGATCGTTTTCAGCTCAATGCCAATATCAGCGAAATCCTGCTCCGGTTTACTTCCTGCGATGGCGCCGAGATACACCTCAAGCAGCATACCGACCCAGCCTTTCTCCCGTTTAAGGTTCTCAGGAATGGGCAGGCCAGCGTGAGCGGCCAGTTCACCCAGCGTATGACCCGCCAGCGATTGTGCGCGGTGCAACAGTTGCTGTTCGTTGTGCGGAGGCTGGGTGGCAGGTAAAGGAATAGACATAAAAAAACAATGCTCACTCAATAGATTAAATTTCGTACTGCTTTTGTCATGCACAGTGAATAAAAACTTATTCCTGTGGAGCAATGAAATAATAGCATGATTTGTCTTAGTTTTTTTTCAGGTTTCTGACTTCTTTTGCGCCTTAACGATTAGGTTGATCACCTGTTGAAGGCGACAATGAACAGGATCTTCCACCTACTTATCCACAGATTTCTTGGATAACCCTGCCTGAATTCGATCACTGGTTCGATTTACAGGCTTGACGGGAGGGGTTTTATCCAATTTTTGGGGCAATGACGTCAACTTTTAGACGATCGCTGTGGATAAAAACAACATTGGTGGATCTTTCGCCAGATCACTTGAAGGTGTGAGATAACTCTCATTTTTAACCGTGGGATAACTCTGTTTAATGCAGGTAATAAATTGTTTTAAAAGGTTTTTACGGGAGCATGTTTTCCCGGCAAAAATAAGTTAAGAAGAGTTTTACCCTGCTTACTCTGAAGTTCTTCACATACCTATCCACAGAAAAAGTGAATAAAATCGCAGGTGATTTTTAAAATCTGTTTATAACTTGGCGTATAACTGTGAGTTATCCCATTTTTATTCATGCTGATCGGTATTAACCAGTGGTTTACCGCCTGTTGGTAGTATGAAACAATCAGTACATCTATGAGTTTAGCTATTGGGGTAGTCCGGTGATCGATGATGATGGCTACCGCCCGAATGTTGGTATTGTAATCTGTGACAAGCAGGGTCAGGTGTTGTGGGCCAGACGATACGGCCAGCACTCCTGGCAGTTTCCACAAGGGGGCATAAACCCTGGTGAAACCGCTGAGCAGGCCATGTACCGCGAGCTGTTTGAGGAAGTGGGGCTTGGCCGTAAAGATGTCCGTATTCTGGCTTCAACCCGTAACTGGTTACGTTATAAATTGCCAAAACGTTTGGTGCGTTGGGACACAAAGCCGGTTTGTATCGGCCAAAAGCAAAAATGGTTCTTGCTGCAACTGATGTGTAACGATGCTGATATCAATATGCAGCGCAGCAGTACGCCTGAATTTGATGGCTGGCGTTGGGTGAGTTTCTGGTATCCGGTTCGTCAGGTGGTGTCATTTAAGCGCGATGTTTACCGGCGTGTAATGAAAGAGTTTTCCACCACGATTATGCCGATGCAGGAAGTCTCCCTTCCCAGGACATCGCCCGCCTATCGTCGTAAAAGAGGCTAAGTCACGAAGAGATGCTCACGCGTTTGCGAGAAATTGTTGAAAAGGTAGCAATGGCGTCCAGCCTCAATGATGCGCTGGATGTACTGGTCAACGAAACCTGCCTGGCGATGGACACGGAAGTCTGTTCCGTCTATCTCGCTGACAATGACCGCCGTTGTTATTACCTGATGGCGACGCGAGGTTTGAAAAAACCTCGCGGGCGGACTATTACGCTGGCGTTTGATCAGGGGATTGTGGGTCTGGTAGGGCGTCTGGCTGAGCCCATTAACCTTGCCGATGCGCAGAGCCATCCCAGTTTTAAATATATCCCCGCCGTAAAAGAAGATCTTTTCCGATCCTTCCTGGGTGTGCCGATCATTCACCGTCGTCAGCTGCTGGGTGTGCTGGTTATTCAGCAACGCGAACACCGGCAGTTCGACGAAAGTGAAGAGTCGTTTATGGTCACGCTCGCCACTCAGCTGGCGGCGATCCTTTCTCAGGCACAGCTTAATGTGCTTTACGGGCGCTTTCGCCAGACGCGCGTTCGTGCGCTTGCCGCATCGCCGGGTGTGGCCATCGGTATCGGCTGGCAGGACAGCTCGCAACCTTCGCTCGATCACGTTTATATGGCGTCTACGCTGGATACCGTACGTGAACGCGAACGTCTGACCCGGGCCCTGGAAGACGCCGGTGCTGAGTTCCGCCGTTTCAGTAAACGTTTCGCGGCGAGTGCGCAGAAAGAAAGCGCGGCGATTTTTGACCTCTACTCTCACCTTCTTAATGATGCACGCCTCAAGCGTGAACTGTTCGCTCAAATAGATCAGGGCGCCGTCGCGGAGTGGGCAGTTAAAAAGGTCGTGGAAGAGTTTGCGGCGCAGTTTGCCAGCTTGCAGGATACCTATCTGCGTGAGCGTGGCAGCGATTTACGTGCGCTGGGCCAGCGGCTGGTTTTCCATCTTGATGATACGATTCAGGGCAACACACAGTGGCCGGAACGTTTTATTCTGGTTGCCGACGAACTGACCGCTACTTTGCTGGCCGAAATGCCGCAGGACCGGCTGGCAGGTGTGGTAGTTCGTGATGGTGCAGCTAACTCACATGCGGCGATTTTGGTCCGTGCGATGGGCGTGCCGACCGTCATGGGCGCCGATATTCAGCCTGCACTGCTCAGTCAGCGACAACTGATTGTCGATGGTTATCGCGGTGAGCTGCTGATTGATCCGGAAGCCGTACTGGTCACGGAATACACGCGGCTGATCAGCGAAGAAATGGAGCTGAGTCAGAAGGCTGAAGATGATGTTGAGCAACCTGCAGCGCTGAAAAGTGGTGAGCGGGTGAAAGTGATGCTCAACGCCGGTCTGAGTGCTGACCATGAAAAATTGTTCGGCAGCCGCGTTGACGGCGTCGGGCTGTATCGCACCGAAATTCCTTTCATGTTGCAAAGCGGCTTCCCTTCTGAAGAAGAGCAGGTCGCGCAATATCAGGGCATGTTGCAGTTGTTTCCGCAAAAGCCGGTGACATTGCGAACGCTGGATATCGGCTCTGATAAACAGCTGCCTTATATGCCGATCAGCGAGGAAAACCCTTGTCTGGGCTGGCGCGGTATTCGTATTACTCTTGATCAGCCTGAAATTTTCCTGATTCAGGTTCGCGCGATGCTGCGTGCCAATGCTGCGACCGGAAATCTCGGTATTCTGCTGCCGATGGTTACCAGCCTTGAAGAGATTGATGAGGCCCGTCGTTTAATCGATCGCGCCGGACGTGAAGTGGAAGAACAGTTGGGTTACGAGCTGCCACATACGCGTCTTGGCGTAATGATCGAAGTCCCATCAATGGTCTTTATGTTGCCTGCATTGGCCGGAAGAGTGGAATTTATTTCCGTCGGTACCAACGATCTGACGCAATATCTGCTCGCTGTTGATCGCAACAATACCCGCGTTGCCGGGCTGTATGACAGCCTGCATCCGGCGATGCTGCGGGTGCTCAAACAAATTGTCACCACCGCTGAGGTTGCCGGGCTGGATGTCAGCTTATGCGGCGAGATGGCGGGTGATCCGATGGGCGCGTTACTGCTTACCGGCATGGGCTTTCGTAATCTCAGTATGAACGGGCGCAGTGTTGCCCGTGTAAAATACCTGCTTCGCCGTATCGAACTTCATGATGCCGAAGAGCTTGCCGGTCGGGTGCTGCAGGCGCATTTTACGACGGACGTTCGTCATATGACCGCTGCTTTTATGGAAAGACGCGGGTTGGGCGGCCTGATCCGTGGTGGTAAATAAGCACCTGAGTTGATGCTTTGTGCCGTATTACTCCCATCCTGCTCGCTTTCCGGCACAGGATGAGATGATTTTTTACAGAACTTTTCCAGCGGCTTAGCCCCGGAAAACCTTCCGGCTATGCTACTATTCGCTCCCTGCTGGCCCCTGAACGGGCAATAATCATAAACAATTTGTGGTGATAGATGAGCAACAGCTATCTGGCGTTTCCCCAGTTTGATCCGGTGATTTTCTCAATCGGACCGGTATCTCTCCACTGGTACGGACTGATGTACTTAGTTGGTTTTGTCTTCGCGATGTGGCTGGCAGTACGCCGTGCCAATAAGCCAGGCAGCGGCTGGACAAAAGATGAAGTTGAAAACTTGCTGTATGCTGGTTTCCTGGGGGTATTCCTCGGTGGTCGTATCGGTTACGTTTTCTTCTACAATCTGCCTTTATTCCTCGATAACCCGCTTTATCTTTTCAAGGTCTGGGATGGCGGCATGTCTTTCCACGGCGGCCTGATTGGCGTAATCGTGGTCATGCTGATTTTCGCCCATCGAACCAAACGCAACTTCTTCCAGGTTTCCGACTTTATCGCTCCGCTGATCCCGTTTGGACTTGGCGCAGGTCGTTTGGGTAACTTCATTAATGGTGAACTCTGGGGCCGTGTGACCACAGATGTGCCATGGGCAATGCTGTTCCCGGGATCCCGTCAGGAAGATATCGCCATTGCGGCGGCTGACCCTAAATGGCAGCCTTTGTTGAACCAGTACGGCGTATTGCCGCGCCATCCTTCCCAGCTGTATGAACTGCTGCTTGAAGGCATCGTGCTATTCATCATTCTGAACATATTCATCCGTAAATCACGCCCGATGGGCGCGGTGTCAGGCTTGTTCCTGATCGGATATGGCTTATTCCGTATTATCGTTGAACACTACCGTCAGCCGGATGCACAGCTCGGTCTGTTCGACGGGATCATCAGCATGGGGCAGGTTCTGTCCATTCCAATGGTTGTCATTGGCCTGATTGTGATGGTCTGGGCATATCGCCGTCCGCAGAAACAATTGTCGTGAGGTAACATGAAACAGTATCTGGATTTAATGCAGAAAGTGCTCGATGAGGGCACCCCTAAAGCCGACCGTACCGGTACAGGCACGCTGTCGATTTTCGGTCATCAGATGCGTTTCAACTTGCAGGAAGGTTTCCCGCTGGTCACCACCAAACGCTGTCACTTGCGCTCAATCATTCATGAACTCCTGTGGTTCCTGAAAGGTGAAACTAACATCGCCTATCTGCGTGAAAATAATGTCAGCATCTGGGATGAGTGGGCAGATGAGAATGGCGACCTCGGCCCGGTTTACGGCAAGCAATGGCGTGCCTGGGGCGCGGCTGACGGCAGGCAAATCGACCAACTGGCGAGCGTTGTTGAACAACTGAAAAAAGACCCTGATTCACGCCGCATTATTGTGTCGGCGTGGAATGTGGGTGAACTGGATCAGATGGCGCTGGCACCTTGCCACGCTTTCTTCCAGTTCTATGTGGCCGACGGGAAACTGTCTTGTCAGTTGTATCAGCGTTCATGCGACGTTTTCCTCGGACTGCCGTTTAACATCGCCAGCTACGCGCTGCTGGTGCATATGATGGCGCAGCAATGTGATCTGGAAGTCGGTGACTTTGTCTGGACCGGTGGTGATACGCATCTTTACAGCAACCATATGGAACAGACACATCTGCAACTGACGCGTGAGCCTCGTGCATTGCCAAAACTTGCCATTAAACGCAAACCTGCCTCCCTGTTTGATTACAACTTCGAAGATTTCGAGATTGAAGGGTACGATCCGCATCCCGCAATCAAAGCGCCGGTCGCGATCTGATTCCTTGTTTTTACCGCCTGACAGCACTGTCAGGCGGCCATTTCCCTTTTATCCGGCTTTCCCTCTGCTCCACTTTTTACGCCTTTTACTGACGATTCCAATCCCGATTTACATCCCGATACTATCCCTGCGAGACATCACGCAACTTATTTGTCGCGTGGATTTCGTTGCACCGATAGTTCTCATGACATCCTGGAAAAAATGACTCTCCCAGTGGCGGAAAAAATCTAAATGCCTATTTTGGCCGCATGAAAACATTTGAGCGGGTAGGGGAAGAGGGAATGTCGCTGATAGAAATGATGGTTGTTGTGACTTTGGTCGCCATGTGCACATTGTGGGGAATCCACACCTGGCGCGATTATCAGCAGGCATTAAAGCTTGAGCAATCTGCGCAGCAACTGCGTTTGTATTTGTACGGGGTGCAGGCCGAAGCCAATAATTACAATCGTTCTGCTGTCTTATGGGGCATTGCCGGTGCTAATGGATGTGTGGGTAGCGGAACCCGCCCTTCAGGTTGTCATAATGCCGTGGGTAAAATATTCGCCATCAATGAACCCGGTGTGGAGTTACTCGCTGTCAGTGAAAAAACCATGGGTTTTTACGGCCTGCGTAATGCCGCACTTGCCGGACATATCACACTAAAAAATTCAGCGGGTAGTTTGCGAATCGTACTTTCTGTCAGAGGACGGTTACGTACGTGTAGTGAAAATCAGCCTTTACTGAGTATCGGCTTATGCCAGTGAATTTAGCCCGTTGTCAGGGATTCACGCTGCCTGAAGTCATGATTGCGATGGGGATTGGCAGCATGCTGATGCTCAGTGCCGCGCAAATCTATCCGCTGATGCGCCAGAGAAGCCAGAATCTGGGCCGACATTATCAGCTCGAGCAACTGTTGCGCCAGACTACTTTTGCCATTGGCAAAGATATTCGTCGGGCCGGTTTCTGTAACGGAACCTGCGCGGGTAAATCTGTCATCATCGGCAACGCGGCGGGTGAAGCAACCAGCTCCTGCATCCTTGTTATCTATGACCTGAACCGCAACGGAACATGGGATAAGCCCGGGACGGCGGACTCTGAATACTTTGGTTACCGTTTGCGTCAGGGCGGTATTGAGATCCAGCGCGGGGCGGGTGATTGCAGCAGTGGAGGTTGGGAAAAACTCCTCGACCCTGCTGAAGTCAGCGTGACCCGGTTCGTGGTAACCGAGGTAGCAGCAAGTGGCTCCGGCCGCTTGTATTCTCTGCAACTTGAAGCCAGCTGGAGCAAAAATCCTTTCATCCACCGGCAGGTGACCGAGATGATTGCAGGCCACGTCTTATGACAGCAGAAAAAATGCGCGATTCGTCCAGACAGCGGGGGAGCGCCATGATCCTGAGTATTCTGGTGATGATGGGATTAGGGCTGATTGCCCTTAACTCGCTGCAACAGCAACTTTCCGCCGGGCTTGCGCTGACGTCAAATCAGCACCGCTATGTCATTGCCCGGGAAAATGCAGCCTCAGCATTAGCATGGGGTATCCGCCAGTCATGGAAAGACAGCAGCGAACCTCTCTGGCAGTGCCGGGATATGCCCGCAGGCCTCATTGTTTCAGGAAGTGGCAGGACGTGTACCCGGCCTTCATTGCGTCAGGATATCTTTCTGGTTCGTGGTGAGGGAAGAATGGCTGAAGGCAATGAGCCGGTTATGCAGTATCAGCAAGTCAGTATTAAAAAACAGACTGGTGGAAATCTGATTTTTTCACCGCTGACACAGGGATGGCTGGATTTTTGTCCTGAGGCTGATGAGCAGATCTGCAATGAATGAAAGCCACTCAGCACAGCAAGGTTTCAGCCTCACGGAAGCGCTGATCGCCATGTTGTTCTTGTCAGTTTCCATTCTGGGACTCCTGAATTATTACCAATCACTGAGCAATGGGTTTATGCGTCAGTGGCAGGTTCAGCAGGCGTGGTCAGAAGCACATTCCCAGCTTGAAGCATATTCAGTGGCAGGAAAGGGGACGGAGCCTTTAGCGAAAGATTGGGAATATCGATTTACAGGCATTTCAGATGCACAATCCTGCAAGCTGGTCACTGCGACAATTCAAACGCCGGCAAAATATCAGGCAATATTGCAGCGCTTAATATGCAATTTTGGCCCCTGAAGTTGTGCCTGTAAGCCGCATATTACCGGACAAAAATACTGTTAAGCCACTTGCAATGGCGGGCTAACAGCTTAGAGTAGTTTAACAGGGTTATTTTTCCCTATAGGGAGCAATTGGCTTTATGGTTAAAACGTGACGGAACATAGGAAGAAAATCCCGATTCGATTTTTTTCACAACTATCCTGTTTCTGCGGGGTCTTAGCAGGCTTAACCGCTCAAAACAGCTTGTTGAGGTTCATCTACCGGTGAGCTGTATATTTATTGCCCGTGTGGCACGTTTATTCGATTGAGGGAGAGTGGCAATGTTAAAACACGTTACCCGCATTTCCGGGGTACTGTTGTTATTGACCTTTTGGGCCCCTGTTGTTTCAAGTGCAGCCGACTGGCAGCCTTTTGCACAAGCTATCAATAAAAGTCAGAACGACCCTCGCCAGTATCAGGCAATTAAACTGGCTAATGATATGACCGTCTTGCTGGTTTCTGACTCTCAAGCCCCCAAATCACTCGCCGCGCTCGCCATTCCTGTCGGTTCGCTGGAGGATCCTGATTCTCAGCTGGGTCTTGCCCACTATACTGAGCACATGTTACTGATGGGCTCGAAGAAATATCCTCAGCCGGAAAGTCTGTCTGAATTCCTTAAGAAACACGGTGGCAGCCACAATGGCAGCACTGCTTCTTACCGTACCGCGTTTTATCTTGAAGTAGAAAACGATGCCTTGCCAGAAGCGGTAGATCGCCTTGCAGATGCTATCGGTGAACCATTGTTAGACCCCGCCAACGGGGACCGTGAGCGTAACGCGGTGAACGCTGAGCTGACCATGGCCCGATCCCGTGACGGCATGCGGATGGCGCAAGTTCGCGCAGAGACATTAAATCCCAGGCATCCGGCGTCCCGTTTTTCAGGCGGTAACCTGGATACGTTGAAAGATAAACCGGGCAGTAAGCTTCATGATCAGCTGACGGCTTTTTATCAGCGCTACTATTCTGCCAACCTGATGGTCGGTGTGATTTACAGTAATAAACCGTTGCCTGAACTTGCTGAGCTGGCCGCCACAACCTTTGGTCAGATCGCCAATCACCACGCAGCCGTGCCGCCGATTACGGTCCCGACATTAACAGCAGACCAAAAGGGTGAGTTTATCCATTTCGTTCCTGCACAGCCGCGCAAAGAATTACGGGTTGAATTTGCAATTGATAATAATAGTGCCCATTTTCGCAGTAAAACAGACACCTATATCAGCTATCTGATGGGTAACCGCAGCCCGAATACCTTATCAGACTGGTTACAGAAGCAAGGCTATGCCGATGGGATCAGCGCAGGTGCGGACCCGATGGTTAACCGTAATATGGGCGTATTCAATATCTCTGTTTCCCTGACTGATAAGGGACTGGCGCAGCGCGATACGGTTATTGCAGCCATTTTCAACTATCTCAACGAAATACGCGCTCAGGGCATCAAAAAAACCTATTTTGATGAAATTGCCCACGTTATGGCGCTCGACTTCCGCTATCCGGCGCTGACGCGTGATATGGATTATGTCGAATGGCTGGTGGACACCATGTTGCGGGTCCCTGTCGAGCACGTTCTCGACTCACCTTATCTGACTGACCAGTATGACCCCAAAGCGATTGAGTCACGTCTAACAGAAATGACGCCGCAAAATGCGCGTTACTGGATCATCAGTCCGAACGAGCCGCACAATAAAGTGGCCTACTTCGTTAATGCGCCATATGAAATTGATAAAGTTTCCGCGCAAACCTACTCGCAGTGGCAGACGTTGGGGAAGGGGATTTCGCTGTCCCTGCCAGCGCTGAATCCGTACATTCCTGATTCACTTACGCTGGTCACTAAAGATTCGACGGCGACGAAACCTGAGCTGCTGGTTGAAGATAAGGGTTTGCGTGTGTTCTACATGCCGAGCCGTTATTTTGCTGATGAGCCTAAAGCCAATGTGACTGTTTCTTTCCGCAATGAGCAGTCGCTCAGCACGGCTAAAAATCAGGTGCTCTATGGCCTGACGGATTACCTCACCGGCGTGGCTTTTGATCAGCTGAGTTATCAGGCATCCATTGGCGGGATCACGTTCGGGACATCTCCGGATAACGGTTTGCAGTTTACTGCCACAGGTTTTACCGAGTGTCTGCCTGATTTACTGGCCGCACTGGTTGATAACTACCCCGATTTCAAACCGACTCAGGAACAGCTTGATCAGGCGAAATCATGGTATCTCGAACGCTTAGCTTCAGCAGATAAAGGAAAAGCGTTTGAGCTGGCGCTGCAACCGGTTCAGTTACTTTCGCGGGTGCCTTACACCGAGCGCAGCGAGCGTGAAAAGCTGGTTTCCGCCATCACACTGGATGATGTTAACGCTTACCGTGAACAACTGGTTCACCATGCTGCCGTGGAAATGATGGTTGTGGGTAACATGACGGCTGATCAGGTTAAAGCGATGTCTCAGCAAATTATGCAAAAGCTGGGCGCGCATGGGACACGGTGGTGGCGCGGAAAGCAGGCTGTAGTGACTCAGCCGCTGAAAGCAAATATCCAGCGTATCGGGACAAGTTCGGACTCAGCACTGGCAGCGGTATATGTTCCCACCGGTTATGATGAAGTTCAGAGCATGGCGTACAGTGCATTGTTGGGACAGATTATTCAGCCATGGTTCTACAGCCAGCTTCGGACACAGGAACAACTGGGTTATGCCGTGTTTGCTTTCCCTATTCCGGTAGGAAAACAGTGGGGGATTGGTTTCCTGCTGCAAAGTAACAGCAAGCAACCTGACTATCTGTATCAGCGCTATCTGGCATTTTATCAGCAGGCAGAAAAACGTCTGCGTGAAATGAAGGATGATGAGTTTCTGCAATATAAACAGGGACTGGTGCATGAAATGCAGCAAAATCCGCAGACGCTAGATGAGGAAGCCGACCGTCTGGGGAATGATTTCAGTCGCGGAAATCCGCAATTTGATACCCGCACGAATGTGATCCGGGTTATTGCCGGGCTGACTCAAACTCAACTGGCGGATTATTTCGATCAGGCTGTAATGAAGCAGGATGGTCTGGCGATGCTTTCGCAGGTCTCAGGCAACGACAGCAAGACCCCACAATATGCGGCGCCTGAGGGCTTTAAAACCTGGCCTGACACCTCCACGTTGCAACAGGTGCTGGAACCGCACACGGATAAATAACGTACTGATGTGCAAGGCAAAATAAAAAGGACGCGAGAGCGTCCTTTTTTACCACTGAGGAAAGGTGGTGAGATTTTTACAGTTCGGCGATCAGTATTTTGGAGCGACGCTGGTAGTTGTACATTTCTTGTTTCTGAATCGGCAACACATCCACTTCTGCTGGCTTGAAGCCACGTTCCTGGAACCAGTGAATACTGCGGGTCGTCAGTACGAACAGCCTGTTCAGCCCCATAAGTTTCGCCTGGCTGGCAACGCGTTGCAGTAACATTTCACCGCGTGAAGAGCTGCGGTAGTCCGGGTGAACCGCCACGCAGGCCATTTCGCCAATCCCTTCATCATGGAAGGGGTAAAGCGCTGCGCAGGCAATGGTCAGGTTATCCCGCTCGATAATGGTAAATTTATCGATTTCCATTTCCAGCTGTTCGCGGGAACGACGCACCAGAATACCCTGCTGCTCCAGCGGCCGGATAAGTTCCAGAATGCCGCCGATGTCGTTGATGGTTGCACGACGCACTTGCTCGGCACTTTCCATCACGATTTGCGTACCAATACCGTCTCGCGAGAACAGTTCCTGAACCAGCGCACCGTCTTCCTGATAACTGATCAGGTGACTGCGACGTACACCACTGCGGCAGGCTTTCACCGCGCCGCGCAGGAAGCGAACGGTGCCAGAAAGATAGTCACCGCTGGATTCCATCTGATCAATTCTTTGCTGTGCATCATTAGGGAACAGTTCGGAAATAATATTACCTTCCTCGTTGATTACCCCCTGAGAAGAGCAGAAGCCGATCATTTTTTCCGCTTTCAGTTTGATTGCCAGTTGTGTCGCTACTTCCTCAGAAGTCAGGTTGAAGCTTTCACCGGTAACCGAAACTGCCACCGGGCCAAGCAAAACAATGGCATTGCTGTCGAGCTGACGGTGAATCGCTTCTTCATCAATACGGCGGATACGCCCGCTGTGACAGTAATCAATACCGTCATCGACGCCCAGCGGTTGAGCAATAATAAAGTTGCCGCTGACGACGTTGATGTGTGCACCTTGAAGTGGCGTATTATTCAGACTCATTGACAGCCGCGCTGTGATATCGAGCTGCAGCAGACCTGCGGCTTGCTTAACCAGTTCGAGCGCGCGGGCATCGGTGACGCGGATGTTTTTATGATAAATCGGTTCGTAATTATGCTCAGAAAGGTTCTCATCAATCTGCGGTCGGGCGCCATAAACAACCACCAGACGGATGCCTAAGCTGTGTAACAGGCCGATATCATTGACAATATTGCTGAAATTCTCATGTTCAATGGCTTCTCCACCGAGCATGACAACGAATGTTTTGCCACGGTGAGCATTTATATAGGGAACTGAGTGGCGAAATCCCTGGACCAGTTCAGTACTACGTTCCTTCACGGCAAAACCTCGTATGAATTTTTATTCGTAATTTTTGTATTTTTATTCTTTTATGGCCCTGTGGCAAGTAAGAAATCTCTGTTTTTGTTTTAACCCCTATCACAAACATACAACAAATTGATAAATAGACTAAATGTTTAGGAATGACATGCAGGATATGATTCGTTAGAATTCGTAAATTGAGTTTTTTATCATCTTTTTTTAACTTTTGGACCTTTTTGAGACTGCATGACTGACGATACTCACAATCCCGGAAGATGACGCCTCCTGCAAACCGTAGCTGCTTCCTGGATGCTCAGCGTGAGTAAAGTAGGTTTTGCGGCCAGCTCACAGGTTATTGCCGTACGCATCTGGCCCTCGTCTACTTATACCCGAATCACCCTCGAATCCAGCACGCCCTTAAAATATAAGCAGTTTCTGCTCAGTGATCCGCCACGCGTTGTGGTGGATATCGAAGGCGTGCATCTCAACAGTGTGCTCAAGGGACTGGGTGAAAAAATCCAGCAAAGTGATCCTTACATCCGGCAGGCGCGGGTGGGGCAGTTTGATACCAAAACGGTGCGTCTGGTGTTTGAGCTAAAGCGTACAATCAATCCGCATGTCTTCACGCTGAAACCGGTCGCTGAATTCCATAACCGGCTGGTGGTTGATTTGTATCCGCAAGAAGGTGAGATCAGTGCTCAGGATGATCCGCTGCTGGCGTTACTGGAAGATTACAACCGCGGAGATGTCGCGAGAACGTTACCGCCGGAAACGAAGAAAGACGGCCAGGCGGGGCGAAGCCGGCCGCTGGTGATTATGCTTGATCCCGGCCATGGCGGTGAAGATCCGGGAGCTATTGGCAAATACAAGACCCGTGAAAAAGATGTCGTGTTGCAGATTGGCCGCAGATTACAGAAGCTGATTGCGCGTGAACCCAATATGAAAGCGCATATGACCCGCAATGAAGACGTGTTTATTCCGCTCAAAGTCCGCGTGGCAAAGGCACGAAAACTGCGGGCAGACCTTTTTATCTCTATCCACGCAGATGCCTTTACCAGTCGGGCAGCAAGAGGCTCATCGGTTTTTGCGTTGTCGACCAAAGGCGCCACCAGTTCCGCAGCACGTTTTCTCGCACAAACGCAGAATGAATCTGACCTGATAGGCGGCGTCAGTAAAAGTGGCGACCGGTATCTGGATCACACGATGTTTGATCTGGTTCAGACGGCAACCATCAGCGATAGCCTGAAATTTGGCAAAGAAGTGCTGACGCGCATGGGAAAGATTAATCATCTGCACAAAAATAAAGTGGATCAGGCCGGATTCGCGGTATTGAAAGCGCCGGATATTCCGTCGATTCTGGTCGAAACGGCGTTTATCAGTAACATTAATGAAGAGAAAAAATTGCGGACTGCGCATTTTCAGCAGCAGGTGGCGGAGTCAATTCTGGCCGGGATCAAAGCGTATTTCGCACAAGGCGGGATGTCGACGATGGGATGAGTCGCGCGGGGGCGGGGTGATTATTCCGCGCTTCGCCGGAATTCAGATACAAAAAAACACCCGTTAGGGTGCCTGATGTTTTTCACTGATTTTTAGTAGTTGGTTGCGGGGGCCGGATTTGAACCGACGACCTTCGGGTTATGAGCCCGACGAGCTACCAGGCTGCTCCACCCCGCGTCCGTCACTACTGTTTACTGCTTTATTTCATCACATTATTCGAACTGAGCATCTTTATGCGTCTGTCTCGAATTGGTTGCGGGGGCCGGATTTGAACCGACGACCTTCGGGTTATGAGCCCGACGAGCTACCAGGCTGCTCCACCCCGCGTCCGTATACTGCTTTAATTCATCGTACAATTCAACCGGGCATTAAGTGCATCGATATCGAATTGGTTGCGGGGGCCGGATTTGAACCGACGACCTTCGGGTTATGAGCCCGACGAGCTACCAGGCTGCTCCACCCCGCGTCCGATGGAGGCGAACTATACTCCCCATGAGATTTCGTGCAACCCTTTTTTGAATTTATTCAAATAAAGCACTTAGTTGCTGGCTTTTTATGCACAAAATCGCCGTTTGGTGTTCAATTTGGCTCAGTACACTTTTTTCGGCTGTGGTAATTCCTTTCTGATAGGGCGTTTGTTATCGTTTCGCCAGCCATTTCCCTGAAAGTAAGAGAGCGCGGAATAATGAAAGGACGTTGGAGTAAATATCTGCTGGGTGGTCTGGTGTTAGCGGTGTTGGCGGGGTGTTCTTCGCGACCGACTGACCGGGGCCAGCAGTATAAAGATGGCCGTCTGGATAATGCGCTTGAATATGTGAATGAGCCCAATGCTACAGGCAAGCCGGTAAATGCGCTGGATTACTCTAATCAGGTCGCTGCGGTACAAATTGCCTCTTCTTCTTTATATGGCCGTAATAACACGACATTCCAGGCTGTTGAACAATGGCTGCGCTCCGGGGCTGATACCCGCAATCTTAGCCAGTACGGCATCAGCGCCTATCAGATGGAAGGTGCTGACAATTTTGGTAACGTGCAACTGACTGGCTATTACACGCCAGTTGTGCAGGCGCGCTATACCCGTCAGGGCGAATTCCAGTATCCGCTTTACCGTATGCCGCCTAAACGCGGTCGTCTGCCCGATCGTGCTTCGATTTACTCCGGTGCCCTGAGTGATAACTATGTGGTGGCCTGGACCAACTCCCTGATGGATAACTTTATGATGGAAGTACAGGGCAGCGGTTATGTCGATTACGGCGATGGTCGCCCGTTCATGTTCTTCGGTTATGCGGGCAAGAATGGTCACGCTTACCGCAGTATCGGCAAAGTGCTGATCGACCGCGGTGAAGTGGCGCGTGAGAATATGTCTATGCAGGCGATCCGCCAGTGGGCAGATACTCACAGCCCGGCAGAAGTGCGTGAATTGCTGGAACAGAATCCGTCATTCGTTTTCTTCAAGCCTGAACCTTTCGCGCCAGTTCGCGGTGCCAGCGGTGTGCCGCTGATTGCCAAAGCCTCTGTAGCTTCTGACCGTTCGCTGATCCCGGCGGGTACTACCTTGCTGGCGGAAGTGCCGGAGCTTAACGATAAAGGCAAGTTTACCGGTAAATATCATATGCGTCTGATGGTCGCACTGGATGTTGGTGGTGCGATTAAAGGACAACATTTCGATATGTATCAGGGGATTGGTCCTGACGCTGGCCACTCCGCAGGATTTTATAATCACTATGGACGCGTCTGGGTGTTAAAATCAGCGCAGAACGGCAAGCCGTTGTTCACGGCATACGCGCCATCCAACTAGATTTCAAACGACAAAGTCTTCGAACGCACTGAGGTTTATCTTTTCATGACAGCGACTTACTCCGACGCTTATCAGCAACGTTTTGGCGGAACTGCCCGGCTTTATGGTCAGCAATCGCTGGAGCTGTTCTCGCAGGCGCATATCTGTGTGATTGGTATTGGCGGAGTGGGGTCATGGGCTGCGGAAGCGCTGGCCCGCACCGGTATTGGCGCGATCACGCTGATTGATATGGATGATGTGTGTGTGACCAACACCAACCGTCAAATCCATGCGTTACGTGAAAACGTCGGGCAGGCAAAAACGGAAATTATGGCGCAGCGCATTCTGGCGATTAATCCGGAGTGCAAAGTCACCTGCATTGATGATTTTATTACGCCGGATAACGTGGCTGAGATGCTCGATCACGGATTCAGCTATGTCATTGATGCTATCGACAGCGTCCGGCCTAAAGCCGCGCTGCTGGCCTATTGCCGTCGTTATAAAATTCCGGTGGTGACGACGGGCGGTGCGGGTGGTCAGATTGATCCGACCCAAATTGCTGTCGTGGATCTGGCGAAAACCATTCAGGATCCGCTGGCGGCAAAACTGCGTGAACGTCTGAAAAATGATTTCAACGTGGTGAAAAACAGCAAAGGTAAGCTCGGAATTGACTGTGTGTTTTCCAGCGAGCCGTTGATGTATCCGCAGGCTGATGGCTCGGTATGTGCTGCAAAGGCAAGCGCAGAAGGCCCTAAACGCATGGATTGCGCGTCTGGTTTTGGGGCTGCAACGATGGTTACCGCGACGTTTGGTTTTGTCGCGGTATCCCACGTACTGAAGAAGATGATGGCTAAGGCGCAGCGTCAGGCTCAGGCAGCCTGACGAGCCAGGGCGATTACGCCTTCTGCCAGCGCATGAAGCCCGCTGGAGCGGCTGGTACTCAGTTGCTCACGCAATCCCAATACATCAAACAGCGCCAGCGGATCCCGCATTAAAATCTCGTCTGGCGTTTTGCCTTCCACGGCGGTCAGTAGCACTGCCAGCAAACCTTTAACGATCCTTCCTTCGCTGTCACCATAGAAATGCATTGTTCCATTCACCGCTTTTTCCGCGCCTAGCCATACCCGGTTTTCACAACCAGACAGCTCATTTTCCGGCGTTTTCAGCGTCGTATCCAGCGGCGGCAAAGATTTCGCCAGCAGGATTAACTGACGGTAGCGGTCTTCCCACTGACGGAATGACGCGAATTTTTCGGTCAGTGAGGATTCAGTGATCTCATGGCCGAAAGGATGTGGCGCTAACATGGTATTCCCCAAAGAATGAATTAGTCGGCTAACAGATCGAAAGCATATTTTACTGCCCTGACCAGCCGTATAACGTCCTGTTCATTATTATACGGCGCAAATGAAGCCCGTAATGTGCCGCTGATGCCCAGAGCATCCATCAATGGCTGGGCGCAATGCTGTCCGGCGCGCAAGGCAATGCCTTGTTCAGCCAGCAATGTCACAAGGTCACTGTGATGTACACCGGCGATATCGAATGCCAGAAGTGAGGCATTCTGACAGCGGAAACTGCGGAAACCCTCAATCTGCGTAAGCTGCTCTTCAGCCAGACTCGCCAGATTTTGTGTATATTTCTCTGCTGCTTGCAGATCTACGGTTTTTAACCATTTCAGCGCTGCTGACATCCCGATCACACCGGCAATGTTAGGCGTACCCGCTTCGAAGCGGTGGGGCACGGCCTGCGGTATAAAACCGGTCATGGAAGCCTGGGTCAGCATTTTCCCGCCGCCCTGCCACGGTGCCATATTCTCGAGTAATTCAGTTTTGCCATACAGCACGCCGATGCCTGTCGGTCCGTAAAGCTTATGGCCGGAGAAGGCATAAAAGTCGATATCGAGTTGTTGAACGTCTGGCGGACAATGAACAACGCCTTGTGCGCCATCGATCAGAACGGGCGTGGCGTTAGCGTGTGCCAGTTCAACGGCACGGGCTATATCGGGTATTCCGCCGGTAACATTCGACATTTGCGTCAGTGCCAGCAAGCGGGTTTTGTTGTTCAGCAGGGCGGAAAGGGCGGTGATATCAGGAATGCCGCACTCATCCACTGGCAGCGTGATCACCCGCGCCTGACATTGTTGTGCGACCATCAGCCACGGAATGAGGTTAGCGTGATGTTCCGCCTGACTGACAATAATTTCATCACCCGGTTGCAGCCGCGGGCGCAGCCAGCTTTGTGCCACCAGATTTATGGACTCCGTGGTTCCCCGCGTCCAGACGATATCTGCGGAATGCGGCGCGTTGATCCACTGCGCCACCAGCCTTCTGGCCTGCTCGTAGTTATCTGTCAGGGTTTGCGCCGCATGATACTGGCTGCGGTGCACGGTGGCTCCTTCCTGAGAGTAGAAATTTACAGTGGCCTCGATCACCGCCTGCGGCTTCAGGGCGGTGGCGGCACTGTCGAGATAACATTGCCCCTGAGATAGCGCAGGAAACTGTTGACGAAAATCTGCGGGGTTAAAATCAGTCATACGAAATCAGATCCTTCGGCCTGAGTTAAAAATACAGGTTTATCTGTAACACAAGCCGCTTATTCATTTTAGGAATGGTTACCTGGAAATTCATCAGAGGTTTGTTATGCTGAATTACGAAGACTAGAAGCATTAGCCTGGAGTCTAACCAGGAATTTGAAGCATATTAATCTGCAAGGAGTCTATGATGAAGAAGATCGCCGCCGTAATTTCAGCTGCACTGTTGACGACAACACTTGCCGCCTGTTCGAGCAACTACGTGATGCATACCAACGATGGCCGCACCATTGTTGCTGAAGGCAAACCTAGCACCGACAGTGATACCGGTATGATCAGTTATACCGATGCGTATGGCAATAAGCAGCAGATCAATAAATCTGAAATCAAAGAAATGGCAGAAGGGAACTGATTCCTGACGTGAACACCTTGAGTCAGTCGCTCAGGTAACCTCACATTTTGCTTTGTGACAAAACCGGCTCCTCTTGCGAGGAAGCCGGTTTTGTCACATTATGCGCTCGCCATTCTGCTGCCTGGTGTTTTCTTTACGTCCTTTATGCAGCAAAAAAAGCAAAAAAAAGCACCGCAAATTGCGGTGCTAAAAAATCACTTTGGACAGACAGGGTAATGTACAGGAAGTGAAAAGTTTGTAGCATTCAAGCTACGCGTCTGGATTGCCAGACAATTGCAAACACAACATCACAACCACAAGCCAAAAGTATTTCAGCATCCTCATACCAATCTACTTTTCGTTCCGGCTCAGGAAGTGGCGCCACTATAGGTTTTTGCCTGTACATCCTCAACGGACAAATTATAATGTCTCGGATTAAAAAAACTAATACCTAAACCCACGGACAGGCGTTCCGCTAACCGGCGAATAAGAAGTATCCATTCTATGTCAAAACGTTTACCGCCTTTGAATTCTCTGCGGGTGTTTGATGCCGCAGCGCGTCACCTTAGTTTTACTAAGGCTGCCGAGGAATTGTTCGTCACGCAGGCCGCTGTTAGCCACCAGATTAAGTCACTTGAGGACTTTTTAGGGTTAAAACTGTTTCGCCGCCGCAATCGCTCTTTGTTACTGAGCGAAGAAGGGCAGAGCTATTATCTGGATATCAAAGAGATATTCTCTGCTCTGAATGAGGCCACACGTAAACTTCAGGCACGCAGTGCCAAAGGCGCGCTGACCGTCAGTTTACCGCCCAGTTTTGCGATTCAATGGCTGGTGCCAAGATTGTCTGGCTTTAACTCAGCTTATCCGGGCATCGATGTACGCATTCAGGCGGTAGACCGTGAAGAAGATAAATTGGCCGACGATGTCGACGTCGCCATATTCCATGGTCGGGGTAACTGGCCGGGGCTACGGGCAGAGCGATTGTATGCGGAGTATTTACTGCCGGTTTGCTCTCCTTCGTTGCTGATGGGGGATAATCCGCTGAAGGAACCCGCCGATTTAAGTCATCACACACTGCTGCACGATGCTTCCCGTCGGGACTGGCTGGCGTACACCAAACAGCTTGGGTTGCAGCAGGTGAATGTGCAGCAGGGGCCTATTTTCAGCCACAGTGCGATGGTGGTTCAGGCCGCCGTTCACGGGCAGGGTATTGCGCTGGTGAATAATGTCATGGCACAGACTGAGATTGAGGCCGGACGTCTGGTGTGTCCGTTCAGTGAAGTTTTAATTAGTAAAAATGCTTTTTATCTGGTTTGTCATGACAGTCAGGCAGAACTGGGTAAAATAGCCGCCTTTCGTCAGTGGATCCTCGCCCGTGCAGCCAGCGAGCAGGAAAAACTGCGCTTTCGTTTCGATCAGGCGTGAGGCCTGATTCCTGGGGATAGAAAGTCCTGAGTCTGCTGATGGGATTGATTAATCAGGTTTTCATCAGCAAATAACGATAACAGGTAACGCATAATGACCAGTCGTTCAATGTTGATTTTCGCCGCTATCAGCGGTTTTATCTACGTCGCTTTCGGTGCGTTTGGCGCACATGTGTTGAGCCAGTCGCTCGGCGAAGCGGAAATGGCATGGATCCATACCGGGTTAACTTATCAAAGCATTCATACGCTGGTAGTGATGATTCTGGGTGTTGCGATGCAGCGCCAGCGCAATGTGTGGTTCTACTGGAGCAGCGCCTTTTTAGCGCTGGGAACCGTTTTATTCAGCGGCAGCCTTTATTGTCTGGCGCTGTCACATCTCCGTTTGTTCGTTTTTGTCACTCCGATTGGCGGTACCTTGTTCCTGGTCGGTTGGATTTTGTTGTTGATCGGCGCATTGCGCCTGAAGAAAAAGGCCGAACGCCATGAATAAACTTGCTCTCTACTGCCGTCAGGGTTTTGAAAAAGAATGCGCAGCAGAAATTACTGACAAAGCTGCGAAGATGGAAATCTTCGGTTTTGCCCGCGTGAAAGAAAACAGCGGTTATGTGCTGTTTGAATGCTATCAACCAGATGATGCTGACCGTATCGCCAAAGAACTGCCCTTCCGCGAGCTGATTTTTGCCCGTCAGTTGATCGTGGTGGGAGAGTTGCTGAAAGATTTGCCGCCGGAAGATCGTGTTTCTCCGATTGTCGGCATGGTTCAGAACGTGATTACCAACGGTGGTGAGCTTCGCGTTGAAGTGCCTGATACCAATGAAAGCAAAGAGCTGACCAAGTTCTGCCGCAAACTGACTGTGCCGCTGCGTTCCGCGATGCGCGAATGCAAAGTGCTGGGCAAGAAAGAGAATGCGCTGCGTCCGGTAGTGCATGTGTTCTTTATCGCCCCGGGTTGCTGCTATGTGGGGTATTCCTACAGCAATAACAATTCACCGTTCTATATGGGTATTCCGCGCCTCAAGTTTCCTTCCGAAGCGCCAAGCCGTTCAACGCTGAAACTGGAAGAAGCTTTCCATGTCTTTATTCCGGCTGATGAGTGGGATGAACGTCTGGCAAGTGGCATGTACGCGGTGGATTTAGGCGCGTGTCCTGGCGGCTGGACGTATCAGCTGACACAACGCAGCATGATGGTCACGGCTGTCGACAACGGTCCGATGGCACCCAGCCTGATGGAAACCGGTCAGGTGATTCATCTGCGTGAAGACGGCTTCCGTTACAAATCCACCAGCACTAAGAACTACTGGCTGGTGTGTGACATGGTCGAAAAACCGGCTAAAGTGGCTGCGCTGATGTGTGACTGGCTGGTCAACGGCTGGTGCCGTGAGGCGATCTTTAACCTGAAGTTGCCGATGAAAAAGCGTTACGAAGAAGTCTCTAATATTCTTGAACGCATCGACGAACGTCTGAAAGAAAATGGCGTGAATGCCGAGATCTTCGCGAAGCAGCTTTATCACGATCGCGAAGAAGTCACCGTGCATATCCGCCGTTTCTGGTCGGCTATTGGCGGACGTCGCGACGAGCGCGATCGCTGATACTCGTCATACTTTGAACTGCAGGGGCGTTGGCTGCGTGCGTTAGCCCGAATCACTTACTTGCCACCTGCCTGCAATTCAAATTATTCAGAGTATCCTTCCTGAGCACTTGCGTTTGAGAAGTGCTTTTTTATGGCAAGCGCAGTTGCTGCAAATTGCCATCCAGCGCGACGTCGGTTTGCAGCGTTGATACACGTTTGCAGGCATACGCCAGTTCACAGTGCTCTTCGAGTTTTTTACGCCATTTTTCCGGCACGCCTTCCAGATTGTCGTAAAGCTCATCCAGCGATCCGGTCTGCGTCAGTAACGTGACCGCCGTCTTCGGGCCTATTCCCGGCACTCCCGGGATTTTACTGCTGCTGATCCCGGCCAGACCCCAGTAATTGGTGAGTTGCTGTGGCAATACGCCAAACGTTTCCTGAACAAACGGCATATCCAGCCAGCGTTTCTGGAAGTAATCACGGATCTGAATATTGGGTGCCAGTAACTGACAGTACCCTTTATCGGTTGAAACGATGGTGACCTGATGGCCGCCGGATGACACTTTCGCGGCCAGTGTTGCCGCCAGGTCGTCCGCTTCATTACCGGCAGAATGCCAGCAGGCAATGCCTAGCCCTTCAAAACCGGCTTTCAGGCTGGGCATTTCCGCAACCAGATTATCTGGCATTGGTGAGCGTCCGGCTTTGTAGTCGGGCAGACACTGATGACGCCAACTGTCTGCCCGGTCATCTTCGTCAAATACGGCAACGGCATGTGTGGGCTGAGTATGTTGAATCAACTGACCTATGGCGTTCTGGCAGGTAATCAGACAAGGCGAACCCTGAACCGCATGGATACGGCGGATCAGGTTCAGGGCATCAATAATCAGCAGATGTATTGCCATGTTAATCTCCATAATAAAGGCGACTCGCGTCGCCCTTAGATCTGCTTTAGAAGTGTGACTTGCCGTGTGATCAGTCGATCAGGCACAAATCTCATAGCAAGGAATATATGCGCTGCCCGGCAATTTCATACGGTGCTGGGCGACGAAACCTTGCAGCAGGCTGTCCATTTTTTTCATTAATGCCGGGTCGCCGTGCAGCTTGAAGCGACCATGTTTTTCGATAGCGTGGATCCCAAATTCTTTTACGTTACCGGCCACAATACCGGAGAAGGCGCGGCGCAGTGCGGCGGCCAGTTCCTGCGGTGGCTGGTTAGGATAAAGATTCAGGTTCGCCATGTTTTCATGATTCGGTTCGAACGGGTGCTGCAAATCGGGCGCAATGCGAATCGACCAGTTGAAACTGTAGGCATCTCCGCTGTTACGACGGTTTTCTTTCACCAGCGGCATGGCGCGTTTCATCTGACGGGCAACTTCTGTCGGATCATCGATGATGATGGTGTAGAACTTACAGGCTTCTTCACCCAGCGTTTCTTTAATGAAGGCATCGAGAACGTGGAAGTAATCGGCGCTTTCTTTCGGGCCGGTGAGGATCAGCGGTAAAACCTGATCGCTGTTTTCCGGATCCATCAGAATGCCCAGCAAATACAGTAATTCTTCTGCGGTACCTACACCGCCAGGGAAGATAATGATCCCGTGCGCAATGCGCACGAACGCCTCAAGCCGTTTTTCGATATCCGGCATGATGATCAGTTCGTTGACCAGTGGATTAGGCGGCTCAGCAGCAATAATCGACGGTTCTGTCATGCCGATAAAGCGGCCGGCTTTGTAGCGCTGTTGCGCGTGGCCGACGGCGGCGCCTTTCATCGGGGCTTCCATTGCGCCCGGGCCACAGCCAGTACAAATGTTCAGTTCACGCAGACCCAACTGACTACCGACGTTACGGGCATACTGATATTCAATTTCATTAATTGAATGTCCGCCCCAGCAAACCACCATGTTCGGATCTTCATCCAGATGCAGGGCGCGGGCATTGCGTAAGATAGAGAACACCAGATTGGTCAGATGCGCTGAGTTTTTGGTATTCAGGTGCTGAAAACGACCGGCGTTGTCGATTTGCCCGCTCACGAACAGAATATCGCGCAGTACAGCAAACAGGTTGGCCTGTAATGAGCGGATAATCCGGCCATCCACAAATGCGTCTTCCGGTGGGTTTACCAGTTCCAGTTTCACGCCACGCTCTCTGCGCAGCACATTGATATCAAAGCTTTCGTAACGGTCGAGAAGCTCTTTACTGCTGTCAGTCTGGCTGCCGCTGTTAAGCACGGCCAGTGAACAATTTCGGAAAAGACGATAGAGGTCGCTGCTCGCAGTACGTTTGAGCATGTCGACTTCCAGTTGCGACAACAAATCCATTGAGCCTAACGGGCTGATATGTGTAATCAAAGTTGCTCCTTGACACCAACGGGTGCAGTGATTCTTTCTGCTACCTGATTGCGGCGCATGATTTTTCGGATCATATTTTTTGCGCCGTACGCGATTTAACAGTAACCCCGTCATCAGGCTTTTACCAATGCTGACAGAGCGTTAGCTCAGTTCTTGAGCAACGTCTCGCATTATTGTCTGACAAGTCGCGCAGTTGCAGGTTCAAACGGGAAGTTGGATCTCCATGGATTGATGTCCAGACCACCGCGGCGTGTATAGCGCGCATAAACGGCAAGCTTTTCCGGCTGGCAGAAACGCAGCAAATCATTAAAGATGCGTTCAACGCATTGTTCGTGGAATTCATTGTGATGGCGGAAAGAAACCAGGTAACGCAGCAGCGCTTCACGGTCGATTTTCGGGCCGCGATATTGGACCTGAACGGAACCCCAGTCTGGCTGATGGGTGATCAGGCAGTTGGATTTCAGCAGATGACTGACCAGCGATTCTTCAACGATCTCAGCACCTTTAGCATTGGCCAGATAATCCGTGCTGAACTCGTAACTGTCGATCTCAATATCCTGCTCATCAATGCAAACACCGTCAAAATGCCCAACCGCTGAACCTTCAATCTCAGACAGACGGCTGACGCTCACCGTGACTTCGCCTTGCGCGCAGGTGCTTAAATCACGGGTTAATGTTTCCTTGACCGCCTGCCAGTCCGCGAAAACGGTCTGGTTGAAGCTGTTCAGATAGAGCTTGAAGCTTTTGGATTCGATCAGATTCTGGCTGTTGGCATTCAGACTGATTTCACCCACGGCAACCTGCGGCAGGCCTTTGGCATTGAGCCACGACAGTTCATACAGCGTCCAGATATCTGCGCCATGAAACGGTAAGTTGTCCGGATATAAACCCAGCGGTTCACGGTTCATGCTGCGCGGAACAGCCTGCAATAAAGACGCGTCGTATTGATCGACATAAGCCGTACTTTTACCCAGCGTCAGTTGCGCCAGGGCGGGGTTATCCTGATATGAGGACATGCTGTCACCTTACGAAATAGGTACAATAGAGAATAATCCCTAGTTTACCCCAGCCTTACCGGAAGATGAGAGAATTATGGAGTCTGAAGTTTCTGTAGCATTGCGTGAATTTACTCAACGTTATGTCGATCTCTGGCAACAGGAAACCGGCATGCCGCCCGCCAGTGAAGCCCTTTTTGGTGTGGATTCGCCGTGCGTGGTCAAAACAGATGAAGACAAGGTCTTCTGGCTAACACAGACGTTTACCCCAGATGCGACCTTGCAAAATGTAGAACGGGCGCTGGAATTACAGCTGCGTCCCGAGGCGCATGAGTTTTACACGACACAGTATGCAGGGGACATGACCGCCAGCTGGCAGGGAAATCCGCTGACGTTGTTGCAGGTCTGGAGCCAGGAAGATTTCACCCGCTTGCAGGAAAATCTGATCGGGCATCTGGTCACGCAAAAGAGGCTGAAGCTGACCCCCACCCTTTTTCTGGCGACCACAGATTCCGAGCTGGATCTGGTTTCGTTATGCAATGTGACCGGTAATGTCGTGCTGGAACAGTTCGGCAGTAAAAAACGAACTATACTCTCGCCATCGTTATCAGAATTCCTTACAATGCTGACCGCTGTTTGTCCCGCCTGAGCAACATCATCTGAACGACCCATCCCGCAGAGCACAAATGGCTCACAAGCGTGTGAGAGATCTCTCACAAAGGCTGTAAGAGATCTCGCTAATTTGACTTAATTACTTCCTGGTTAAAATAATTTTCATAAATAAAATCAATTAGTTGTTTGATTTATTGGTTGTGAGACAGCTTACGCCCGCCGAGGTTGGCTTACAGCCTGCCTTGCCCCCAAGGCCGAAATCAACGATTCTAGTCAGGCACTAAGGAAGCATGAAGCAGAACATCAGGATGATGGCTGATTCATAAAAAAGGGGACGGCTCAGGAAGAGTCAGGACGGCATCGGATTATGCCAGGATGTTTCAGGACGAAACCAGGGACACCTCCAGGACGGAGAAGAGAGCTCACAAAGGAAGCTGAGCGGGTCACAGATGACCAAGGGACATCAGTCAGGATGACTTAGGACAGACAGTCAGGATGAAAGTTGGACGATGCAAAGGACAGCCGGTTAGGATAACCGCAGGAAAAGTTTTCAGGGATTGAGCAGGGAGCACTCAGGTAGCTGGATTGCTATAAAACGAACCGGGGGCACTGTGAAAACAGTGCCCCCAACTTTTATGTCTATAAAAATTACTTCTGTAAAATCTTCCTTCCAGCCCAAAAGCGCCAGCCATTCCTCAGCCGATCGCCCCCAAGACATCATCCTGCCCCTGCTTTTTCGGCAACAGGAATAAAGTGGCAAAAATATCCAGCAGATAAATCGCGGCCAGCAAGGTAATTGCTGCGGTAAATGACACCTGTGCCACCAGCATGCCAATCACCAGCGGGCCAAAACCACCGACGCCACGTCCGAGATTAAATAACAGATTCTGGGCTGTCGCCCGGACACGTACCGGATAGAGATCGGAAATCAGGCCGCCGTAACCGCCAATCATGCCATTCACGAACATCCCCATCAGCGCGCCTGCGAACAACATCAGCGTCGGGTCAGACAACTGCGCGTAACACACTACCATCACGACAGCGCCAATCTGATAAATCAGGAAGATTTTCCAGCGTGGGAAACGATCCGACAACATGCCGAACAGCCAGATGCCGAAGGTCATACCGACAACCGTCACGGCGGTCCACAGGCCAGATTTGGTCAGTGAGAAGCCAAAGTTTTTCGACAGATAACTCGGCATCCAGATCATCAGCCCGTAATAACCAAAGTTCTGAACAGAGCACAGGATCAGAATGCCGATGCTGGCTTTGGTCGTGGCTTTATCGCGGAACAGTAACTTAATGCGGCTAAACAGTGAGCCATCATTATTGCTGGCAGTGTGTTTTACGAAGGCTTCCGGTTCGCCCATTGTGCGGCGGATAAGGAAAGAGGCCAGCGCCGGTAACAGTCCGACCAGGAACATACCGCGCCAGCCGATAATGCCCAACAACATCGGTGTCAGGAAGGCGGCCATTAGCACGCCGAGCTGCCAGCCCATGCCGACATAGGCCGAGGCGCGGTTACGTTTTTCCGCCGGCCACGCTTCTGCAATCAGCGCCATGCCGATACCAAATTCACCGCCCAGCCCGACACCGGCCAGCGTGCGATAGATCAGTAAATCCCAGTACCCTTGTGCGAAAGCGCATAAACCGGTGAACAGGGAGAACATCAGAATGGTGAAGGTCAGTACCCGGATGCGGCCGAAACGATCGCTGATGGGCCCGAAAATGACGCCGCCCAGTACGGCACCAATCAGGGTCCAGGTCACCAGCGAACCACTTTGTGAGGAAGACAAACCAAATTCGCTGGTAATAGCCGGGAGCATGAAACCGAGGATCAGTAAATCAAATCCGTCCATGGCGTAGCCGGTGACGGAGGCCAGCATGGCTTTTGCCGGTGTTGCGTGTGCTTTTTGAATGTGTTGTGCGGACATGTGGACAGATCTGTAAAGAAAAAAGTGGCGGTAGTTTGCCCGTAACGGGCGTTTATCGCTACCACGAAAAACTTATGGTTGGATAGATAAATTGGATAGGATGCAGAAAGTTGGGGCATCAGTCCTTCAATGTTATGCTTTGCGCCCCCCGGCGGAGGCTGCCCGGGGCCATGAACGAAGAGAGTCATTGATGAATATAGAAAACCAGGTTCGCCAGATTTTAGAAGATATCGAGCAGGTCATGCGTGATGAAAAATTGTGGCACGCCACGCCGCCGGAAGCGGAAGCCTTTGAAAGCAAAGAGCCGTTTTCAGTGGATACCCTGTCTGCTGAACAATGGCTCCAATGGGTGCTGGTTCCCCGTATGTACGCGTTGCTGGAGGCCCAGACACCAATGCCAACCCGTTTTGCTATCACCCCCTATTTTGAAGTGGCGATGCCTGAAGCACTCCGTTTGCTGACTCAGCTGCAACGCCTCGACGATTTGCTGAACATAGAAGACTGACATGCTGGAAATTTTGTATCAGGACGAACATCTTATCGCAGTAAATAAACCTGCGGGTATGCTGGTTCACCGCAGCTGGCTGGACCGCCATGAAACGGTGTTTGTGATGCAAACATTGCGTGATCAGATTGGTCAGCATGTGTTTACGGTTCACCGGCTGGATAAGCCGACGTCGGGCGTTTTGCTGCTGGCGCTGTCCAGTGACGTGGCGCGTTTACTGTCGCAGCAGTTTGAAAATAACCAGATGAGCAAGATGTATCATGCCGTGGTTCGCGGGTATGTGCCGCAAGACGGTACCCTCGATTACGCGCTGACAGAAGAGCTTGATAAAATCGCCGATAAGTTTGCCAGTCCGGATAAAGCGCCACAGCCTGCGGTCACGCATTATCGCGTGGTGGCTCAGGTCGAGATGCCCGTGGCTGTTGGTCGTTATGATACGGCGCGTTATAGCCTGGTTGAACTGAAACCAGAAACCGGTCGTAAACATCAGCTGCGCAGGCATATGTCGCATTTGCGTCACCCGATAATCGGAGACAGTGCGCACGGTGATTTAAAGCAAAACCGGGGTATGACGCAGCATTTCGGCTGTTCCGGGCTGATGCTGCACGCCAGTCATATGCAATTGCCTCATCCGGTTACGGGTGAGCCGTTGTCGATTCAGGCGCGCTGGGATCATCGCTGGCAAAATGTGGTGACACAGTTTGGCTGGCAGGGAAAAATCCCTGAGCTTGAAAGGGTTGAGTTTGCAGAAACTTGCCGTCAGGATAGTGCACAAATTTAGTCCCTTTGATTGAAATATTGGCATCACACAGGAGTGAAACCCATGGCAGAAGTCGGAATTTTTGTCGGTACGGTATACGGCAATGCGTTACTGGTGGCAGAGGAAGCGGAAACCGTGCTGAAAGGCCAGGGTCATGACGTGAAACTGTTTGAAGAAGGCACGCTTGAAGCCTGGCAATACTACCGTCATCACTTTGTGCTGATTGTGACGTCCACTACCGGTCAGGGGGATTTGCCGGACAGCATCGCGCCTTTGTATGTCGCCATCCGTGACACCGTGGGCTATCAGCCGGAGTTGCGTTACGGCATGATTGCGCTGGGTGATATCAGCTACGATCATTTCTGTGGCGGCGGCCATAAGCTGGATGATTTATTGCAGGAACAAGGCGCATCGCGCATTGGCGAAATGCTGGAAATTGACGCCATGGAAACTGCCGAACCGGAAACCGTTGCGATTCCGTGGGTGGAAAAATGGGGACAGTTGCTTAAATAACGTCACACCCTTTGCCGTTCTGCGCGCAAGAAATAAAAAAGGTCAGGCAAACGCCTGACCTTTTTTGTATTCACATCTTCTGACCGGAATTTATCAGCGGCCGTTGGTGAGTTTTTCCAGATCAGATTCAATCTCAGAAATTTTATTCGCCACGACAGATTCAAGATGGCGTAAGTCATCCAGAATTTTACGTTTCAGATCCACTTCTACCTGATCACGCTGACAGATTTGATCCAGCTCATCAATCACATAGCGCAGATTTGGGCTGATCTCATGAATTTCTTTATAACCCTGACCGGCATTATCGGCAACGATGGTTTTACGCTGGCGCGGGTATTTAAACTTCACGCTTTTAGCAAAAAACTCGCCTTTATCTCTGCGGAAATAGATCTTCAGAATATCGTTATTGGCCTCCTGACGCAGGCTGTAACGATCAATATCGTCGGGATTATTAATGCCCAGGCTTTTCAGATTGTCATACATAGCGCCACCTTCGTTTAGGAGAAAATCAGAGTGTCATGATGAACTGAACGGCGGCTTTAATCATTGATTAATTGCACAGTTTGCCGTTTAGAAGATAAAAAAATAGCGGGTTATTTTTTAAAACAATACCCGCTATTTCTAAGTTTAGTCGATTGTGCGCAATAACTCATTCAGGCCGGTTTTACCCAGAGTTTTTGCATCTACTTTCTTGACGATGACAGCGCAGTACAGGCTGTATTTACCGTCTTTAGAAGGCAGGTTGCCGGAAACAACTACGGAGCCCGCTGGTACGCGGCCGTAATGCACTTCACCGGTTTCACGGTCATAGATTTTGGTGCTCTGGCCGATGTAAACACCCATGGAAATCACCGAGCCTTCTTCCACGATCACGCCTTCAACGATTTCTGAACGCGCGCCGATGAAGCAGTTGTCTTCGATGATAGTCGGGTTCGCCTGAAGTGGCTCCAGAACGCCGCCGATACCTACGCCACCGGACAGATGAACGTTTTTACCGATCTGCGCACAAGAACCGACAGTCGCCCAGGTATCAACCATGGTGCCTTCATCAACGTAAGCGCCGATGTTGACATAAGAAGGCATCAGCACGGTGTTGCGTGCAATGAATGCGCCTTTACGCACGGCAGCAGGTGGCACCACGCGGAAACCTTCACGCTGGAAACGCGCTTCATCGTAGTCAGCGAATTTCATGGGCACTTTATCGAAGTAACGGCTTTCACCGCCTTCCATCACCTGGTTGTCATTGATTCTGAACGAGAGCAGTACCGCTTTCTTCAGCCACTGATGCGTCACCCATTCGCCATCAATCTTCTCAGCAACGCGCAATTCGCCGCTGTCGATTTTGCTGATAACTTCAGTGATAGCGTCGCGCGTTACGCTGTCAACGTTAGCCGGAGTAATGTCTGCACGGCGCTCGAAGGCTTGTTCAATAACGGTTTGTAGTTGCTGCATCCTGTTCTCTTTCCTGAATTGGTTTTAAAAGATAGTGGTACTTGTATCACATTTTATCGCCAGGGTTGAGTGCCTCAGTTAACCGGCGTGTGATTTCCTGGCGAGTTTGCTTATCCAGCGCACGACGCTCGCCATTTGCCAGAATAAATAAGTCCTCTACGCGTTCGCCGATGGTCGAGATGCGCGCACCGTGCAGCGACAGGCCGAGATCAGAGAAGACTTCCCCGACGCGTGCCAGCAGGCCGGGTTGATCCAGCGACACCAGTTCCATATACGTCCGGCGGTCGGTATGCGTCGGCAGGAAACTGACTTCGGTCTGCACGCTGAAATGACGCAGTTTCGGCGAAGGACGTCGCGCACGCGGCGGCTGATAAGCCTGCGTCATCGACTGTTCCAGCGCGTAACGAATGGCTTCATGCCGGTCTTGTGCCAGCGGGCTGCCGTCCGGTTCCAGTACAATGAAAGTATCCATCGCCATGCCGTCGCGATTGGTGAAAATCTGCGCGTCATGAATGCTCAGGTTACGCCTGTCCAGCTCACCGGCGACGGTGGCAAACAGATACGGTCGGTCAGGGCTCCAGATAAATATCTCGGTCCCGCCGCGCGTTGCCTGACGGCTGACCAGCACCAGCGGTTTGGTGGAGTCATGTTCCAGCAGGTGTCTTGCGTGCCATGCCAGTTGATTGGGTGAATGGCGCAGGAAATAATCCGCCCGGCAGCGGCTCCAGATACGGTGCAGCGCTTCTTCATCAATATTATCCATACGCAGCAATGCCAGCGCCTGAAGGCGGTGATGACGCACGCGCTCGCGAAGATCCGGCGTGTTTTGCATGCCGCGGCGCAATTGCTTTTCGGTGGCAAAATACAGTTCGCGTATCAGGCTTTGTTTCCAGCTGTTCCACAGGGTTTCGTTGGTAGCACAGATATCGGCAACGGTCAGGCTGACCAGATAGCGCAGGCGAACTTCGGTCTGCATTTCTGCGGCGAACTGCTGGATTTCATTAGGATCCTGAATATCGCGGCGCTGTGCCGTCACTGACATCAGCAAGTGACAGCGAACCAGCCACGAGACCAACTGGGTTTCACGGGAATTCAGCCCGTGCAGTTCGGCAAATTCCAGCACATCCTGCGCGCCGAGAATCGAGTGATCACCACCGCGGCCTTTGGCAATATCGTGGAACAGGGCGGCCATCAGCAACAGTTCAGGCTGTGGCAGCCGCGGATACAGCTCCACACATAATGGATGCTTTGGCCGGGTTTCTTCATGAGCAAAGCTTTCAAGTTTTTGCAGCACACGAATGGTATGTTCATCGACTGTGTACGCGTGGAACAAGTCGAATTGCATCTGCCCGACGATCTGCCCCCATTGCGGTATATATGCCCACAGCACGCTATGGCGGTGCATCGGCACCAGCGCGCGTGACACGGCGCCCGGATGGCGCAGGATCGACATAAACATTTCGCGCGCCTGCGGGATCATGCATAGCGGCTCTTTGAGATGGCGACGGGCATGGCGCAGCAGGCGGACGGTGGTGGAGTAAATCCCTTTGATTTCGCGATGGCGCACCATCAGGTGGAACATGCTGATGATAGTTTCCGGACGGCGGTCAAAGAGCGTGCTGTCCCGCAGATCAATCAGATCGCCACGCAGTTGGAAATCTTCATCGAGCGGCCGTGGTTTTTCATTCGGGCCGATGGCCAGAATCGCTTCATCGAACAACTGCAATAACATCTGATTCAGCTCGCCGACCCGGCGGGTCATGCGGTAGAAATCTTTCATCATGCGTTCGACGGGCTGATTGCCTTCGCCCTGATATTGCAGCAATTGCGCCACACTTTGCTGGCGGTCGAACAGCAGACGGTTGTCGTAGCGGGGCAGCAGCAAATGCAGGGCAAAACGGATTCGCCACAGGAAACTCTGACATTCCAGCAGTTCGTTGCGCTCAGCTTTGGTCAGAAAACCAAAGGCCACCATTTCGTCCAACGATGTGGCGCCAAAATGACGACGGGCTACCCATAAAATGGTGTGAATGTCGCGCAGGCCGCCGGGGCTGCTTTTGATATCTGGCTCAAGGTTATAACTGGTGCCGTGATAACGCAGATGGCGTTCATTTTGTTCATCAATTTTGGCGCGGAAGAAGTTTGGCGAAGGCCAGAATCCGTCGCTGAAAATGTGTTTCTGCATACTGAGAAACAGCGCGACATCGCCGCAGATCAGGCGGGATTCGATCAGGTTGGTGGCTACGGTTAAATCAGCCAATCCTTCCAGCAGACATTCTTCCAGCGTACGCACGCTGTGTCCGACTTCCAGCTTAACGTCCCACAGCAAGGTAATCAGTTCACCGATGCGCAATGCCTGTTCATCGTTAAGCCGTTTCTGGCTGAGCACCAGAACATCGATATCCGATAAAGGATGCAATTCGCCGCGCCCGTAGCCGCCTACGGCCACCATCGCGGTTTCCGGAATATTGTCGAAGCCGTAGAAGGTCCACAGACGCTGTAACAGCTGATCGATGTAATGCGTCCGTGCGTCTACCAGTTCTTCAGCCTGTTGCCCGGCATTGAAGGCATCCGCCAGCCATGCCTGAAACTGTTCCATATGCTGTTTCAGGCTCTGACGGTTTAAATCGTCGTCCGGATAGACAGAAGGGGAGGCCGGTTGTAGCGGAAAAGTACGGGCGAGATCCTGCGTGGTTTGCAGTAGTACGCTCTTTTCAGCCGGGAAGTTTTCAATCATGGGTGCGCAGCCCTACACGTGAGAGACCAATAAACGTGAAAGATAAAAAAAACCGGCTTTCGCCGGCTTGATTCACAGATTTATACCCTCTCCGCAGAGCGGGTGACTGTTTAGTCGTGCGTCAGGATAGCCGGAATGGTGTCATCCTTACGCAGCGTCATAATTTCACAACCGTTATCTGTCACCACAATAGTATGCTCGTACTGAGCCGACAAGCTGCGATCTTTAGTTTTTACTGTCCAGCCGTCTTTCATGGTGCGGATACGGTAATCGCCTGCGTTGACCATCGGTTCAACGGTAAACGCCATACCCGCCTGTAGCACAACACCGCCGTCATCCGCATCGTAATGCAGTACCTGAGGCTCCTCGTGGAAACCCTCACCGATGCCGTGACCGCAATATTCGCGTACCACAGAGAATTTCTCGGCTTCAACGAACTTCTGGATCTCTTTACCCAACGTGCGCAGGCGGATACCAGGCTTGATCAGGCGCAGTGCGATATACAGGCTTTCCTGCGTGATACGGCAAAGACGCTCACCCAGAATCGTCGGTTTACCCGCGATGAACATTTTGGAGGTGTCACCATGAAAACCATCCTTAATGACCGTGACATCAATGTTGACGATGTCGCCATCTTTCAAAATTTTGTCTTCGCTCGGAATACCGTGGCACACCACTTCGTTAACGGAAATACAGACAGATTTCGGGAAGCCGTGGTAATCCAGGCAGGCAGAAACCGCCTGTTGCTTGTTCACGATGTGATCGGCACAAATGCGATCCAGCTCGCCGGTGCTGACGCCCGGTTTAACGAAAGGCTCAATGATTTCCAGCACTTCCGCGGCCAGACGGCCAGCAACGCGCATTTTTTCGATGTCTTCAGGGGTTTTGATTGAAATAGCCATGTGTTGTCCTGCGGGTTCTGTGCATCAGGTGTGCTTTATTTCTACACCGATGTCGTCAATAATTAGCTGTGGCTTATGGTATCAGCCCTGATATTTGCTGCCAAACTATCATTTCCCGGGAAGCAATCCGGTGAACAAAAGTTGCTGCCGGGCCGTTATTTATGGTATAAAGCGCGCCGGCAATCCGCTCTGGGTCTTACGACTCTGAGGGATTAAAGCCAAAATCACTCATTGTGTACTTATTAACGTAAGTAATAACACACACGTATCGACACATACGCCGGGGTGCCTTGGGAATTCGTTCTGCAGGGTCGGTTGTATGGGATACGTGGAGGCATAACCCCAACTACTTAATAGAGGTTTTATCATGGCAACTGTTTCCATGCGCGACATGCTCAAGGCCGGTGTTCACTTCGGTCACCAAACCCGTTACTGGAACCCGAAAATGAAGCCATTCATCTTCGGCGCTCGTAACAAGGTTCACATCATCAACCTTGAGAAAACTGTTCCAATGTTCAACGAAGCTCTGGCTGAGTTGCAGAAGATCTCCTCCCGTAAAGGTAAGATCCTGTTCGTTGGTACTAAACGCGCAGCAAGCGAAGCGGTAAAAGAAGCTGCACACAACTGCGACCAGTTCTTCGTGAACCATCGCTGGTTGGGCGGCATGCTGACTAACTGGAAAACAGTTCGTCAGTCCATCAAACGTTTGAAAGATCTGGAAATTCAGTCTCAGGACGGCACCTTCGAGAAGCTGACCAAGAAAGAGGCGCTGATGCGTACTCGTGAACTGGCTAAGCTGGAAAACAGCCTGGGTGGTATCAAGGATATGGGTGGTCTTCCTGATGCTCTGTTCGTTATCGATGCTGATCACGAACACATTGCAATCAAAGAAGCTAACAACCTGGGTATCCCGGTATTCTCCATTGTTGATACCAACTCCGATCCGGATGGCGTTGACTTTGTTATCCCTGGTAACGATGACGCAATCCGTGCAGTAAATCTGTACCTGAGCGCTGTTGCTGCCACTGTTCGTGAAGGCCGTTCGCAAGATCTGGCTGTTCAGGCAGAAGAAAGCTTCGTAGAAGCTGAATAATAAGGCAAGCTCAGCAGAGCCCTTATTAACCAGGTATTGAAATATGTTGGTTAGGGGGCCTTTATTGGCCCCCTTTGCTTATCTTAAATGCGAGAAATATCTCACCGCAAAAACCCTTTTTGCACTGAGATAATCGAGGAAAATACAATGGCTGATATTACCGCTGCCCTGGTAAAAGAACTGCGCGAACGTACTGGCGCTGGCATGATGGATTGTAAGAAAGCTCTGGTTGAAGCTAACGGCGACATCGAGCTGGCAATTGAAAACATGCGTAAATCTGGCGCGATCAAAGCGGCGAAAAAAGCAGGCAACGTAGCTGCTGACGGCGTGATCAAAACCAAAATCGAAGGTAACTTCGGCGTGATTCTGGAAGTTAACTGCCAGACTGACTTCGTGGCTAAAGATGCTGGTTTCCAGGCTTTCGCTGACAAAGTGCTGGACGCTGCTGTTGCAGGCAAAGTGACTGACGTTGAAGTCCTGAAAGCTCAGTTCGAAGAAGAGCGTATTCAGCTGGTTGCTAAAATCGGTGAGAACATCAACATTCGCCGCGTTCAAATCCTTGAAGGCGACGTGTTGGGCAGCTACCTGCACGGCGCTCGTATCGGCGTTCTGATTGCTGCTAAAGGCGCTGATGAAGAACTGGTTAAGCAAATTGCTATGCACGTTGCAGCAAGCAAACCAGAATTCGTTAAGCCTGAAGATGTGTCTGCCGAAGTGGTAGAAAAAGAGTACCAGGTTCAGCTGGACATCGCGATGCAGTCTGGCAAGCCAAAAGAGATTGCAGAGAAAATGGTTGAAGGCCGCATGAAGAAATTCACCGGCGAAGTTTCTCTGACTGGTCAGCCTTTCGTTATCGACCCAAGCAAAACTGTGGGCCAGGTTCTGAAAGAACATAGCGCTGACGTGACTAACTTCATCCGCTTCGAAGTGGGCGAAGGTATCGAGAAAGTTGAGACTGACTTTGCTGCTGAAGTTGCAGCAATGACTAAACAGTCTTAATCAGTATCTGATACACCCTAAAATGGAACCGCTGCGAAAGGGCGGTTCCGTTTTATCCAGCCCCAAATTCCTATTACATTGTGCGTGAATGTCATTCAGACAGCGCTATGATGTAAAGACTGACTATCCATTAAGACACATTGCTTCTAGGACAGACACCATGGCTACCAATGCGAAACCCGTTTATCAACGTATCCTGCTCAAACTCAGTGGCGAAGCCCTGCAGGGTAGTGAAGGTTTTGGTATCGACGCGAGTGTATTAGATCGCATGGCTCAGGAAGTAAAAGAGCTGGTCGAACTCGGCATTCAGGTAGGTGTTGTGATCGGCGGTGGTAACTTGTTCCGTGGCGCGGGTCTGGCACAGGCGGGCATGAATCGTGTTGTAGGCGACCATATGGGTATGCTGGCGACTGTCATGAATGGCCTGGCAATGCGTGATGCATTACACCGCGCCTATGTTAACGCACGCCTGATGTCTGCAATCCCTTTGAACGGTGTTTGTGATAATTACAGCTGGGCAGAAGCCATCAGCTTGCTGCGTCATAACCGTGTGGTGATTTTCTCCGCCGGTACCGGCAATCCTTTCTTTACCACTGACTCAGCAGCCTGTCTGCGCGGGATCGAAATCGAAGCTGATGTGGTATTAAAAGCGACCAAAGTTGACGGCGTATATTCTGCCGACCCGGTGAAAAATCCGGAAGCGACACTCTACGAAACACTGACCTATCAGGAAGTGTTGGAACAGGAATTGAAAGTGATGGATCTGGCGGCCTTCACGCTGGCCCGCGATCACAATCTGCCAATTCGCGTTTTCAACATGAATAAGCCTGGTGCACTGCGTCGCGTGGTGATGGGTGAAAATGAAGGAACGCTGATTTCTAAAGCGGAGTGATCCTTCACAATTGAACATTACGTTCAGCCAGCCTCTGCTGGCATGAGTATTCACGGACTATACTGATGTTATGGTCTGCCAGGTAATCAGCTTTCAAAGGTTCACAACGTGATTAACGAAATCAAAAAAGACGCTGAAATTCGCATGGAAAAATGCGTTGAATCATTCAAAACGCATATCAGCAAAATCCGTACCGGCCGTGCATCTCCGGGCATCCTGGATGGCATCATGGTGGAATACTACGGTTCAGCAACGCCTCTGCGTCAGCTGGCACAGGTGACGGTGGAAGATTCCCGTACTCTGGCAATCTCTGTTTTTGACCGCTCTATCAGCGCTGCTGTTGAAAAAGCGATCATGACCTCTGATTTGGGTCTGAACCCGTCTTCTGCAGGCGCGACAATTCGTGTTCCATTGCCAGCGCTGACCGAAGAACGTCGTAAAGACTTGATCAAAGTGGTGCGTGGCGAAGCAGAGCAGGGCCGTGTCTCTGTCCGTAACGTCCGCCGCGATGCGAACGATAAAACCAAAGCACTGTTGAAAGATAAAGAAATCAGCGAAGACGAAGATCGCCGTTCCCAGGACGATATTCAGAAACTGACTGATATTTTCATCAAGAAAATCGACGTTGCTCTGAGCGAGAAAGAAGCCGAGTTAATGGAGTTCTAATCCGGCTTGAATTTCTTCCAAAGCGCCGCAATTGCGGCGCTTTGTCTTTTATCGGGCTTTAAATTTTTTACCTGTTCGAACAATCTCATGGACAAGCCAGATAAGAGGTTTCAGACTGTGCACTTTCCGAATTTACGAGCGCTATCCCGGGCATTTTCATGAAACAAATGACTATTCTTGGTTCGACAGGGTCTGTCGGCACCAGCACGCTTTCCGTTGTCCGGTCTAACCCTGACGATTTCGCCGTTAAAGCACTGGTTGCAGGGCGCAATGTTGACGTTATGGCGCAGCAGTGTCTTGAGTTTCACCCTGCCTATGCTTCGATGGCGGATGAATCTTCTGCCCGTGCGCTGAGAGCCATTCTGGCTGAACAGGGAAGCCGTACCGAGGTGCTTTCCGGACCCGATGCGGCGACTGAACTGGCCGCTCTTGATGATGTGGATCAGGTGATGTCGGCTATCGTGGGGGCTGCGGGCTTGTTACCGACACTTGCTGCTGTCCGCGCCGGTAAACAGGTGCTTCTGGCTAACAAAGAATCGCTGGTGACCTGCGGGCGCATTTTTATGGACGCTGTCCGCCATAGTCAGTCTCAGCTATTGCCTATCGACAGTGAACATAACGCTATTTTCCAGAGTTTACCTGAATCCATTCAAAAACAGCTGGGATATGCTTCCCTCGAAAGCCACGGGATCTCCCGCATTATTTTAACCGGATCCGGTGGCCCGTTCCGCGAACTGCCGTTGGATAAATTTCGCGATGTCACTCCTGATGAGGCTTGCGCGCATCCCAACTGGTCGATGGGGCGTAAAATTTCCGTCGACTCGGCAACCATGATGAATAAAGGGCTGGAGTATATTGAAGCCCGCTGGTTGTTTAATGCCTCTGCTGCTGAGATGGAAGTGATTATCCATCCGCAATCCGTGATCCATTCCATGGTGCGTTATTGCGATGGCAGCGTGCTGGCTCAACTTGGCTCGCCGGATATGCGTACCCCAATTGCGCATGCCATGGCATATCCGCACAGAGTCAGAACTGACGTCGAAGCGTTGGATTTTTGTAAAATGGGGGCGATGACTTTCAGTGCACCGGATTACGCACGTTATCCTTGTTTGCAATTGGCTATCGAAGCCAGCAACACCGGGCAGGCAGCGACGACGGCACTGAATGCCGCGAATGAAATTTCGGTGGCCGCGTTCCTCAATGGTGAGATTCGTTTTACTGACATTGCTGGCCTGAATCGTCAGGTGATGGAGCAGTTAGTGAGCGCTGAACCTGATTCTGTTGAGGAAGTGTTGGAGATCGACGCGCAGGCGAGAGCCAGTGCACGTGAGAAACTTCATACATTTGCGCTATAAGGCTGTTTTTGTACTTATGCAGCAGTTTGTTAGCATCACATTGAAATGGTATAGTCTGCGCCACACTGACAGTAGATTTGGCTTTTCAGGGCCTGAGTGTTAAAGGTGGAATCGGTGATCTGTCAGTGTAAGCCGTGCCTGCAAGGGGGACACGGCTTTTTTGCGCGTGTAGTCGCACCAGCGACAGAAAGGTGTGCCGCCAGCTAACTGTTGTGGCGTCGTCAGCCAGAAGAATGTTATGCCAGCCAGAAAGCCGCTGTGTTCTGATAAAAGGAAATGAGTACGCGTTATGTCCCTCGAAAATCAACAGATGTCTGATATGTATTGCTCTCAACCTCGCCATGTTGCCATTATCATGGACGGTAACGGACGCTGGGCAAAACGTCAGGGTAAAATGAGGGTATTCGGTCATAAAGCGGGAGTGAAGTCGGTGCGCAAAGCGGTAAGTTTTGCTGCCAGTCATCACCTTGATGCACTCACGCTTTATGCCTTTAGTAGTGAAAACTGGAATCGTCCGGCCCAGGAAGTCTCCGCATTGATGGAGTTGTTCGTCCGTGCATTAGACAGTGAAGTCAAAAGCTTGCATAAACATAATGTCAGGCTTCGGGTCATTGGCGACGTCAGTCGCTTTAGTGCTCGTCTGCAGGAACGCATTCGTCGTTCAGAAACAATGACTCAAAATAACGACGGTCTTACCCTGAACATTGCCGCGAATTACGGTGGCCGATGGGATATTATTCAAGGCGTTAAGACTCTGGCGGGTCAGGTTGAAGCCGGCACGCTGCGGGCAGAACAGATTACAGAAGAATTGCTGAATTCAGCGGTCTGTATGAGCGAACTGGCACCCGTCGATTTGGTGATCAGAACCGGTGGGGAACATAGGATCAGTAACTTTTTGCTGTGGCAAATTGCCTACGCGGAGCTCTACTTTACCGATGTCCTCTGGCCTGATTTTGATGAAAATACCTTTGAAGGTGCGCTGACTGCTTTTGCACAACGCGAGCGCCGCTTCGGGGGGACTACACCTATCGGCGCCAATGCGTCCTAGGGAGAACATTTGCTGAAGTATCGCATTATCACAGCTCTGATTTTAATACCGATTGTTATTGCAGCACTCTTTTTATTACCGCCTGTCGGTTTTGCCATCGTGACGTTAGTTGTGTGCATGCTGGCAGCGTGGGAGTGGGGGCAACTGGCCGGTTTTGCAAGCCGTAATCAGCGCATCTGGCTGGCTATATTATGTGGTTTCCTGCTGGCAGCGATGATGCTGAGCATACCTGCTTACCAGCAAAGCGTGCATCTGTTGCAAGTCGGAGGCTCATTATGGGCTGCGCTTGCGTGGTGGTGTCTGGCATTGGTGCTGGTGGTTGGATATCCTGCTTCGGCAGCCTTCTGGCGCCATTCCCGTGTGCTGCGCTTAGTCTTTGGCATACTGACTATTGTGCCGTTTTTCTGGGGTATGGTCGCACTGCGCCAATACGGTTATGCAGAAAATCATCATACTGGCGCATGGTGGTTGTTATATGTGATGCTACTGGTCTGGGGGGCAGACTCCGGCGCTTACCTGTTTGGTAAATTATTTGGTAAGCATAAACTGGCGCCTAAAGTATCCCCGGGGAAAACCTGGGAAGGGTTTGCTGGCGGTCTTCTGACTTCAGCCCTCATAGCCTGGTTATTTGGCCGCTACGCACCACTTGATGTGGTACCGTCGACCTTATTGATTTGTTCCGTTGTTGCCGCGCTGGCTTCTGTGCTGGGCGACCTGACGGAAAGTATGTTCAAACGCGAGGCAGGGATCAAAGACAGTGGTCATATGATCCCTGGTCACGGCGGAATACTGGATCGTATCGACAGCCTGACGGCTGCGGTGCCTGTATTCGCCTGTCTGATGCTGTTAGTGTATTAATCCGTCTGTGACGGTGAAGTTTCCTAAGGAATAGTTAGACATATGATGAACATACTCTGGAGCCTGGCCGCCTTTATCGTCGCATTGGGGGTGCTTATCACCGTGCACGAGTTCGGCCATTTCTGGGTTGCTCGTCGTTGTGGTGTGCGTGTCGAACGTTTTTCTGTCGGTTTTGGACGCGCGCTATGGCGCCGGACTGACCGTCAGGGAACAGAGTATGTTCTGGCCATCATTCCTCTCGGAGGCTACGTTAAGATGCTCGACGAGCGCGTCGAGGCTGTAGCGCCTGAATTCCGCCACCAATCTTTCAATAACAAAAAAATCTGGCAGCGCGCTGCTATCATCAGCGCCGGGCCGATCGCCAATTTCATTTTTGCTGTTTTTGCTTACTGGCTGATCTTCGTCATCGGCGTGCCGAGCGTGCGTCCTGTCGTGGCAAATGTCACTGCAAATTCAATTGCCGCACAATCCAATATTTCACCCGGAATGGAACTAAAATCTGTTGCGGGTATCGAAACGCCTGATTGGGATTCAGTTCGTATGGCGTTAGTCGGCGAAATTGGTGATGATCAAACGACGGTTGATGTGGCGCAATTTGGCTCATCCCAGGTCGTTGAGAAAACTCTGGATTTGCGTCAATGGCAGTTTGATCCTGAAAAGCAGGATCCGGTGGTGTCTCTGGGTATGATTCCCAGAGGGCCGCAGATAGAATCTGTTCTGCAGGAGGTGCAGCCAGATTCAGCCGCGCAAAAGGCGGGTTTGCAAGCCGGGGACAGGATCGTTAAAGTCGATGGTCAGATTCTGGAAAGCTGGCAGTCGTTTGTCATACAGGTACGTGACAATCCGGGTAAACCAATTGCACTGGAAGTTGAGCGGGCGGGGAATCCCGTCGCGTTAACACTGACGCCGGACACGAAGTCCGCAGGTAAAGGCAAGATACAGGGTTTTGCTGGTGTGGTACCGAAAGTGATACCGCTGCCTGATGAATATAAAACAATCCGTCAGTATGGCCCGTTTGTGGCGTTTTATGAGGCCGGGGATAAAACCTGGCAACTGATGAAACTCACAGTGAGCATGCTGGGTAAGTTAATTACCGGAGATGTGAAGCTGAACAATCTGAGTGGCCCAATATCCATCGCACAGGGCGCAGGAATGTCAGCTGAATATGGTTTGGTGTCTTACCTCACGTTTTTGGCACTCATTAGTGTCAATCTGGGGATCATCAACCTCTTCCCATTACCGGTATTAGATGGTGGACACCTGCTGTTTCTCGCAATAGAAAAGCTTAAAGGTGGGCCAGTTTCCGAGCGAGTTCAGGACTTCAGTTACCGCATTGGTTCAGTTTTGCTGGTGTTGTTGATGGGGCTTGCACTTTTCAATGATTTCTCCCGTCTTTAAGGCCGGAGATTAGGTTAGGAAGAACGCATAACAACGATGGCGATCAAAAAGTTGCTCATAGCGTCGCTGCTGTTTGGCAGCGCCACCGTATACGGTGCAGACGGTTTCGTAGTGAAAGATATTCATTTCGAAGGCCTGCAGCGAGTTGCCGTCGGTGCGGCGTTACTCAATATGCCGGTTCGCGTCGGTGATACGGTGACTGACGATGATATCAGTAATACCATTCGTGCATTGTTTGCCACTGGCAACTTCGAGGATGTTCGTGTCCTGCGCGATGGAAATTCTCTGATTGTTCAGGTCAAAGAACGTCCAACTATTGCCAGCATTACTTTCTCCGGTAACAAATCGGTGAAAGATGACATGCTGAAGCAAAACCTGGAGGCCTCTGGCGTCCGTGTTGGCGAAGCCCTTGACCGTACAACCATCGGCAGCATCGAGAAAGGTCTCGAAGACTTCTATTACAGCGTCGGTAAATACAGTGCATCGGTAAAAGCGGTTGTGACCCCTTTGCCACGTAACCGTGTTGATCTGAAGCTGGTCTTCACCGAAGGTGTTTCTGCCAAAATTCAGCAGATCAACATTGTTGGTAACCATGCCTTTACGACCGATGATCTGATTTCACGCTTCCAGCTGCGTGATGAAGTGCCATGGTGGAACGTGGTCGGTGACCGTAAATATCAGAAACAAAAACTCGCGGGTGACCTTGAAACCCTGCGTAGTTTCTATCTGGATCGCGGTTATGCCCGTTTCAACATTGATTCGACTCAGGTCAGTCTGACGCCGGACAAAAAAGGCATCTACATTACGCTGAACATCACAGAAGGTGAGCAATACAAACTTTCTGGCGTTGAAGTGACTGGCAGCATGGCGGGTCACTCAGCAGAAGTTCAAAGCCTGACTAAAATTGATAAAGGCGAGCTGTATAACGGCGCCAAAGTCACCAAAATGGAAAACGACATCAAGCAGATGCTTGGTCGTTATGGCTATGCCTATCCGCGTGTGACTACACAGCCAGAAATTAATGATGCAGACAAGACCGTCAAACTGCATATCAACGTTGATGCGGGGAACCGTTTCTATGTACGTCATATCCGTTTTGAAGGTAATGACACCAGTAAGGACAGCGTACTGCGCCGTGAAATGCGTCAGATGGAAGGTGCCTGGTTGGGCAACGATCTGGTCGATAAAGGTAAAGAGCGTCTGAACCGTCTGGGTTATTTCGAAACGGTTGATGTTGATACGCAGCGTGTTCCAGGTTCGCCTGATCAGGTTGATGTTGTCTACAAAGTGAAAGAACGTAACACCGGTAGCTTCAACTTTGGTGTGGGTTACGGTACTGAGAGTGGTGTCAGCTTCCAGGTGGGTGTCCAGCAGGATAACTGGCTGGGTACGGGTAATTCTGTTGGCATCAGCGGTACTAAAAACGATTACCAGACATATGCAGAATTCACTATCACTGACCCTTACTTCACCGTTGATGGCGTAAGTCTGGGTGGTCGTATCTTCTATAACGACTTCAAAGCTGATGATGCGGACCTGTCCAGCTATACCAACAGAAGTTATGGTATTGGCGGTAATCTTGGTTTCCCAATCAATGAAAATAACTCATTGCGCCTGGGTCTGGATTACGTACACAACGATCTGTCCAATATGGAACCACAGATCGCTATGTTCCGTTATCTGAACTCTGTTGGGCTGAAACCGCCGGTGACCACCAGTGACAATGCTGATGCTGACTTTAGTGCGAATGATTTCTTCGCCAACCTCGGCTGGGGTTATAACAATCTCGACCGTGGCTACTTCCCAACATCGGGGACGAAAGCCAGCCTGAACGGTAAAGTAACCGTTCCGGGTTCTGATAACGAATATTATAAAATTACATTTGATTCAACCAGTTATATGCCGCTAAATCAGGATCGTGACTGGGTGCTGATGGGCCGTGCGCGTGCAGGTTACGCAGACGGTCTTGGCGGTAAAGAAGTGCCGTTCTACGACAACTTCTATGCCGGTGGTTCAAGCAGTGTTCGTGGTTTCCAGTCGAACACCATTGGTCCAAAAGCGGCATACTACAAATGTACTACGGCTAACACATCTTACAGCGGCTGTCCGATTGATAACTCAAACGACGCAGTTGGCGGTAACGCAATGGCAGTATTGAGTGCTGAACTGATTGTTCCGACTCCATTTGTTAGCGAGAAATACGCTAACTCATTGCGTACTTCCCTGTTCGTGGACAGCGGTACTGTTTGGGATACAGGTTGGGAAAACACCCCGCAGACTATTGCGGCAGGCGTTCCTGATTACAGTAAACCAGGTAACATTCGTGTTTCTTCGGGTCTTGCGTTGCAGTGGATGTCTCCACTTGGACCATTGGTCTTCTCCTACGCACAACCGGTCAAGAAATATGAAGGCGATAAGGCAGAACAGTTCCAGTTTAACATTGGTAAAACCTGGTAACGTTCTGTCCGGGCAGAAGTTGTCCAGCAGAATCGCAATGGCCTGATGATAAATCTCATACACGGGTTTCGGCCCGTGTATTGTTTTCATGTCAGGTGTTTTGTGTAATTTAATGTGCCATATGGCACAACGGGTGATGGAAGGAGTTTATAGTGAAAAAGTGGTTATATGCCGCAGGCCTCGGTTTAGTTATGGCTTCTTCAGCTAGCGTTCAGGCTGCTGATAAAATTGCTATCGTTAACGTAGCAAGTATTTTCCAACAAATGCCTGCTCGTGAAGCTGTAGCAAAACAGCTGGAAAACGAGTTCAAAAGCCGTGCGACAGATTTGCAATCTCAGGAACGTGATCTGCAAACCAAAATGCAACGTCTGCAACGCGATGGCTCTACAATGAAAGCCAGCGACCGTTCTAAACTTGAAAAAGACGTAATGGCTCAGCGTGAAGCATTCTCTGCAAAAGCGCAGCAATTCGACCAGGACAACCGTCGTCGTCAGGGCGAAGAGCGCAACAAAATCCTGAGCCGTATTCAGGACGCTGTGAAAACTGTAGCAAGTAAAGAAGGTTATGACGTTGTTATCGATGCTAATGCCATTGCATATGCTGACAATAGCAAAGACATTACTGCTGATGTGCTGAAACAGGTTAAATAAACATGTCTTCAATTCGACTGGCTGATCTCGCACAGCAGTTGGATGCACAATTGCACGGTGATGGCGAAATTGCCATCACCGGCGTTGCTTCAATGCATTCCGCACACTCTGAGCAAATCACGTTTTTATCAAACAGCCGTTACCGTGAACAGTTGGCTTCCTGCAATGCAGGCGCCGTAGTGTTGACCGAAGCGGATCTGCCATTTTGCCCTACAGCGGCATTAGTGGTTAAAAACCCTTACCTGACGTATGCGCGGATGGCGCAATTGCTGGATACCACGCCAGCACCGGCAGTGGATATCGCGGCGAGTGCGGTGATTTCAGACAGTGCAACATTAGGTAAGAATGTCTCGGTTGGCGCAAATGCAGTCATCGAATCAGGCGTTGTATTGGGTGACAATGTTGTCATCGGTGCAGGCTGTTTTATCGGTAAAGAGGCAAAAATAGGTGCTGGCACACGTTTGTGGGCCAATGTTTCTATTTATCACCGCGTTGAAATCGGCGAGCAGTGCTTGATTCAGTCAGGTACTGTGATCGGCGCTGATGGTTTTGGTTATGCCAATGATCGTGGTAATTGGGTTAAAATCCCACAGTTAGGTACTGTCATTATCGGTGACCGTGTTGAAATCGGTGCCTGTACCACGATTGACCGTGGCGCACTGGATGACACTATCATTAGCAATGGCGTCATCATTGATAACCAATGCCAGATTGCACACAACGTCGTGATTGGAGACAATACGGCGGTCGCTGGCGGTGTTATTATGGCCGGTAGTCTGAAAATTGGACGCTACTGCCAGATCGGCGGAGCCAGTGTTATCAATGGTCACATGGAAATCTGTGATCAGGCCGTAGTGACGGGAATGGGAATGGTAATGCGACCAATCACTGAACCTGGGGTATACTCCTCCGGTATCCCGTTACAACCGAATAAAGTTTGGCGTAAGACGGCTGCATTGGTAATGAATATCGACGAGATGAATAAACGCCTCAAAGCTGTCGAGCGTAAAATCGAAAAAGATTAATTACCACCTACGGTGCTGCTTTGTGTTCCCTTCGTTGAGTGAACCTGCGACATACGTTCCTATTTGCGGCCTGCCTGATGACCTTCTTTTGGGGTCTGGCAGGCCGTGTTATTGATGCCATCAGTTTTTATAGACAGGAAGAGTATTTTGACTACTGACACTCATACTCTGCATATTGAAGAGATACTGGATTTACTGCCACACCGTTACCCGTTCTTGCTGGTTGATCGCGTGTTGGATTTTGAGAAAGGGAAATTTTTGCGCGCTGTGAAAAACGTTTCTTTTAACGAACCGTTCTTCCAGGGCCATTTCCCGGGTAAACCGATTTTCCCGGGCGTTTTGATTCTTGAAGCAATGGCTCAGGCCACCGGCATTCTGGCGTTTAAAAGCGTTGGAAAACTGGAACCTGGCGAATTGTATTATTTTGCAGCAATCGACGATGCACGCTTTAAACGTCCGGTCCTGCCGGGTGACCAGATGGTTCTGGAAGTTGAATTCATTAAAGAGCGTCGTGGCGTTGCTCGTTTCAAAGGTGTCGCGAAAGTCGATGGCGAGATCGCTTGCGAGGCATCAATGATGTGCGCCCGCCGCCGGGAGTCTTAATACATGATTGATAAAACCGCCTTTATTCATCCAAGCGCTATTGTTGAAGACGGTGCTGTTATCGGTGCCAGAGTTCATATCGGTCCTTTCTGCTACGTGGGTTCCCAGGTAGAAATTGGTGAAGGCACCGAGCTTAAATCACACGTAGTTCTTAATGGCGTGACCAAAATTGGTCGCGATAACCGCATCTTTCAGTTCGTTTCCATTGGTGAAATTAACCAGGATCTGAAATATGCCGGTGAACCAACACGCGTTGAGGTCGGCGATCGCAACAATATTCGTGAGAGCGTTACCATTCATCGTGGTACCGTTCAGGGCGGTGGTCTGACAAAAGTGGGTAGTGATAACCTGTTGATGGTTAACGCACATATTGCCCACGATTGTGTCATTGGGAATCGCTGTATTCTGGCGAACAACGCGACCCTCGGTGGTCACGTTGAGGTTGATGATTTCGCGATCATTGGCGGCATGACGGCAGTGCATCAGTTCTGTATTATCGGTGCGCATGTGATGGTGGGTGGATGTTCCGGGGTTGCTCAGGATGTTCCTCCGTTTGTCATTGCGCAAGGTAACCATGCGACACCTTTCGGCATCAATATCGAAGGGCTTAAGCGACGTGGTTTCGAAAAAGCCGATCTGCACGCTATTCGCAATGCTTATAAGTTACTGTACCGCAGCGGTAAAACGCTGGAAGAAGCACAACCGGAAATCGCTGCTATCGCGGCTGAATTCCCGAAAGCTAAACCTTTCAGTGATTTCTTTGACCGCTCAACGCGCGGTATTATTCGCTGATCTGCGCTACGGAAAACAATGCAAAAGCCTGTTCTGACAATTGGCCTGGTGGCCGGTGAAACGTCCGGTGACATTCTTGGCGCCGGGCTGATTCGAGCCTTGAAGAAGCATCATCCTGATGCCCGTTTTGTGGGTGTCGCGGGTCCGCTGATGCAGGCGGAAGGATGCGAAGCCTGGTACGAGATGGAAGAACTGGCGGTAATGGGCGTGGTGGAAGTTCTTGAACGGCTGCCACGCTTGTTGAAAATCCGCAAAGATCTGACCCGTCGTTTTAGCGAACTGAAGCCTGATGTGTTCGTGGGCATTGATGCTCCTGACTTCAACATCACGCTTGAAGGTCGTTTGAAGCAGCGCGGTCTGCGTACTATTCACTATGTCAGCCCGTCTGTCTGGGCCTGGCGTCAAAAACGTGTTTTCAAAATCGGCAAGGCAACGGATCTGGTTTTGGCATTCCTGCCTTTCGAAAAAGCGTTTTATGACAAATTCAATGTTCCCTGTCGTTTCATTGGTCATACGATGGCCGATGCGATGCCGCTGCATCCTGATAAACAGGCTGCACGTTTGTCACTCGGTATTCCTGAAGATGTGCATTGCCTTGCTTTGCTGCCGGGAAGTCGTCACGCTGAAGTGGAAATGCTCAGCGCGGATTTTCTGAAAACAGCTTTGCAGCTACGACAGACTTATCCTGATTTACATGTCGTTGTGCCCCTGGTGAATGCCAAACGTCGCGAGCAGTTTGAACGGATCAAGGCTGAAATAGCCCCTGATCTTCCTGCGCATTTGCTCGATGGGAAAGGTCGGGAAGCGATGATCGCCAGTGATGCCGCTTTACTGGCATCGGGAACGGCAGCGCTGGAATGTATGCTGGCAAAATGCCCGATGGTCGTGGGTTATCGTATGAAGCCTTTCACTTTCTGGCTGGCGGAACGTCTGGTGAAAACGCCGTATGTTTCATTGCCAAATCTGCTGGCACGGCGGGAAATTGTCACCGAATTACTGCAAACCGAATGTGTACCTGACAAACTTTCTGCTGCGTTGCTGCCTTTATTGGCCGGTGGTGAGAAAAGCCGGGAACTGCGTGAGACGTTCCTGGAACTGCATGAAAGTATCCGCCGTGACGCAGACGAACAGGCTGCTCAGGCTGTCATGGAGCTGGCAAAGCGATGAGTGATGTATTTATCTATCCACAAGCCGTCTGTATTGCAGGCGTGGATGAAGTGGGGCGCGGTCCTTTGGTGGGGGCAGTCGTCACCGCTGCTGTGATTCTTGATCCTGCTAACCCGATTGCCGGGCTGGCAGATTCCAAGAAACTCTCTGAAAAGCGCCGCGAGGCGTTATACATCGAAATCAAAGAGAAAGCGCTGGCCTGGAGTCTCGGGCGCGCTGAACCACATGAAATTGATGAACTGAATATTTTGCATGCCACCATGCTGGCAATGCAAAGAGCCGTTGCCGGTTTGTGTATTACGCCTGATATGGTGCTGATTGACGGCAATCGCTGCCCTAAACTTCCGATGGCTTCACAGGCGATAGTGAAAGGGGACAGCAAAGTCGCTGAAATTAGCGCAGCCTCAATTTTGGCTAAAGTCACCCGCGACCGCGAAATGGTTGAACTGGATCTTCAGTTCCCTGAATATGGTTTTGCGAAGCACAAAGGCTATCCGACGCCGGTGCATCTTGAAAGTCTTGCCCGTCTTGGAGCCACTACACACCACCGGCGAAGTTTTTCACCGGTGAAACGCGCGCTCGGACTGGCATAACGCGTCATTTGTTCCTGCCCGTTTTTATTGCTAAAAAAGACGGGCACACAAACCTTTAATTCACTCATTTCTGGACTCTGGATATGGCCGAACCTCGTTTTATTCATCTGCGTGTACATAGCGACTATTCCATGGTGGATGGGCTTGCGAAGGTCGGTCCGCTGGTGAAATGCGCAGCGTCACTCGGCATGCCTGCTCTGGCGATTACCGATTTCACTAACTTGTGCGGACTGGTTAAATTTTACGGTGCAGCACATGGCGCAGGTGTAAAACCGATTATCGGTGCAGACCTGAATGTCCAAAGCGAAATTCTGGGTGATGAACTGGCCCAACTGACTATTCTGGCGATGAATAATCAGGGCTACCAGAACCTGACATTATTGATTTCCAGAGCATATCAGCGCGGTTACGGCGCTGCCGGGCCGATCGTCGATCTCGAATGGCTGGCAGAACTCAATGAAGGTTTGATCCTGCTTTCCGGCGCGAGAATGGGTGATGTCGGTAAGTTTCTGACCCGCGGAAATGATTTGCAAGTCAGTCAGTGCCTGGATTTCTACCAGCAGTATTTCCCTGATCGCTATTATCTCGAATTGATCCGTACCGGTCGGGCAGAAGAAGAAAACTATCTGCATGCGGCGGTCGCACTGGCGACAGAACGCGGTTTGCCGGTGGTGGCAACCAACGACGTGCGCTTTATGGTGCCGACCGACTTTGATGCCCATGAGATTCGTGTTGCGATCCACGATGGTTTTACACTGGATGATCCTAAACGTCCGCGCAATTACACTTCACAGCAATATATGCGCAGTGAAGATGAAATGTGCGAACTGTTCGAGGATTTGCCTGAAGCTCTGCAAAACAGCGTGGAAATCGCCAAACGCTGTAATGTCACCATCCGTCTGGGCGAATATTTCCTGCCGCAGTTCCCTACCGGTGATATGACCACTGAAGATTTTCTGGTCGAAAAATCAAAAATCGGGCTGGAAGAGCGCCTTGAGTTTTTATTCCCGGATCCGGAAGTTCGTGCACAAAGACGCCCTGAATATGACGAGCGTCTGGACATCGAACTTAAAGTTATCAACCAGATGGGTTTCCCCGGTTACTTCCTGATCGTAATGGAATTTATCCAGTGGTCGAAAGATAACAGCGTGCCTGTCGGGCCGGGGCGTGGTTCCGGTGCGGGTTCTCTGGTGGCGTATGCCCTGAAAATCACCGATCTGGATCCGCTCGAGTTTGACCTGCTGTTCGAACGTTTCCTTAACCCTGAGCGTGTTTCCATGCCCGACTTTGACGTCGACTTCTGCATGGAAAAACGCGACCGGGTTATCGATCACGTTTCAGAAATGTATGGCCGCGAAGCGGTCTCGCAGATCATCACCTTCGGTACCATGGCGGCCAAAGCGGTGATCCGCGATGTGGGCCGTGTTCTGGGGCATCCTTACGGTTTCGTTGACCGCATTTCCAAACTGGTGCCTCCTGATCCGGGGATGACGCTTGAAAAAGCATTTGCCGCTGAGCCGCAGTTGCCAGAGATTTACGAGGCTGACGAAGAAGTTAAGTCGCTGATCGATATGGCGCGTCAGCTGGAAGGTGTAACCCGTAATGCCGGTAAACATGCCGGTGGTGTGGTGATTGCGCCGACCAAAATCACTGATTTCGCGCCGCTTTATTGCGACGCCGAAGGTAATCACCCGGTCACGCAGTTCGATAAAAATGACGTGGAATACGCGGGTCTGGTGAAGTTCGACTTCCTCGGTCTGCGTACGCTGACCATCATCGACTGGGCGCTGGAGATGATCAACGCCCGCCGTGCGAAAGCCGGTGAGGCACCGCTGGATATTGCGGCCATCCCGCTGGATGATAAAAAAAGCTTCGACATGCTGCAACGCTCGGAAACCACGGCGGTATTCCAGCTTGAATCCCGCGGCATGAAAGATTTGATCAAACGTCTGAAGCCCGACAGCTTCGAAGATATGATCGCACTGGTCGCGCTGTTCCGCCCTGGGCCATTGCAGTCCGGCATGGTGGATAACTTTATTGACCGTAAACATGGTCGTGAAGAGATTTCTTATCCGGATATCCAGTGGCAGCATGAATCCCTGAAACCTGTGCTGGAGCCGACATACGGCATCATCCTGTATCAGGAACAGGTTATGCAGATTGCGCAGGTTCTGGCCGGTTACTCGCTGGGTGGTGCAGACATGCTCCGCCGTGCAATGGGTAAGAAAAACCCGGTCGAGATGGCCAAGCAGCGCGGTGGTTTTGAAGACGGGGCCAAATCTCGGGGTATTGACGGCGAACTGGCGATTAAAATCTTTGATCTGGTAGAGAAATTTGCCGGTTACGGTTTTAACAAATCTCACTCGGCGGCTTACGCTTTAGTCTCGTATCAGACGCTGTGGCTGAAAGCGCACTATCCTGCGGAGTTCATGGCGGCGGTAATGACGGCTGATATGGATAACACCGAGAAAGTGGTCGGGCTGGTGGATGAATGCTGGCGTATGGGGCTGAAGATTTTACCGCCTGATATCAACAGCGGTCTGTATCATTTCCACGTGAATGATGAAGGCGAAATTGTTTACGGCATCGGCGCGATTAAAGGCGTGGGTGAAGGTCCGATTGAAGCCATTATTGAAGCGCGTAACGAAGGCGGCTATTTCAAAGAACTGTTTGATCTCTGCGCGCGTGCTGACGTCAAAAAACTGAACAAACGTATTCTCGAGAAGCTGATCATGTCCGGGGCGTTTGACCGTCTGGGACCACATCGTGCCGCGTTGATGAGTTCCTTAAGCGACGCATTGAAAGCCGCTGATCAACATGCCAAAGCCGAGGCGATTGGTCAGGTTGATATGTTTGGTGTGCTTGCAGAAGCGCCTGAGCAGGTTGAGAAATCTTACGCGAATGTGATGCCATGGCCGGAACAAACGGTTCTGGATGGCGAACGTGAGACGCTCGGCTTGTATCTGACCGGCCATCCGATCACACAATATTTGAAAGAAATTGAACGTTATGGCGGTGGCCAGCGTTTGAAAGATATGCACCCGACGGAACGGGGCAAAATGACCGTCGCAGTGGGGCTGGTCCTCGCTGCGCGTGTCATGGTCACCAAGCGGGGTAACCGCATTGGGATCTGTACACTTGATGACCGTTCCGGTCGTCTGGAAGTGATGTTGTTCACCGAAGCGTTGGAAAAATTCCAGCATTTATTGGAAAAAGACCGTATCCTTATCGCCACAGGACAGGTCAGCTTTGATGACTTCAGTGGCGGGCTTAAAATGATGGCCCGCGATGTAATGGACATCAGTGAAGCACGGGAAAAATATGCTCGCGGTCTTGCTATCTCGCTGACTGACAGGCAAATTGATGACCAGCTTTTGAACCGTCTCCGCCAATCGTTGGAACCACATCGATCGGGGACGATACCAGTGCATCTGTATTACCAACGAGAAAACGCAAGAGCCCGGCTACGATTCGGGGCGTCATGGCGTGTTACGCCAACGGACAAACTGTTGCTGGATTTGCGAGGCCTGGTCGGTACTGAGCAGGTGGAACTGGAATTTGACTAAAATAGGAATGCTATGAGTCTGAATTTTCTTGATTTTGAACAGCCGATTGCGGAACTGGAAGCGAAAATTGACTCGCTGACTGCAGTCAGCCGTCAAGACGAAAAATTAGATATTAATCTGGACGAAGAAGTTGCACGCTTGCGCGAGAAAAGCGTTGAACTGACCCGTAAGATTTTCTCTGATCTGGGTGCCTGGCAAATTGCCCAACTGGCACGCCATCCTCGTCGTCCTTATACGCTTGATTACATCAAACATATCTTTACCGATTTTGATGAACTGGCGGGTGATCGTGCATTCGCAGACGATAAAGCTATCGTTGGTGGTATTGCTCGTTTGGGCGAACGTGCCGTGATGATCATTGGTCATCAGAAAGGCCGTGAAACGAAAGAGAAAATTCGTCGTAACTTCGGCATGCCCGCCCCGGAAGGGTATCGCAAAGCGCTACGTCTGATGGAAATGGCTGAGCGTTTCAAACTGCCAATCATCACCTTCATCGACACACCGGGCGCTTATCCGGGCGTGGGCGCTGAAGAACGTGGTCAGTCTGAAGCGATCGCCCGTAACCTGCGCGAAATGTCCCGTCTGAATGTCCCGGTTATCTGCACCGTTATCGGTGAAGGTGGTTCAGGTGGTGCACTGGCGATTGGTGTGGGTGATAAAGTTAATATGCTGCAATACAGCACCTATTCGGTTATTTCGCCGGAAGGTTGTGCATCAATTCTGTGGAAGAGTGCGGATAAAGCCCCTCTGGCCGCGGAAGCGATGGGCATCATTGCACCGCGTCTGAAAGAGCTGAAACTGATCGACTCTGTGATCCCTGAGCCTTTGGGTGGCGCTCACCGTAATGTAGAAGCGATGGCTGCTTCTCTGCGTGCACAACTTGAAGCTGATCTGAGCGATCTGGATGTGTTGAGTACGGAAGAGCTGCGTAACCGTCGTTATCAGCGTCTGATGACTTACGGCTACTGCTGATCCTGAAGGTGATTTTCGAAAGGCCACGCATTGCGTGGCCTTTTTTATTGTCCGTTTTCATCTATCCATCTTTCCAGCATTCTTAAATTTCCCCATTTCACTTTAAACTCAACGGTAAAGGGTACCCAGCAGGCACTAACCGTGTTTCTATAAATACCTTAGAAAATAAATAACAGAAGGATTTGTCAGATGAATATTATCGCTATCATGCGCCCGGAAGGGGCTTACTACAAAGACGAGCCGATCCGTGAACTGGATAGCGCGCTGACGCTTCTCGGATTTCAGGTCATTTATCCGCGCGATCGCGCGGATCTGCTCAAACTCATCGAAAATAATGCCCGTATTTGCGGCGCTATTTTCGACTGGGATCAGCATAGCGAAGAGCTGTGTACAGCCATTAATGAGCTGAATGAATATCTGCCGCTTTACGCTTTCATCAATACGCATTCGACGCTGGACGTCGACGTTAATGAAATGCGCATGGTGCTCTATTTCTTTGAATACGCACTGAGTGCGGCGGAGGATATTGCCAAACGCATCCGCCAGTACACCGATGAATACATCGATACCATTACGCCGCCGCTGACTAAAGCGTTGTTCACCTACGTAGAAGAAGGAAAGTACACTTTCTGTACGCCGGGGCATATGGCCGGTACGGCGTTTTTAAAAAGCCCGGTAGGGACGTTGTTCTATGATTTTTTCGGGGCCAAAACGTTGAAAGCCGATGTGTCGATTTCTGTGACAGAACTTGGTTCCCTGTTGGATCACACTGGTCCGCATCTAGAGGCGGAGGAATATATCGCCCGTACTTTCGGCGCCGAGCAAAGTTATATCGTCACTAATGGCACCTCGACGGCCAATAAAATTGTCGGAATGTATGCGGCACCGGCAGGGAGTACGGTGCTGATTGACCGCAACTGTCATAAATCGCTCGCCCATCTGATGATGATGACCAATATTGTGCCGGTCTATTTGCGCCCCAATCGCAACGCGTATGGCATTCTTGGCGGGATTCCTAAGCATGAATTCACCCGCGAAAGCATCGAAGATAAAATTGCACAGACAGAGAATGCCACCTGGCCAGTGCACGCAGTGATCACTAACTCGACTTACGACGGCTTGCTGTACAACACGGATTACATCAAAAACACACTGGATGTTCCGTCGATTCATTTCGATTCTGCATGGGTGCCATACACTAATTTCCATCCGATTTATGACGGTAAAAGCGGAATGAGCGGCGAGCGCATTCCCGGAAAAGTCATTTACGAAACGCAATCAACGCACAAACTACTGGCAGCTTTCTCTCAGGCATCGATGATTCACATTAAGGGTGATTACAACGAAAGTACCTTTAATGAAGCCTATATGATGCACACCACAACATCGCCAAATTACGGCATTGTGGCTTCTGCAGAAACTGCTGCGGCGATGTTGCGCGGTAACCCCGGACGGCGTCTCATTAACCGCTCGGTTGAACGCGCGCTGCATTTCCGTAAGGAGATACAGCGGTTGCGGGAAGAAACCGAGGGCTGGTTCTTTGATATCTGGCAGCCTGAATATATTGATGAAGCCGAGTGCTGGCCGCTGAACCCCGATCAAAACTGGCACGGTTTTGCCAACGCCGATACCGATCATATGTATCTTGATCCGATCAAAGTGACGATCCTGACACCCGGAATGGATGAAACGGGTAAGCTGGAAGAACAGGGGATCCCGGCGGCGTTAGTGGCGAAATTCCTCGATGAGCGCGGTGTGGTGGTAGAAAAAACCGGTCCGTACAATCTGCTTTTCCTGTTCAGTATCGGCATTGATAAAACCAAATCCATGAGTCTGATGCGCGGCCTGACTGATTTTAAGCGCAGTTATGATCTCAATTTGCGGGTCAAGAATATGCTGCCTGATCTGTATGCGGAAGATCCTGATTTTTATCGCAATATGCGGATTCAGGATCTGGCGCAGGGGATCCACAAACTGATCGTTCGTCACGACCTGCCGCGTTTAATGCTGGAAGCATTTGATGTGCTGCCTGAAATGAAAATGACGCCGTACGAAATGTTCCAGCATCAGGTACGCGGACATATTGATGAATGCGACATTGATGAACTGGTCGGCAAAGTGTCAGCCAACATGATCCTGCCTTATCCGCCGGGTGTACCTGTAGTGATGCCGGGCGAGATGATCACGGAAGAAAGTCGGGCTGTGCTCGATTTCCTGATTATGCTTTGTTCGATAGGCGAGCGTTACCCCGGTTTTGAAACTGATATTCATGGAACGCGGCTCACAGAAGACGGGCGCTATCTGGTGAAGGTCTTAAAACTTCCGGAAGCGGGCTAGCAAACTGCCCTCTTTAGGAGGGCTTTTTATTGACGTGTTTGGCCGCCCTGAGTAACGTGCAGGTCAGAAATCAACAGGACATGACTATGCTTAATCTCCGCCAGATCCATCATATCGCCATCATTGGCTCTGATTATCAGGCCAGCAAACACTTCTACTGTGACATTCTCGGGTTCACGTTACTGGGGGAGTTTTACCGTGAGGAACGCGATTCCTGGAAAGCTGACCTGGCGCTTAATGGTCATTACACCATTGAATTATTCAGCTTTCCGCAACCGCCAGCCCGGCCAAGTCGTCCTGAGGCGTGCGGATTACGCCATCTGGCGTTCAGCGTTGAAGATATCGCACAGTCCATTTCCGCCCTCACTGAAGCCGGCATTGTCTGCGAACCGGTAAGAATTGATCCTTATACCGGCAAAAAATTTACTTTCTTCAACGATCCGGATGGCTTGCCGCTGGAACTGTACGAATCCTGATTATCCTATGAGTTCAAAACTGGCCGTGACATTTCTTTCAAAACATCTGCTCAATAAAATCGGTGATGCACGAAGACTTTGCGTTGCGTTCAGCGGCGGACTGGATTCTTCCGTACTGCTGGCCGGACTGGCTGAGTTACGCGACAAAGCGTTGCCGGATATCGAACTGCGTGCATTGCATATCCATCATGGACTAAGCCAGTTTGCAGATGACTGGGTCGCACACTGCCAGACGTTTTGTCAGCAGCGAGATATCCCTTTCTCCGTCGCTAAAGTGCAGGTAGATGCACAGGAAGGTGGGATTGAAGCGGCGGCACGAACGGCACGTTATCAGGCATTTGCTGAAAGTCTGACTGCTGGTGAAGTGTTACTGACAGCACAACACCTGAATGACCAATGCGAAACTTTCATGCTGGCGCTTAAACGTGGAAGCGGACCTGCCGGTCTCTCGGCGATGAGCGGGGACAGTTCAACACACGGTTATCGCTTGTTAAGGCCTTTTCTGGAGCTCAGCCGTGAGCAGCTTGAAGAATACGCGAAGCAGTTAAAGCTCAGCTGGATTGAAGATGACAGTAACCGGGATGCCCGCTTTGATCGCAATTTTCTGCGACTGGATATTTTTCCCGCACTTTACCAGCGCTGGCCGCACTTTGCGCAAGCCACAGCCCGCAGCGCATCACTTTGCGCAGAGCAGGAGACGCTGCTGGATGAGTTGCTCAGTGAGTCTCTCACTTCATTGACCGATGAGCAGGGCAGTCTGTCGGTTGAGAGACTGAAGGCGTTTTCAGCCGTCAGACGCTCTGCGCTATTACGTCGCTGGCTGGCATTGCGTGGCGCAAGAATGCCTTCGCGTGAACAACTGCAGAGAATATGGGATGAGGTAGCTTTGAGCCGCGAAGATGCCCAGGCGCAGTTAGTGCTGGGGAAAATGGTAGTCCGGCGTTTCCGTGGGCGTTTGTATGTATTGCCAGAACGCCGGTCGCTTAAAGATCAAATCCTCTGCTGGGATCCGGCTGAAAAATTAACGCTACCTGACGGTCTGGGCTGTCTGATGGCCGATCATGTTCTCATCGCGCAGGGGGCTGACTGTTTGATCCGCCAGCCACGTGCTGGCGAAAAGATCACTGTGCGTTTTCAGGTGCAGGGATATATCGAAAAAGTCGGGCGGGATCGTGCGCGCCAGGCGAAAAAATTGTGGTCTGAGTTAGGTGTGCCGCCATGGGAACGGGGCCGTATCCCTTTGGTTTATTACAATGATCAATTGATGGCAGCCCCGGGTTGGTTTATTACGCGCCAGTCCCGGGCTGAAAATAATGAAGCGCAATGGCGGATCATCTGGTCGGCTGCGTAATAAACGGAAAGAACGGTTTATTTGAGGCGGATGTTATTTGCCCGGGGAGTTGTGATGCAAGTAATGGGAAGAACACTGGCAGGGATAGTGGCATCGATGCTGATCAATTTGCCTGCTCTGGCGGGGGGAAATGTGGTTGACGGGCAGTCTAAATCAGCCAGCTGCTCGGCATGTCACGGCGCAACGGGTAAAGCCATTAATTCGATTTATCCTAATCTGGCAGGGCAAAATGCAGATTATCTGGCGCTTTCACTGCATGCTTACAAGAAGGGTGAGAGAAGTGGCGGGCAGGCGGGTGTGATGCAGGCTTTTAGTGCGTCATTATCCGATCAGGATATCAGTGATTTGGCAGCGTATTACGCCAGTCTGACGTCGTTGAAATAAGATTGCTTCAGAAATGCAAACGGGCAATCCTGAGATTGCCCGTTAGGTAACTGACGTCGGTTGTCGCTATTCGGCACTGACGACAACGGTGCCAATTTCCGGATGGCTAAAGCTTTCAATGTGATCCAGACGCAGATCTCGTTGTTCGCCGTTCGCCTCAACCACCAGATATTCCACTTTCTTACGCATTAACAAATCGTTGGCTTTAGCCTCAACGACTTCTCCACTACGCATCTTCAGCGTCAAAACCAGGTGATGCTGGCAGGCGAGCTCGAGATTATCGTAGTCATCACAATTGATGGGTTGGTACTCATCATTCATCGACATAATCGCTCACCAATAAGTTAGCGGCGGCGTAGGCCGCCTGGTCCCTAACGGAAGACGGAAGTTCAGCATTTGCTGCGACTTCGTCCAATGCTTTCAATACACAGCCCAACGCATCGGGCACATATCCGAGATCACCGCTGGCAATTTCAGAATATCTACGGCGTACCAACTCACAGTATTGTTGCATAAGTTCTCCCTAAAAAGCGTATCCCTCTGAGGAAAGCGCAGAAAGATAAGCTCTCAGTATTTAACGACTATAGCACAGGAGAGTGTGAGTTATTAGCAGGCCTGTAAAGGTAAATCGTTTGCGTAAAGCCTTTATTGCGGATGACCATCGGGGGAAAACTGGCCGCAGCAGGATGCTTTCAAGTAAACTGTGCGTCTATTATCAAGGGGTTTACCATGGCGTTAAAAGCAACCATTTATAAAGCAGCGGTCAATATCGCTGATATGGATCGTAATTTCTTTCATGACGCCAGCCTGACTCTGGCACAGCATCCTTCCGAAACAGAACAACGCATGATGCTGCGTCTGCTGGCATGGATTTACCATGCCGACGAACGACTGACTTTTACCCGCGGATTAAGCGCCGAAGATGAGCCGGAAATCTGGCGTAAAAACGATCATAACGGCATCGAATTATGGGTCGAATTAGGACTACCTGATGAGAAGCGTCTGAAAAAAGCCTGTAACCAATCGCGTGAGGTGGTCCTTTATGCGTATGGTGAGCGTGCTGCGAAAGTCTGGTGGTCGCAAATCGAGGGGAAAGTCAGAGGTTTTGAGAACCTGCGTATCCGTTATTTAGAAGATGAGTTGCTGAATCAATTGACTGCTTTTGGCAGCCGTACCATGAACTTACAGGCGACATTGCAGGACGGAACTATTTGGCTTTCTGATGCTCAGAGTAATTTGGAAATTCATTTTTCTGAATGGAAAGAGTCTGTCATAAAAGAAGCCAGGTAATCAGCGTGCTAATCCTTTCAGGAAAACTGGAAATACCTGACGGCGAAATCGAATTAACGGCGATCCGCGCTCAGGGCAACGGCGGTCAGAACGTCAATAAAACATCAACGGCTATCCATTTACGCTTTGATATTAAAGCGTCGAGTTTGCCAGAATATTACAAAGAGCGGTTACTGGCTTTTAATCATCATTCTGTTACTGCCGACGGTTGGGTCATTATCAAAGCCCAGGAATACCGGAGTCAGGAGATGAATCGCGAAGCCGCTCTGGCCCGGTTGGGGGCACTGATTTCACAGGCGATGGTAGTAGAAAAACCGCGCCGCGCGACGAAGCCGACTCGTGGGTCTAAAATTCGTCGGGTTGAAAGTAAAGTTCGCAAGGGTGCGACAAAAGCATTACGGGGCAAAATACGTTAGCCCTAACTTCGTGCTGCAGGACAATTTTTATCGCGGCACTGTAGAAAAGCAGTAGGGGAGAAACTGTGAAAAAAATCATCATTAGTGCAGTGCTGGCGCTCGGGGCGCTGTCACTCTTCGGTTGCCATACCGCCGCCTTTAATCATGAAAAACCGTTGCAGGCTATGCAGCAGAGTTACAGTGGCGTGTTGCCGTGCGCAGATTGCAGTGGCCTGAAGACGTCATTATTCCTGGATCAGGATGGGACTTACATCCTTCAGGAGGAATATCAGGGCGGCAAAGAGGGCGATCAGGTGTTTGCCAGCTACGGACGCTGGGCCCGCACTGCGGATAAACTGGTGCTGACGGACAGCCAGGGCGAGAAACGTTATTTCCATCCGAAAGATGAAAATCTGGAAATGTTGGATCAAAGCGGTGAGCCGATTACGTCCACATTCAACTATACGTTGACGCCGGTGCAGCAGAATTTGCCGAAAACGCCAATGGCACTGAGCGGAATGATGCAATACAGCGCCGATGCTGCTTCCTTTAAAGATTGTGTGACAGGCAACATATTCCCGATGTCGGCAAATAAATCGCTGGAAGAAGGGTATCTTGCCTCGCGTAAAACCCCCAATCAGCTGGTCTTCCTTTCTATGGACGGGCATTTCATGACAGAGCCGTCAATGGAAGAAGGGCAGGTGCAAAAGGCTGTGGTTGCAGATAAAAACGTACGGTTTGATGCAACGAAGTCCTGCCCGTAAAAGCGATTAGGCTCAGGCGGAATAGCACAAATAAAAATGCCCGCATTATGCGGGCATTTTTATGGACGAATGATCATCAGCGGATCTTAACGCGGGATCTGGCTCAGCAGATATTCCACGATATCGCTTTGTTTGATCATCTGTTTTTCGCCAGTGCGACGGTTTTTGTATTCCAGCTCTTCAGCATCCAGATTACGATCACCAATCACCACCTGATGCGGCACACCGATCAATTCCATGTCCGCGAACATGACGCCCGGACGTTCTTTACGATCGTCGAGGATCACATCGATACCGTGTGAACGCAGTTCTTTATACAGCGCTTCTGCCGCATCTTTCACACGGAAAGATTTGTGCATGTTCATTGGCAGGATAGCGACCTGGAACGGTGCGATAGCATCCGGCCAGATAATACCGCGGTCATCGTGGTTTTGTTCAATCGCTGCAGCGACCACACGAGTCACACCGATACCGTAACAACCCATGGTCATCAACTGGTTACGGCCATCTTCGCCCTGAACGGTAGCATTCATCGCTTCGGAATATTTGGTTCCCAGCTGGAAGATATGACCGACTTCGATACCGCGTTTAATGACCAGCGTTCCCTGACCATCAGGGCTTGGATCACCGGCTACCACATTACGGATATCGGCTACTTCTGGCAGCGCAGCATCGCGATCCCAGTTAATTCCGAAATAGTGTTTACCGTCGATGTTAGCGCCTGCGCTGAAATCGCTCATTGCAGCAACAGTACGATCCGCGACGATTGGCATTGGCAGATTAACCGGACCGAGTGAACCCGGGCCAGCCGCGACGATTTCACGAATCTCCGCTTCCGTTGCAAATGTTAGTGGTGCAGCAACTTGCGGCAGCTTCTCGGCTTTGATTTCGTTCAGCTCATGATCACCACGAACCAGCAAAGCAACCAGTTTATGACCGCTTTCCGCTGTTGCATGAACCATCAGAGTTTTCACCGTTTTCTCAACCGGAAGCTGGAACTGTTCTGTCAGTTCAGCGATAGTTTTTGCGTCCGGTGTTTCGACAATCCGCATTTCTTCTGTTGCTGCAGCACGTGGCGTTGCGGGAGCCAGCGCTTCTGCGAATTCGATGTTAGCGGCGAAATCAGAAGAATCAGAGAATACGACATCATCTTCACCGCTCTGTGCCAGCACCTGGAATTCGTGAGAGGCGCTGCCGCCGATAGAACCGGTATCCGCCAGCACGGCACGGAAATCCAGACCCATACGGTTGAAAATCTGACTGTAGGCCGCGTACATCGCGTCATAAGTTTCCTGCAAAGATTCCTGCGTCGTATGGAATGAGTAGGCATCTTTCATCAGGAATTCACGGGAACGCATTACACCAAAACGCGGGCGAACTTCGTCACGGAATTTAGTCTGGATCTGGAAGAAATTCAGTGGCAGCTGCTTGTATGAGCTGACTTCATTACGGATCAGGTCAGTGATCACTTCTTCATGGGTTGGACCCAGTACGAACGGGCGCTCGCCACGATCAACGAAACGTAACAATTCCGGACCATATTGCTCCCAACGTCCGCTCTCCTGCCACAAATCAGCGGGCTGGACTACCGGCATCGACACTTCAATGGCGTTCGCGTTGTTCATTTCTTCGCGTACGATGTTTTCAACTTTCTTGAGAACACGTAAGCCGGTCGGCAGCCAGGTATACAGGCCTGAGGCCAGTTTACGGATCATCCCTGCGCGCAGCATCAGCTGGTGGCTGATAACTTCCGCGTCGGCTGGCGTCTCTTTCAGTGTAGAGAGCAGATATTGAGTAGTACGCATGATGTGTTGGTTCCGTTAGCACTGCAAATTGCAATCGGGCTGCCATGGGCAGCCAAAACGTGAAAAGTGGCTTAGTTTACCAGCGAGTTGCTATTGTCAAAAGAGAGGCAGAGGAAATTTAGTCTTTGTCGAGGGACAATACCTGATTCACAGAGCCTGTGACCCGCCAGCGGACATTAAACTCTAGTAAACGAACGGCATAATCGCGCGCTGTGGCTTCACCTTTACGATAAGCCGGACGGGGATCCTGTCCTAAAACCTGCGTGATGAAGCGGCGCAGATGCGGGTATTGCCTCGCATGCTCAGCCAGTTGCTGTTCAGCCTGCGGTAAAAATTCTACCGGCATATCGGCATCAGGTGCGTGCTGAGCAAAACCGGCGCGTGCATCAGGATGGCTTTCCGCAAATGGAAGATACGGCTTAATGTCCACAACAGGTGTGCCATCCACTAAATCCAGACTGCCAAGCTGCAGAATGACATTCTGACCCTGACAGCGAATCCCTTTCAGTTCAACCAGAGACATCCCGAGCGGATTAGGCCGGAAGGTTGAACGGGTGGCAAATACACCGGTACGCACATTCCCGCCCAAACGTGGTGGGCGAACTGTCGGATGCCAGCCGCTTTCCATCGTCTGATGGAAAATAAACATCACCCATAAATGGCTGAAGTCTTCCAGCCCGCGAACAGCTTCGGGCTGGTTATAAGGCGGATGCAGATGTAATTCGCCGCCACCATCCTGGATCAATCCGGGCTGGCGCGGAACAGCAAACTTCTCTTTATAGGGCGAGTGAATGATCCCTATTTGCTCAAAAGAAAATGAGGTCATTTAAACGTGACGTTCAGGGCGGAACCCTGACAAATCGCCTGCTGGAAGCAGCCTGGTACGCCGCTGATAATCTGGCACTGATGTAACAATACGGCATTGGCCTTCATATAGGATGCACGGGTCAGCATTCTTTTCCGTGCAGTAGCCAGACTCGGTGGCGCATCATTTTGAGCGCTCTGGCAAGATTCGCCGGAGACTTCGCCCAGATCACGGAATGGAGTTCCGACTAAAGCTTCTGCATCTTTATAGAGCTTTACAGGAGCGGGGCGTACTGGTGTCGGCTTTGGTTTGACAGGTTTTGGTTCTTCTTTTACAACAGGCGCAGGGGGGGTTGGCTGTGTGTGTTGAGTCAGGGAACAACCCGCCAGCAAAAGTGCCGACAAACAGAGAGGTAAAGCACGCATGGTATATCCTCTGCTTTTTAATATGTTTACAGGAAAGAATGTGGCGTTATTGAACCAAGGTATTGAGAAAATAACAAGGCGGGCATCAGCCCGCCTTGTTATTTATTTATGAAAAGATGTATTTGCGAGCTTACTATCTTAGAAACGAATACTCAGGAAAAAAGTAGGGTTCCTGATTTCGGGCAATTACCAACCTTTCACTGCGCCACCGTTGAAGATTTTATTCGCTGCAGCGTTCACTTCATCAGACTGGTAAGCCTGAACGAATTTCTTCACGTTTTCAGCATCTTTGTTATCTTCACGTGCAACGATCAGGTTCACGTATGGAGATTCTTTATCTTCTACGAAGATACCGTCTTTCTCTGGCGTCAGGTTGATCTGGCTGGCGTAAGTGGTGTTGATTACGGCCAGAGCGATTTTCGCATCATCCAGTGAACGTGGCAGTTGTGGTGCTTCGAGTTCGACCAGTTTCAGATTTTTAGGGTTCTCAGTCACATCCAGAACTGTCGGTAACAGACCAACACCGTCTTTCAGTTTGATCAGACCTTGTTTTTGCAGCAGCAGCAGAGAACGGCCGAGATTAGTCGGGTCGTTTGGCAGCGCAACCTGGTCGCCATTTTTCAGCTCATCAATAGATTTGATTTTCTTAGAGTAACCGGCGATTGGGTAAACGAACGTGTTACCCACCGGGACCAGTTTGTAACCGCGATCTTTGATCTGCTGATCAAGATAAGGTTTATGCTGGAAGGCGTTAACATCGATGTCACCTTTGCTCAGTGCTTCGTTAGGCAATACATAATCATTGAAAGTCACCAGCTCAACATCAAGACCGTATTTCTCTTTAGCTACTTTCTGTGCAACTTCAGCGACCTGCTGTTCAGAGCCTACGATCACACCCACTTTGATGTGATTTGGAACTTGTTCTTTTGGCCCGCAGCCCACTAAAGCCAGCGATCCCAGAAGCGCGCCGACAACTGCAATGGATTTGAATTTGTTAGACATGTCCTTTCCTCAATAAACGGATATAAATCATTCACAGGTAGCTATTACAGCTGTTGTTTTGTTATTTATGTGTGACTGCTTTTACGATGCGGTCGCCACAAAATTGAATTAAATACACCAAAACCACTAGCAGGACTAATACAGTATTCATGACAGTTGCGTCGTAACCGATATAACCGTACTGATAACCGATTTGTCCCAAACCACCGGCACCGACAGCGCCACCCATAGCAGAATAGCCTACAAGAGTGATCAGCGTGATGGTGGCAGCATTGACCAGACCTGGCAGAGCTTCCGGCAATAAGATTTTTCGGATGATCTGCATCGGTGTTGCACCCATTGCGCGGGCGGCTTCCACCAGACCGCTTGGAATTTCCAGCAGGGCATTCTCAACCATGCGGGCAATAAACGGCGCAGCACCCACAGTCAGCGGGACAATCGCTGCCTGCAAACCGATTGAGGTGCCGACAATCATACGCGTGAAGGGAATCATCCATACCAGCAAGATAATAAAAGGAATGGAACGGAAAATGTTAACCAGCGCTGACATCACGCGATAGATATTTTTATTCTCTGCAATCTGACCCGGACGGGTGACGTACAGCAGTACGCCGAAAGGCAAACCTAACACAAAACCAAAGAAGCCAGAGGTTAGCGTCATGATGACCGTTTCCCAGATTCCGCGGCCCATTAACCACATCATTGCCTCAGACATAACCCAGCACCTCTACTTTCACCTGATTCTCATGCAGGAACTGAATTGCCGCCTGAGTATTTTCTTCTGAACCGTGCATTTCTGTCAGCATAATCCCGAACTTTACACCGCCGGCATAATCCATCTGAGCACTGATAATATTATTGTTGATGTCAAAGCGACGGACTGCTTCGGAAAGCAGCGGGGCATCAACGGACTGACCGGTAAACTCCAGGCGCAGTAAAGGAACGCGACCCGTTTCAGGCTGGGGTACCAGACGCACGGCGTAATCTTCCGGAATATCCAGGTGCAACGTTGACTGAATAAATTGCTGTGCAAGCGGAGTCTTAGGATGTGAGAACATCTCGCTTACTTTATCCTGCTCAATCAGTTTGCCATCGCTGATCACAGCAACTTGATCGCAAATGCGTTTTACGACGTCCATCTCATGGGTGATCAGCAGAATCGTGAGACCCAGACGACGGTTGATATCTTTTAGTAATTCCAGGATTGCGCGGGTGGTAGCTGGATCCAGTGCACTGGTAGCTTCATCACACAGCAATACTTTTGGATTACTGGCCAGCGCACGGGCAATGGCTACGCGTTGTTTTTGTCCACCGGAAAGATTCGCCGGGTAGGCATCATGCTTATCTTCCAGCCCGACCAGGCTCAGCAGCTCGGAAACTCGTTTCTTAATATCGGCTGAAGAAAGATTGTCGAGTTCGAGTGGCAGGGCAACGTTGCCAAAAACGGTGCGAGAGGACAGCAGGTTAAAGTGCTGGAAAATCATGCCAATCTGGCGGCGTGCGCGGGTCAGCGCTTTCTCTGAGAAGGACATCAGATCCTGACCATCGACCAACACCTGGCCTTTAGTCGGGCGCTCCAGCAAATTGACGCAGCGTATTAAGGTACTTTTCCCCGCGCCGGAAGAACCGATTACGCCATAAATTTGTCCGGCAGGGACGTGAAGACTCACGTCAGAGAGCGCGACGATCTGGCGCGAACCCTGCAGGAAAATCTTGGTGATGTTAGAAAGTTTAATCATATTATTTTTTATTCTGTCTTTTTGCCGTGACGTGGTGAATTTAACTCTGCGGAGGTCTTCCCCGTAGCATGTCGTGGATGCTAAGGCGTCTAGACGTCTAAGTCAACCAGGTTAGCATTCTCACAAGCATTGAAAACATGCGATACTGGCGCCGTTAATCAGCCATCAGGAGCAAATTCGTGGCACAACCTGTTTCAGCAATCTTTCTCGACCGTGATGGCACTTTGAATGTCGATCATGGTTATGTACATGAAATCGATAACTTCCAGTTTATCGACGGTGTAATCGATGCTTGTCTTAAATTAAAAGAGATGGGCTTTTTACTGGTGCTGGTCACCAATCAGTCCGGTATAGCACGCGGCAAATTTACTGAAGATCAGTTTCTGACTCTGACCGAGTGGATGGACTGGTCGCTTGCCGATCGTGGCGTGGATCTCGACGGTATCTATTTTTGTCCGCATCATCCTGAAGGCTTGGTTAAGGAGTTTACACAAGCCTGTGATTGCCGTAAGCCGCAACCTGGGATGTTTTTGACGGCCAAAGAAGAACTAGGCATTGATATGGCCTCTTCTTATATGGTGGGCGACAAACTGGAAGATATGCAGGCAGCTGCTGCTGCAGGAGTGGGGCATAAGATTTTAGTTCGTACCGGCAAACCCGTAACCCCGGAAAGTGAAAGTGCTGCGGATGCGGTACTGGAAAGCCTTGCTGCATTGCCTTCCTTTATAGCAAAAGGGCAGAAATAACGGCTTCTGGACAAAAAAACGGCAAACGAAATAAAACTGTATTTATTCGCTTGCCATTAAAATCCAACTCCCTATAATGCCGCTCCATCGACAGGGAACAACGTGAACAACATCACGAAGTGACCGGGTCGGAAAGATTAAAAACAGCGGCAACCGGATAAAATAAACGGTTGACACTGAATGAGGAAAGCGTAATATACGCCACCTCGAGTTAGCAAGCGAAAGCGCGTAACTCACTGCTCTTTAACAATTTATCAGACAATCTGTGTGGGCACTCACAAGACGATATCAGCCACTTCGGTGGCAAAAAATATCAAGTCTTAGAGTGACCAAGCAGTAATTCATTTAGTTGAATTATTA
>NZ_JQJR01000012.1:0-248147 GCF_000745615.1 Rahnella sp. WP5 | reverse complement strand
AATCCCTCTGCAATGCTACGCAGACACGACGGTCAATATCAGCTTCGACGCCCAATCTTCGCTGGGTAATGGCATTATTGATTTGACCAAAGAGGGTGCGGAAGGTGTAGGGATACAGCTAAAACTTAATAGTAAACTGGTTGAATTCGACAAAAAGACATTTGTCACCAAGACAACTCAGGAAGGCGCATTCGACATTCCGCTGACTGCGGCCTACATACAAACTGCTGATACAATCAAACCGGGTGTCGCCAATGCGGTGGCGAACTTCACCGTAACCTACGAATAATCGTTAGCGTCTGACGGATTCTTTATCAGAATCCGTCAGACACTTTTACTGATAAATCTACTCCTTCTCAGCCTCCCTGATATGTTCTATTCGCGACGCCATAGCAGGGTGCGAACTCAGCCAGTCAGGTAGATATTCATTCGCTTTCTCATTCTCCGCATCTGCGGACAAACGACGGTAAATCTCAGCCATTTGCTCAAGCGAGCGCCCTTCACGCTTCATTTCTACTATCGCCCAGTTATCCGCTTCACGCTCCATGCCTCGGGAAAATTGCAGTTCATTCGCCAGCGACGCCGTTTGTAATAAGGTATCGCCAATGCCGCTGACATCGCCGGTCATCCATAACAGCGTGAGGGACACCAGCGAGGAACGCACCAGCATGCGCATGGGATGCCGGTAAGCGTGATGTCCCATCTCATGCAGCATTACCCCTGCCAGCGCGTCATCACCCGGGCTAAGCGCCACCAGTTTATCGCTGAGGATCAGCGTGCCGTCCGTCAGCATGGAAGCGTTAGCCACATCGGGAATATTCATCAGCTTCAGCCGGACCGGCGTACGGTCGGTGCGTAATGACGGCGGGATCACCTGCTGGAAAAGCTGCTGAAGTGCTTTCTGTTTATCGGCAGGCAACGCCGAATCCCGGAAATCACTGGCGCTGAGCAGTGTCAGCGTATGACGCCCGAGGTTTTGCTCAACAGTGGTGGGAATTCGCTGCGCAATCACATTGCTGGCCCACGGCAATAAACCGTAGATATAAAAGAAAATCAGCAGGCAGGTCGCCAGCAAGGTGAGGAGCACCCCGCGCTTATGGCTTTCCATGCGGTATATCCAGCCGGGCCGGCGATGCTGCCGTAACCAGTGACGAAATGCACCGTCATCGGCAGGCACAAAACGGCCGCCATCGGGAAAAGTGAGAAACAGCGGGATCGTGCCCAGCGCATCAGAAACCTCGATCTCGCTGAGAGAAAAAGTCGGGTTCAGGTTTTCAGCTTCCAGCGTCAGACGCGGGTCGCCGCCCAAAAAAAGGCGGGCAGCCTTGCGAGCTGCCCGTCCCGGAGGCTGATAAAAGCCTTCAATGATCATGCATTACATTCCGACGCCAAGGTCGAACGCCTGAGTCACTTCTTCTGCCACTGCCGTGTTGGCGGTGTCAGCATGCGCCTGAACTTCCAGCAGGGATAAATCACCGGTCACCGCCGTGCAGGCTGCCATATAGCGGGCGGAACGGACATGGGCGACAGGCGTTGCCAGCCCCAGCGAGCAGACCACAATCAGCGCATTGGTGAACAGCAGCCCCAGATAAGACATCGTTTTCATGGATGAACGCAGTTTCACGCGATCACCGATTTGCGTCTGGTTAAAGACGTAATTGCGTACAGCCACCACCTGATAGCTCGCCACCACCAGCGCGCCGACAAACATAATGATGAAGGCCAGAATGAAGCTGAATAAATTGCTCATCAGCATCATGCCCGCCATGTCTTCAGACATGCCCCCCATATAAGCCATCTGTAACAGCGTGGTGAAGAAGGAACCCATCAGCCACAGGGCGATGATCAGGAAAGGCAGGAATAACACAATGCCCAGCAGGCTATATTTAATAAATGCGGCTTTTTTCAGATCAGCGCGGAAAGCGGTATTGCCGAAAAAGAGATTATTCACATACAGATCGTGTGTCATGGCGCTGATAATACCCTGCACCGCTGCCACACCCGGTACCAATGCCACCGCCACTAATACCACGCTGATCAGAATCGCGCTGATACTGGCCATCTGAACGGCAATTAATACCACCGCGGTGATCGGAATATACACCGCCAGCATTAACAGAATCGGACACAGATACATTGTCCAGTACGCACGGCCTGTTTTGCAGTGATAGTTAAAACGCACGCCACGGTAACTGGTCATGATCGCGTTATAACGCCAACTGCGGATAATCACCCAGGGCAATAGCGCGAGGAAAACCAGCGCAATCAACAGAGCCAACTGAGGCAGCAGTGCGGCCAGAATATAAAAGACGATAATGCCGCCAATCACCAGCAAACGTCCTTTCAATATCTGAACGGGTTTTGCGTGGTAATCAAAACGGTCGCCATTAATTTCGGTATTACCGAGGAAATAACGACGACGGCGAACGGTCGCCCATGCCGAATAAACCCCCAGAGTGATGATGGTTAATAATGCATTAACCAGCCATATTGCGAAATACTCTCCGCCCTTGCCATGAAAACGTACCTGATGCAGGTTATCGTTATATTGATTATTATCTGACATTTTTATCTTTCGTCCTGAAAGGAATGGGAAGCCGCCCTTCTTAAAATAAAGAAAGGTGACAGAGCACATTGTGTAACGATGAAGATTTAATCATGTCCCTGACCTTTCAGGCAATGGATTACTGCGTGTTCCAATGAAAAAAATTCGCATTTGAGATAAGTAAAATCATCGGGAAACGCCTGCGGCGTTGCATCAGCACGCCCTAAAATGGTATTAAAACGGTCTGTTTGTTTGCCTGTTATTGAAACTGAGTGAGTAACATGACGACCTCCCTTCCTGTCAGCGTGCGGGTGCGCCCGATACGCCATGAAGATAACGCTGCCATCGCTAACGTGATCCGCCACGTTTCTGCCGAATTTGGCCTGACTGCCGATAAAGGCTATACCGTCGCTGATCCGAATCTGGATCACCTGTTTGAAACCTACAGCCAGCCCCGTTGTGCCTACTGGGTGGTGGAACTGGACGGGGTGGTCGCGGGCGGTGGCGGCGTCGCACCGTTATCCGGTGCAGATAACGATCTGTGTGAATTGCAGAAGATGTATTTTATGCCAGCACTGCGCGGTCAGGGGCTGGCAAAACGACTGGCCTTACAGGCCATTGAACATGCACGCCAGCAGGGCTTTGCCCGCTGCTATCTGGAAACCACCGCCAGTCTGACCCAGGCGATTGCGCTGTATGAACGTCTGGGTTTCCACCACATTGACTGCGCCCTCGGCAACACCGGCCATGTCGATTGTGAAGTGACGATGTTAAAACACCTCTGACACCGTTGACGTTCTTTATTCGCGCTTTGCAAACAGGCATCTGAATGTTCACACATAAAGCCATTTCCGCGTTAAACGAACTGGAACTGACGGTCTACAACTACATCGTCAAAAACGGCGATAAAGTCATGTACATGACCATTCGTGAACTGGCGGATGCCGCAGGTGTCTCGACCACGACAGTTTTGCGCTTCTGCAAGAAAATGGATTGCGACGGTTATTCCGAATTTCGTATCCGTTTCAAGTTGTTTTTAGAGCATGAAGAAAAGCCGCCGGTGTCGTTTGGCATCAGTGAGATCATCAGTTATTTCAAAAGTATTAATAACAGTGAGTTTGATGAGTTATTAGAAAAGGCCGCCCGCCAGATTGCCAATGCGCAGCGTATTATATTTGTAGGTGTAGGAACCTCAGGTTCATTAGGAAAATACAGCGCACGCTTTTTCTCTAATGTCGGAAAATTCAGTACCTTTATTGATGACCCTTATTTCCCGATCAACAGTGATATGTATAAAGACGCTATCGCCATTATTCTTTCCGTCTCGGGTGAAACGGAAGAAGTGCTGCGTTTTGCTACGCAGTTCAGCCAGCATAATTGCAAAATCATCAGCCTCACTAACAGCGAAAACTCAACACTGGCGAGGCTTGCAGACCTCAACATCTCTTATCACATGCCGCAAATAGTCCTCGAAGGACAATATAACATTACCACGCAGATCCCGGTACTTTATATTATTGAGACCATCGGCAAGAAATTACCGTTAATAAAACGTGACTCAGCGCAATGAAAAAACAGGGTGTTTTTAATAAGTAACAAATCACCCGGGTTGATTTTTGTTATATCGTGACAATACCTTTTCTTTTGCTACACTCCTGCCGACGAGTAAAAAAACAAAAAATCTCACCTCTGTATTCCCGCAGGAGAATAATAAACAATGGCTATTAATTACGCTCAGACCGCTCAGGATATTGTTAAATATATTGGTGGCGATAATAATGTGATTAGCATCACACATTGCGCCACGCGTTTACGCTTTGTTCTGAAAGATAATAAAGCCGTCGATAAAGAAGAATTAAAACGAGTGAAAGGCGTTATCACCGTTATCGAGGCCGGCGGACAAATGCAGGTGGTGATCGGCAATCACGTGAGCGACGCGTACAATCAGGTGCTGAAATTGATCCAGATTGATGAAAATGCACCGGTTTCTGCACCGAATGTGGGTATTGTCAGCCGCGTCATGGACGTGATATCCAGCATCTTTACGCCTTTCCTTTATCAGCTTGCCGCCTGCGGTATTTTGCAGGGGATTATTTCCTTCCTGGCTGCCATCGGCATTATGGACGCCAGCAGCGGTACCTACCGTATTCTTAATTTTGTGTCATGGACGGCCTTTACCTTCCTGCCGGTGATGATTGCTTTCACCGCCGCGAAAAAATTCAACGTCAATCCTTTCACCGCAGTCATTACAGCCTGCGCGCTGATCAGCCCCGATTACATGAATATGCTGACGGCCTTTAAGATCACGTCGATCAACTCCGCCGATCCGGCCATGCAGCAACTGATGCGTGAAGCGGTCAGTAATCCTGATATTGCAAATATCCTGCAGAACGTGGTCGGTATTCCGGTTTCCGCACCAACGCTCGATTTCCTCGGTATTCCGGTGAAATATCTGAGCTATACCGCGTCCGTTATCCCGATCATTCTGATGGTGTGGGCGATGTCGTACATCGAACACTTCTTCAATAAAGTGCTGCCGGTGGTTATCCGCAACCTGTTCACGCCTATGTTTTGTATCGCCATTATGGTGCCGATGACGCTGCTGGTGTTCGGCCCGGTCGGTAACCTGATCGGTGGCGCGATTGGCGGCGTATACAACTACCTCTATCACCTCAGCCCGACCATTGCCGGCTTCGTGGTCGGTGCCTTCTGGCAGCCGCTGGTCACACTTGGCGTTCACTGGGGCATTACGCCGGTCACCGTCGGCAACTACGCGACGCTGGGTTACGACACTTTTACCGGCCTGCAGGCTTCCGCTGTCTTCGCGATGACCGGCAGCATGTTTGGCGTGTATCTGAAAACCCGCAGCCGCGAAATGAAAGGGATCTCATTGTCTGCGGGCGTCACCGGCCTGTTCGGTATCACTGAACCCGCTATTTATGGTGTGGCGCTGCGCCTGAAAAAACCGTTCCTGTGCAGCTGTGTCGCAGGTGGGATTGGCGGTGCGATTGCCGGTTCCTTTAACGCGGTGTCATGGAGCTACTGCCTGCCGGGGATTGCCGTACTGCCGGTGTTCTTCAAAGAAGGTCATATGCCACAGTTCCTCGGTTTCCTGCTGTCCATTAGCGTCGCCTTTGTGCTCGGTGCGTTGTTCACCTGGCTGGTCGGTTTCAAAGATGAACCCGATGTTGCCGCGCCCCAAAAAGTACCGGCAGAAACCCGTCGGGCTGCGCAGGCGGAAATGAATTAAATCTGACATTACGATCTACAGGGCAGAAGCAATCTGCCCTCATCAAGTATCCAGGGAGAATCAAATGAACCATCAGTTACCGAAAGATTTCTTGTGGGGCGGCGCGGTAGCGGCGCATCAGGTGGAAGGCGGCTGGAACCAGGGCGGCAAAGGCATCAGCATTTGCGACGTCCTTTCCGGCGGCGCGCACGGCGTTGACCGTGTGATGACCGACGGCGTGCTTGACGGCTACAGCTACCCGAACCACGAAGCCGTCGATTTCTACTCGCACTACAAAGAAGACATCGCGTTGTTCGCCGAAATGGGTTTCAAATGCTTCCGCACCTCGATTGCCTGGACGCGTATCTTCCCGAACGGTGACGAATTACAGCCAAACGAAGCCGGTCTGCAATTTTATGACGATATGTTTGATGAGCTGCTCAAACACAATATTGAGCCGGTGATCACCCTCTCCCACTTCGAAATGCCGTGGCATCTGGTGAAGGAATTCGGTGGCTGGAAAAACCGTCAGGTCGTCGATTTCTTCGTGCGTTTCAGCCAGGTGGTGATGGAGCGTTACAAAGGCAAAGTGAAATACTGGATGACCTTCAACGAGATCAATAACCAGCGTAACTGGAAATATCCGCTGTTCGGTTATTGCTGCTCCGGCGTGGTATTTACCGAGGAGGAAAATCCGGAAGAAACGATGTATCAGGTGTTGCATCATCAGTTCGTGGCCAGCGCTAAAGTGGTGAAACTTGGCCATGAGATCAACCCTGATTTTCAGATTGGCTGCATGATCGCCATGGTGCCGCTCTATCCGTTCTCCTGCCATCCTGACGACGTGATGTATTCCGTTGAAGCAATGCACGAACGCTTTCTGTTCAGCGACGTCCATATGCGCGGTTATTACCCGGCGTATGCGCTGAAAGAGTGGGAACGTCGCGGCTTCAACATCAAAATGGAAGATGGCGATTTACAGGCACTTCGCGATGGCTGTGCGGATTACATCGGCCTGAGCTATTACATGAGCAACGCGATTTCAGCGCACAATCCGAGTGATGATAATGGCTTGTCAGGTTTTGCGGGCAGCGTGCCGAATCCGCACGTGAAAGCCTCTGACTGGGGCTGGCAGATTGATCCCGTCGGGCTACGTTACACCCTGAATATTTTGTACGAGCGTTATCAGAAGCCGCTATTTATTGTCGAGAATGGCTTTGGTGCGATCGACAAAGCGGGTGATGACGGCGTCATTCACGATGATTACCGCATTGCGTATCTGAAAGCACACATCGCGCAGATGAAAAAAGCCGTGCTGGAAGACGGCGTGGATCTGATGGGTTATACGCCGTGGGGCTGCATCGACTGCGTGTCGTTTACCACCGGGCAGTACAGCAAACGTTATGGCTTCATTCACGTCGATAAAAACGATGATGGCAGCGGCACAATGGCGCGCTCGAAAAAAGAGAGCTTCGGCTGGTATCAGAAAGTGATTGAGAGTAACGGGGACGTGCTTTAATTAACGCCTCCCCCTGCGAAGGGGGAGGCATTCAGATTAATGACGTTTTCCGTCATCATCTTCATCAACGAAATCTTCGTCTTCGCCTTCTTCACCTTCTTCGTCGTCATCGCCTTCGAAGTAAGTGCCCCAGCCGTCATAGTTGACGCCGTTGGCCTCGGCCAGATTCATCAGTTGCTCAACCTGAATGTCGATCAACTCCGCTTTCAGCGCGATTTCGCTGATCACGTCGCAGCACATCACGGTTGAACCGTCTTCCACTTCCAGTTCTTCAGCGTCAGTGACTTCATAACCCAGTTTGAATGCTTCAACTGCTGCTTTCTCCAGAACTTCAAACTTCTCTGAAGATAAGTGGTGTTCGATAGTGTAAAGCGCGTCAGGATCACTGCCATCATCCAGCAGTTCTTCGATGATTAAGCGAGTCTCTTCACGTTGTTCTTCCAGCAATTCACGGTTTGCCATATCTCTGTCCTCAATCAATGTGACGTTTGTACGCTATTTTCACACACCGCAGGGCGCGTCTCCACTATAAACGACAAAGTTTTTACTGCGGGGTTGTATTTGCATATTCATCCAGTTAAATTGAATTTAAATTCAATCCGAAATGCTTACGCGCTATGGAGCGACATCATGAGTTTGTTGAGTAAACGTCATTTTCTCAGGTTACTGGATTTTACCCCGTCAGAGATTTCGTCACTGCTGAAACTCTCCGCAGAATTAAAAGCGGCTAAGAAAAACGGCACCGAAAAAGCCCGCCTGCAAGGCAAAAACATCGCGCTCATCTTCGAAAAAGACTCAACCCGCACCCGATGCTCTTTCGAAGTTGCCGCATACGATCAGGGGGCGAAAGTCACCTATCTCGGCCCAAGCGGCAGCCAGATCGGCCACAAAGAATCGATGAAAGATACCGCCCGCGTCCTTGGCCGCATGTACGACGGTATTCAGTATCGCGGTTACGGTCAGGATAAAGTGGAAATTCTGGCGCAATATGCCGGTGTCCCCGTGTGGAATGGCTTAACCAACGAATTCCACCCGACGCAGTTGCTGGCTGACCTGCTGACCATGCAGGAACACCTGCCGGGCCAGCCACTGAAAGGCATGCGTCTGGCCTATCTGGGCGACACCCGTAACAATATGGGCAATTCGCTGCTGGAAGCCGCCGCATTATGCGGTCTGGATTTGCGCCTTGTCGCACCGTCGGCCTGCTGGCCGGAAGCAGAACTGGTCGCCACCTGTGAGCACCTGGCGAAAGAAAATGGCGGCAGCATTACCCTGACCGAAGATATTGCGACCGGCGTGAAAGAGGCTGATTTCCTGTATACCGACGTGTGGGTTTCCATGGGCGAGCCGAAAGAAGTCTGGAAAGAGCGTATTAATTTGCTACGCCCTTATCAGGTCAACAGCGCGATGCTGGCGCTGACCGGCAATCCGCAGGTGAAATTCCTGCACTGCCTGCCAGCCTTCCATGACGACCAGACCACGCTGGGCAAACAAATGGCAGAAGAATATGGCCTGCACGGCGGCATGGAAGTCACCGATGAAGTCTTTGAATCCAGCCACAGCGTAGTATTTGATCAGGCTGAAAACCGTCTGCATACCATCAAAGCGGTGATGGTTGCCACCCTCGGTAACGACTGATTTCCCCCGGGCGTGCAGCAAGGATACACTTCCTGCACGCTGCAATCTTTACATCGTTTTGCACTTTATCCCGCCCGTTCCCGCCAGAAGACTGCATTTTCAGCTAACCTTTTTAAAGCACTTTGGTCAAAAAAACAAAAATGCAGAAGAAGGAACCGATATGAGCTCAGTCAATCTTGAGTATGTTCTGCGGCTGGAAAGCCTGTTAAGCAGGATTTACCCCCGGGAACACATCGCCGACCTGCTGAAAAAAATCCTGCATCTCGCCGACAAATGGAATTACGGCAAACACCGCACCACCCGCTGGGTGGATGGTACCAATATTTATCTGATTACTTATGGCGATAATATCCGTCACGGCGAGCAACCGCCGCTGGCGACGCTCAATCATTTCGCTAACACTTATCTGCGCGACATTATCAGCGACATCCATATTCTGCCGATGTATCCGTACAGTTCAGACGACGGCTTCAGCGTCATTGACTACCGGCGGATCGATGAACATCTTGGTGGCTGGTCAGATATTCATCACCTTTCGGCCAATTTCAACCTGATGTTTGATTGCGTGATCAACCATATTTCCCGCTCAAGCGAATGGATGAAAGGCTATCTGCATGACGATCCGTATTACAAAGATTACTTTATTGCCGCTAATCCCGAGCTGGATTACAGCCGCGTCGTGCGCCCGCGCGCTTCGCCGCTGCTCTCGCCATTTATCAAAACCGACGGCACCGAGCTGTATCTGTGGACGACGTTTAGTGAAGATCAGATCGATATTAATTTCAAGAATCCTCAGGTCTTGCTGGAAAGCATTGATGTGCTGTTGCAATACGCCGCCAGCGGCGGGCAGTCGATCCGCCTCGATGCGATTGGTTATATCTGGAAAGAAGCCGGGACGCGCTGCATTCACATGCCACAGGCGCATAACATCATTAAAGTCTGGCGCACTATTCTCGATGAAGTGATCCCCGGCACGCGGATCATCACTGAAACCAATGTCCCGCATCACGAAAATATCAGTTATTTCGGCGAAGGTGACGAGGCACACATGGTGTATCAGTTCCCGCTGCCACCGCTGACCTTGCACGCTTTTTTGCGTCAGGACACCACCACGCTCACCCAATGGGCGCAAAGCCTGAATGCGGAAGCCCGTTACCCTGACACCACCTATTTCAACTTTCTTGCCAGCCACGACGGCATCGGTCTGCGCCCGACCGAGACCTTCCTGACCGATGATGAACGTAAATACATGGCGCAGGAAACGCTGCGCAAGGAAGGCCGCGTGTCCTATAAAGACAACGGCGACGGCACCCATTCGCCTTACGAACTGAACATTAATTACCTGAGCGCGCTGACCGAACCGGAAGATAATACCGAGATGAAAGCCCGCAAGTTTCTGGCGGCACAGGCGCTGTTATTGTCGTTTATCGGCGTCCCGGCGATTTATATTCACAGCCTGCTGGGCAGCGAGAACGATCTCGACGGCATGCATCAGTCCGGGATCAACCGCCGCATCAACCGTAAAAAGCTGGATCTGATGGATATTGAAGCTGAACTGGAAAAAAAAGACGGCTTACGCGCCCGCATTTTTTACGGATTACAGGCACTCATCAGGCACCGCCGCGAGCACCCGGCATTTTCACCGCAGGCTGGCCAGCGCGTGTTTGATCTGGGCAAATCGCTGTTTGCGATGGAACGCTATGATCCGAAAACCGAAGACCGGATCAGCTGCATATTCAATATCAGCGATCATTCGCAGATGCTGAAGCTGGCGGTCGAAGGGAAGGATCTGATTAGCGGAGAAGTATTTAACGGCCAGATGCGTCTCCAGCCGTGGCAGGTGGTGTGGATCAAACACAAACTCAAAGCGCCGGAACGTCTCGGCAGGCTGCGTCGCTGGCGGATGAAGCTGATCAAGCGCACAAAGCGCTACACAATAAGCATTAAGCGGACAATGCGCTGACGTTCATTTTCACCACGGCTTTACGCACATTGGCCGGTTCGCCGACGGCGCACAGCGGTTTATGCACTTCGCCCGGATAAAACACCACGAAATCGCCGGTCTGCATGATCATGGTTTTTTCCTGCTCACCGGCAGCCAGGAACGCGATGTCTTTCTCTTCCAGCCAGTCGGTATCGACATACCCTGCCGGTAAGTTGCTGAATGTCATGCCTTCGGTGCCGTTGAGGATAATCTGGATATCCAGATTACGTGCGTGGAACTCGGCACGACGTTCAGCCTGTGGCGCAGTGGAATCATTGGAAATCAGCACAAAAACGTCGTTGCCGCGGATATCGTGTTTACCCAACGGGGTGTCCGGCGTGATGTGCTGTTTAACGTATTCAATGGCTTCGCGCAGTTCAGCGGGCAGATAAGGGACGAGATGCAGTGCGTGGATGTTTCCTGTGATCATCATAACCTCGGGTTTGTAATGCATGAGTGAAACAGCGTTTCATAAATACTAATCCTGTTTGCTGTCTGCTTGCCAGAGCGGGATCAAAATTTTGACTTCCTGGAGGATATTTTTGTGGCTGAACATCACCCGAAGCCGGTAAACAATGGTTATGCAGCCAGATTGCATAAACCCTGAAAACGTATTCAGTGTGGCCCTTTCATCCTGTTGGTCTTACGGACTTTTTATAAAAACTCACTCACAGATCACAAAGTTAATTAAACCGAAAACACCTCAAATAAATCATAGTTATTTAAGGTTTCAGAGTATTTATAAATATTTAATCATGAAAAAAGACATTCTATGCAGACGGGAAATAAACCCCTTATTTTTTAGCGGATTATAACTGAGTAAACATTATCTCAATCGGTCATTTACTGTCAGGATAAATAATTACGCTGATATTTCGTTTATTATTCACTTTACTGTGTCCGCTAATAAATAAAACAATGATGCTTATCAATCAACATATAACCTCTTTCACCCGTTTATTCTGGTGCGATCTGAATCACATATTAAATGCCTGAGCGGAATATTATTCACTCCGTTGCGGGCATATTCCATTTCAGGTTGAATATATTATTTATTCTCCGCGTAATTCATTTGCCCAAAACATTATTTGGTCTTCTTTTTATAAAAAGGGATAAATATGAAACGGCATTATGTAGGATCCGAAATAGGCCAACTTCGCAGCGTGATGCTTCACCGGCCAAATTTAAGTTTACAGCGACTCACCCCGTCGAATTGTCAGGAATTATTATTCGATGACGTACTTTCCGTTGAGCGCGCCGGAAAAGAGCATGACGTCTTCAGTCAGACCTTGCGCCAGCAAGGTGTGGAAGTCTTATTGCTCACTGACCTGCTGACGGAAACCCTCGATAACCGCGAGGCCAAAGACTGGCTGCTCAGCCGGCAAATCTCGGATTACCGGCTTGGGCCACAATTTGCCGAAGAGATTCGTGGCTGGCTGGCCGATCTTCCTCACCGGCAAACGGCCCGGTTTATGAGCGGCGGATTAACATACAGTGAAATTCCCGATACATTCCATAATATGGTCACAGATACGCATCAGTTAAATGACTTCGTGATTAAGCCTTTACCCAATCATTTATTTACCCGTGATACCTCCTGCTGGATATATAACGGCGTGTCAGTTAATCCGATGGCAAAGGAAGCGCGTAAACGGGAAACCAATAATTTACGGGCCATATATCGCTGGCACCCGCACTTTACCGATAACGAATTTATTACTTACTTTGGCGACGACGAATTTAATTACGACCACGCCACGCTGGAAGGTGGCGATGTTTTAGTCATTGGCCGTGGCGCAGTATTAATTGGTTTATCAGAACGCACGACACCGCAGGGTGTGGAGTTCCTCGCGCGTTCACTGTTCAAACATCAGCAAGCCACCAAAGTGATTGTGCTGCAATTACCGAAACACCGTTCCTGTATGCACCTTGATACCGTCATGACACATATCGATCTGGACACTTTCTCGGTGTATCCGGAAGTGGTGCGCGACACCACGTTGTGCTGGACGCTGACCGACAATGGTCACGGTGGCCTGCGTCGCACCGAAGAACCACAGTTCGTGCGGGCAATCGGCAAAGCGCTGGGCATTGACGACATCAGACTCATCACCACCGGTGGCGACAGTTTTGAAGCCGAACGCGAACAGTGGAATGACGCCAATAACGTCCTGACCGTGCGTCCCGGCGTGGTCATCGGCTACGAACGTAACACCCGGACTAACGAAAAATACGACAAAGCCGGGATCACCGTTCTCCCCATTCCGGGTGATGAACTGGGAAGAGGCCGCGGCGGCGCACGTTGCATGAGCTGCCCGCTTGAACGCGACGACATCTGATCACCTATACCGGGAAAATTTCATGAACAAACCTGTTCTGGTTGTCGCCCTTGGCGGCAACGCATTGTTGCGCCGTGGCGAACCGCTCGAAGCCGAACTGCAGCGCAAAAACATCCGTCTGGCCGCCAATACGCTGGCTGCGCTATGCCAGAAATGGCGCGTCGTGCTGGTGCACGGCAACGGCCCGCAGGTCGGATTGCTGGCGCTGCAAAACAGCGCTTATCCGGCAGTCGCGCCCTACCCGCTCGATATTCTGGTGGCACAAACACAGGGGATGATCGGCTATCTGTTGCAACAGGCGTTGAAAAATTGTCTGCCTGAGAGCCGCGTCTGCACCCTGCTGACGCAGGTGGAAGTCAGCCTGCTCGATCCGGCATTTGATAAGCCGACGAAATACATCGGTCCGGTTTATACGCAGGCGCAGTCGGAAAATCTGGCCGCCGAAAAAGGCTGGGCGATGAAAGCCGACGGGCAGCATTTCCGCCGCGTGGTCGCCTCTCCTCAACCGCAGCGCATCCTCGAAATTGATGCCATCCGTGACTTGCTGGAAAAGCACTATCTGGTCATCTGTAACGGCGGCGGCGGTGTGCCGGTTCATCAGACCGCCGACGGGCTGGCAGGCGCAGAGGCCGTCATCGACAAAGACCTTTCGGCGGCGCTGCTGGCGCGTCAGTTACAGGCCGTCGCGCTGCTGATCCTGACCGATGCCGATGCGGTGTACCTCGGCTGGGGCACGCCGGAGCAGCGTCCGCTGCATCAAATCACTACACGGGATCTTGCCGGTATGACCTTCGACGCCGGATCCATGGGGCCGAAAGTCAGTGCCGCCTGCCAGTTTGTCGACGCCTGCCACGGACTGGCGGGGATCGGCGCACTGGAAGAGGGTGAAGCCATTCTGGCCGGTCTGAAAGGCACCTGTATCCGCGCGGAATAACCCGCCCTCACTTCATTATTTCAGGATGATGTTATGACTACTACATTGAAAAACCGTCATTTTCTTAAACTTCTTGATTTCACACCGGAAGAGATTCAGCAACTGATCACCCTGGCGCTGACGCTTAAAAACGATAAGCAAACAGGTCAGGAACGCCCTTGTCTGCGCGGAAAAAATATCGCGCTGATTTTTGAGAAAACCTCGACCCGCACCCGCTGTGCGTTTGAAGTCGCCGCGTTTGATCAGGGCGCACACGTGACTTATCTCGGTCCTGGCGGCAGCCAGATCGGACACAAGGAATCCATGAAAGACACCGCCCGCGTGCTGGGGCGAATGTATGACGGCATCGAATACCGGGGTTTTGCACAAAAGACGGTGGAAGAACTGGCGGAATTCTCCGGCGTACCGGTGTGGAACGGGCTGACCGACGAGTTTCATCCGACCCAAATCCTTGCCGACCTGATGACCATGCTTGAACACTCGCCGGGTAAAAAACTCAGTCAGATCAGCTTCGCTTATCTGGGCGATGCCCGAAACAATATGGGTAATTCCCTGATGGTCGGGGCAGCAAAAATGGGAATGGATATCCGTCTGATCGCGCCAAAATCCTTCTGGCCGGAAGAGACACTGGTCGCGACCTGCCGCGATATCGCCCGCACTACCGGCGCAAGGATCCTGCTGACAGAACACGTTGATGAAGGCGTACAGGGCGTCGATTTTCTTTACACCGATGTCTGGGTGTCAATGGGCGAAGCCAAAACCGCCTGGGCAGAACGTATCAGTCTGATGACCCCGTATCAGGTTAATGCGGCGGTGCTTAACGCTACCGGCAATCCTGACGTCAAATTCATGCACTGCCTGCCCGCCTTCCATAACGAAGAAACCACCCTCGGCAAAGAACTGGAAATCGCTTACGGCATGAAAGGGCTGGAAGTGACGGATGACGTTTTTGAGTCCCCGCATTCCATCGTTTTTGATGAAGCCGAAAACCGTATGCACACCATAAAAGCGGTCATGGTCGCCACCCTTGGCGATGACTAAGCCCCTTGCGTGAAGGCGTTTTGCCTTCACGCTTTTTTTAAGGATTACGTTTATGCGTACATTCAAATTCCCTTCTGCCTACACCATTTTGTTTGTGCTTATCGCGCTGGTTGCCGGTCTGAGCTGGATTATTCCCGCCGGTCAGTACGACATGGCGATGAATGCCCGGCTGGGCAAAGAGGTACCCGTCTCAGGCACCTATCACGCCGTTACCGGCAACCCGCAGGGGCTGGTGGATATTTTCCTCGCGCCCATTGATGGCCTGTACAACCACACCACCGGCCAGGCTGGCGCAATTGATGTCGCTTTATTTATTCTGATCATCGGCGGTTTTCTGGGCATCGTCACCAAAACCGGGGCAATCGACGCCGGAATTGAGCGGGTGACTGTCCGGCTTAAGGGCAAAGAAGAATGGATGATCCCGATCCTGATGGCACTGTTCGCCGCCGGTGGCACCATTTACGGCATGGCCGAAGAATCATTGCCATTTTACACCCTTCTGGTACCGGTGATGATGGCGGCCCGTTTCGACCCGCTGGTCGCGGCGGCTACCGTACTGCTGGGCGCCGGGATTGGCACGCTCGGCTCGACGATCAATCCTTTCGCAACAGTGATTGCCGCCAATGCTGCCGGGATCCCCTTCACCCACGGGATCGGCCTGCGCGTGGCGATTCTGATCATCGGCTGGCTGATCTGCGTGATCTGGGTGATGCGCTATGCCCGTAAAGTGCGCCGCGATCCCTCGCTTTCTGTTGTGGCTGATCAGTGGGACAGCAACCGCGCCCACTTTCTCGGTAACCGCAGCGATGAACTGCTGCCCTTTACCGGTGTACGTAAAATCATTCTGCTGATCTTCGCGCTGGCTTTTGTGGTGATGATTTATGGCGTATCGGTAAAAGGCTGGTGGATGGGGGAAATCTCCGGCGTTTTCCTGGCCGCAGCGATCCTGGTGGGGCTGATTGCCCGCATGAGTGAGGAAGAACTCACCTCGACATTCATTGATGGCGCACGCGACCTGCTCGGCGTGGCACTGATCATCGGCATTGCCCGTGGCATCGTGGTGATCATGGACAACGGCATGATCACCCACACCATTTTGCACAGCGCAGAAGGCATCGTTTCCGGATTATCCAGCGTGATTTTCATCAACGTCATGTTCCTGCTCGAAGTGGTGCTGTCGTTTCTGGTGCCCTCTTCATCCGGTCTGGCGGTGATGACCATGCCGATCATGGCGCCGCTCGCCGATTTCGCCCACGTCGGGCGTGAACTGGTGGTGACCGCTTATCAGTCGGCATCGGGGCTGGTGAATCTGGTCACGCCGACCTCCGCTGTCGTCATGGGCGGTCTGGCCATCGCGCGGGTGCCCTATGTCCGCTGGCTGAAATGGGTCGCACCTTTGATGGGAATTTTACTGATATTGCTGATGTTCGCGCTAAGTCTCGGTTCTTTGGTTTAACTCTTTGTAGAAAATGATTTTTTTGCCATGTTGACGTCCTTTATTTACCGGGAACATAACCATGAAAAGAACGTTGTCTACACTTGAAAAAGAACACCAGCAACTGATCCTCTGCCATCAGCTTATTGCCAGCCGGAGTTTTTCATCACAGGAAGAACTGCGTGTGGAATTCCAGCGGGCGGGATATCGCAACATCGGCCAGTCCACCATTTCTCAATTGCTGAAAATACTGGGCGTCGTGAAGGTACAGAATGCCAAAGGCAAAAAGATTTACGCCCTGAATGAGCAATCTCAGCTTATCCCTGATGCCCTGAGGCCAGTGAGTGAAATGGTCACCGATGTGGATCACAACCCTCAATTTGTCGTGGTACATGTCATGCCGGGCTATGGCCGCGCCGTGGGGCGGATTATCGATCAACACCGGTTGCCGGAGGTGCTCGGCGTGATCGCATCGAGTACTTCCGTGCTGGTTGCGCCACGGGAAATGACAGAGCTGGACAGAGTTTGCAGGATAATCAGGCGAATACTGGCGATAAAGGAAAATCACGGCAGCAACCGTTTGCCTTAGGCCATTTTTCCGCTTGATGTCGTCAATGACCCGCGTATAATGCGCCACAATTTGTCGGGAGAACCCATGAACAATCGCCAGGTTTTGTGCTCAGATGATCGACCAAACACCGTGCCATCAGGCAGCCCGCTGCCGTTGTTCTTCCGTGGTATTACCGTTTTACTGAAAGCCCCTCATTGAGGGGCTTTTTTTTGTCCGGAATTTGAGCGCCACACTTTTTACGCGTAAAGAACAGGAGAATGACGACTATGGCCAATCCGCTGTATCAGAAAGACATCATTTCTATCAACGATCTCAGCCGCGAAGAGCTGGAACTGGTACTGGATACCGCTGCCAGCCTGAAAGCCAACCCGCAGCCTGAATTGCTGAAACACAAAGTGATCGCCAGTTGTTTCTTCGAAGCCTCAACCCGCACCCGTCTGTCATTTGAAACGTCGATGCATCGTCTGGGCGCCTCGGTGGTGGGTTTCTCCGACAGCAGCAACACCTCGCTCGGCAAAAAAGGCGAAACGCTGGCCGATACCATTTCGGTCATCAGCACCTACGTTGATGCGATTGTGATGCGCCATCCGCAGGAAGGCGCGGCGCGTCTGGCGACCGAATTCTCCGGCGGTATTCCGGTGCTCAACGCAGGCGACGGAGCGAACCAGCATCCGACGCAAACCCTGCTGGATTTGTTCACCATTCAGGAAACTCAGGGCCGTCTCGACAACATTAAAATCGCCATGGTCGGCGACCTGAAATATGGCCGCACGGTACATTCCCTGGCGCAGGCACTGGCGAAATTTAACGGCAACCGCTTCTACTTTATCGCGCCGGACGCGCTGGCGATGCCGGGGTATATCCTGACGTTGCTGGAAGAGAAAGGCATCGAATACAGCCTGCACAGCAGCATTGATGAAGTGGTGTCTGAAATCGACATTCTGTACATGACCCGCGTGCAAAAAGAGCGTCTGGATCCATCGGAATACGCCAACGTGAAAGCACAGTTTGTCCTGCGGGCTGCCGATCTGACCCATGCTCAGCCGCACCTGAAAGTGCTTCACCCGCTGCCGCGTATCGATGAAATCACGCCGGATGTGGATAAAACGCCATATGCCTGGTATTTCCAGCAGGCCGGTAACGGAATTTTTGCGCGTCAGGCTTTGCTGGCGCTGGTTCTGAACGCAGACACTGCACAGTAAACTTGAGGAGAAAACGATTATGACGCACGACAACAAACTTCAGGTTGAAGCGATCAAATGCGGTACGGTCATCGACCATATTCCGGCACAGGTCGGATTTAAATTACTGTCGCTGTTCAAGTTTACCCAGACGGAACAACGTGTGACGGTCGGCCTGAACCTGCCTTCCGGCGAGCTGGGCCGCAAAGACATCATCAAAATCGAAAACACCTTTCTGACCGACGAACAGGTCAATCAGCTGGCGGTGTATGCCCCGCGCGCGACGGTGAACCGCATCGACAATTACGACGTGGTGAAAAAGCTGATGCCGACGCTGCCGGACCGGATTGTCGGCGTACTGCGCTGCCCGAACGGCAACTGCATCAGCCGTTTTGAACCGGTGGACTCCAGCTTTGCGGTGAAACAGCGCGCAGACGGCGTGCACCTGAAATGCAAATACTGCGAAAAAGAGTTTGAGCATCAGGTGGTGCTCAATAACGACTGAGCCTTTATACTGGGGAACAATTTCTTGTTCCCCTTAACGCAAATCAGGAGACATTATGTCCCGCGAAATCAGCACTGAAAACGCCCCTGCCGCTATCGGTCCTTATGTTCAGGGCGTGGATCTGGGCAGTATGATCATCACTTCCGGCCAGATCCCAGTGGATCCTAAAACCGGCTCTGTGGCTGACGACATTTCTGCGCAGGCACGTCAGTCACTGGAAAACGTACAGGCGATCGTTGAAGCCGCTGGCCTGAAAGTATCAGATATTGTGAAAACCACCGTTTTCGTGAAAGATCTGAATGACTTCGCCACCGTTAACGCCACGTATGAAGCCTTCTTCACCGAGCACAACGCGCCATTCCCGGCCCGTTCTTGCGTTGAAGTCGCCCGTCTGCCAAAAGACGTGAAAATCGAAATCGAAGCCATCGCCGTCCGCCGTTAATTCGCGTCAGTGATGCACCAGACCAGCCTGCGGGCTGGTTTTTTTTGCCCCATTTTCAGGCAAACAAACTTCTCCTCGCCCTATAATTAAGCAGACCGCCCCCTTTTCACCTGATTTTCAGCCCGTTTTGCACGCTGGCACACTTTATGCCTGATCTTCATTGTTATTGAACGATTCAATTGCAGCCTGTCCAGTTTGTGAGGTGATGATGATCAAGATTGACCTTTCCGATTCACCCTTTTTTGATGAAATGTTGATGGCTGAAGGCAAACACCGCAGCCATTATCAGGCCTACTGGCAGTGGTTGCAGCAAGCCGATCAACAGGCAGTCCAGCGCAAAAAAGAGGAAGCTGCGCTGTTGTTTCACCGGGTGGGGATTACCTTTAATGTTTATGGCGAAGATGATGGCGCGGAACGGCTGATCCCGTTCGACAGCGTGCCACGCATTATTCCGGCCAGCGAATGGCAGATGCTTGATCGCGGGATCCGTCAGCGGGTTCAGGCGCTTAATGCTTTTCTGCATGATATTTATCATGACCAGAAGATCCTCAAGGCAGGGATCGTGCCCGCCGAACAGGTGCTGGCCAACGATCAGTATCAGCCCTGCATGCAGGGCATCGATCTTCACCGTGATACCTACGCCCACATTGCCGGAACCGACATGGTGCGGGGAGGCGATGGCGAATACTACGTACTGGAAGACAACCTGCGCACGCCGTCCGGTGTGTCTTACATGATGGAAAACCGCAAAATGATGATGCGGTTATATCCCGAATTGTTTGCCGAGCAGCGTATCGCGCCGGTTTCCCGCTACCCTTCCCACTTACTGCAAACCCTGCGCGAAAGCACCACCGTCAACGATCCGACCGTCGTGGTACTGACGCCCGGCCGCTTTAACAGTGCCTATTTCGAGCACAGTTTCCTCGCACAACAAATGGGCGTTGAACTGGTAGAAAGTGTCGATCTGTTCGTGAAAGACGGCGCGGTGTTTATGCGCACCACCGCCGGACCGTGCAAGATTGACGTGATCTACCGGCGTATTGACGACGCCTTCCTCGATCCGCTGGCGTTCCGCGCCGATTCCATGCTCGGGGTTCCCGGCCTGCTGTCGGTGTATCGATCCGGTGGTGTGGTGCTGGCGAATGCGATCGGTACCGGCGTGGCGGATGATAAATCGATCTACCCGTATGTACCGGAGATGATCCGTTACTACCTGGCGGAAGATCCGATCCTCAATAACGTGCCGACGTGGCAATGCCGCAAGGAAAGCGATCTGTCTTTCGTGCTGGCCAACCTGGAAAAAATGGTGGTGAAAGAGGTTCATGGCGCAGGCGGTTACGGCATGCTGATTGGGCCGACGGCCAGCAAGGCAGAAATTGAACGCTTCCGCGAATTACTGCGCATCCGCCCGGAAAACTACATCGCGCAGGAAACGCTGGCGCTTTCCACCTGCCCGACCTTTGTCGGTAACGGGCTGGCGCCGCGTCATATCGACCTGCGGCCATTTGCGCTGACCGGCGCCGAAATTCGTCTGGTACCGGGCGGATTAACCCGCGTAGCGCTGGAAGAAGGCTCGCTGGTAGTGAATTCATCTCAGGGCGGCGGGACCAAAGATACCTGGGTGCTGGAAGAAAATCCGACGGAGGATGACGCATGCTAAGCAGAACAGCCAGCGAACTGTACTGGATGGCGCGTTATCTGGAACGCGCCGAGAATATTGCACGCCTGCTGGACGTGACCAATAAGCTGTCGATGATGTCGATCCGTGACGTCAACGCACGCGATGAAAACAATGATTTACTGGTACCGCTGACCATGACCGGTACGCGGACACTGTTCAACGAGCACTATCCGCAGGAGTCGATGGGTAATCTGCTCAACTTCTTCGCTCTGGACAGCTTCAACCACAGCAGCATTTTCAGTTGCCTGCAGATGGCCTGGAACAATGCGCATGCGGTGCGCGGCAGTCTTTCTTCTGAAGTCTGGGAAAGCATCAATGCCACCTGGATAGAGATGAAACTGATCCGCCGTCAGGGCGTCGGTTCTGCCGGTGCAGACGCTTTCTTCGACTGGGTCAAGGAGCGCTCACATCTGTTCCGCGGTGCGATGTTCGGCACATTACTGCGCAGTGATGCACTGAACTTTATCCGCCTCGGCACCATGCTTGAGCGGGCGGACAGCACCGCCCGCCTGCTGGATGCCAAAAATCAGTTACTGAATGCTGATGAAGATCCGGTGCGCGAGTACTACCGGATGGACACGCTGCTGCGTGCGGTCAGCGCCCGCGAAGCGTTCCACACGCTTTATAAGCAGCAACTTAGCCAGAAACGTATTGCCGAGCTGCTGATACTGCGCCGCGAGTTACCGCGTTCTCTGCTTTCCTGTGTCGAAATCATGGCCGAACAGCTGGAGGAAATCGGCGGCAGCGCAGGCAATTTACCACGCCGCCGTGTCCATACCCTTCATGCTCAGCTTCGCTTCACCGAAATGGACGAGATTGTTGAGATGGGTCTCAGCCCCTGGTTGATGCAGTTTCTGGATCAGACCAATGCCATCGCTGAGAGCATTCATCAAACCTATCTGGAGGCCCAATAATGAAACTGAATGTCACACATCAGACGCATTACAGCTATGCGCAACAGGTTAAACACAGCACGCAATATCTGCGCCTCACACCGCAGGATTCCAGCCATCAGAAGATTTTGTCGTGGGATCTGACCTTGCCGGAATATGCCACCCGCACGCTGGATGCCTATGGCAATGTGCTGCATGTCCTGACGCTCGATCAACCTCATCAGGCGATCACCATTGAAGCCAACGGCGTGGTCGAGATTGAAGACAATACGGAAGACGATAATTGCGGGCATCTCTCGCCGCTGGTGTTTTTGCGCACCAGCCCGCTGACCCTGGCCGATGGCGCGATCCGCGATTTCGCCAGCCGTTATTACCGGCCGCAGGCACAGCATGAAAGTCTGTGCAGCCTGATGGGCGAACTGCTGCTGAAAATGCCTTACAACCCCGGCAGCACCACGGTGAAAGACAGCGCCTCACAAGCCTTTTCAGCACAAACCGGCGTATGTCAGGATCACACACACGTTTTCCTGGCCTGCTGCCGCAGTCTGGGCATTCCGGCGCGTTACGTCAGCGGCTATCTTTACTCGGAAGACTCGGCGCATGTGGCCATGCATGCGTGGGCGGAAGCCTGGCTGGATGACCGCTGGCAGAGCTTCGATGTCACCAATAACACCTGTAAACCGAATCAGCATTTGAAACTGGCTATCGGCATAGATTATCTTGATGCATGCCCGGTCCGCGGTATCCGGCTAGGGGGAGGAAGCGAAGACATGCGCACTGTCGCGGCCGTTGCCATACTCGACGTTCCGCAATGATCCTGAATACCTGAGGAAACCTTTTTATGACTTACTGTGTGGCCATGCGCTTGTCCTCTGGCCTGGTGTTTGTTTCAGATTCACGCACCAATGCCGGAGTGGACCATATTTCCACCTTCCGTAAACTGCATGTTTTTCATCAAAGCGATGAACGCGTGCTGGTGATCCAGAGTGCCGGAAATCTGGCGACCACACAGAGCATTATCAGTCTGCTGCATCGTCGCTGCGCAGACGATGAGCGGGAAAACCTGCTAAACGTGAAGTCGCTTTACGATGCCGCCAGCCTGCTGGGTGAAACGGTGCGTGAAGTGATTGCACGGGACAGCGGCGCAAATCAGGGGGGCAATACAGATTTCAGCTGCAATCTGTTGCTCGGCGGACAGATTAAAGGTGAGGGCCAGCGGCTGTTCCACATTTATCCGCAGGGGAATTTCATCGAAGCCACGCACGACACGCCATATTTCCAGATTGGTGAGAGTAAGTACGGTAAGCCGATTATCGATCGCGTACTGAGCTACGACACCGCGTTGGATCAGGCGATGCAATGTGCGCTGATTTCGATGGACTCCACATTGCGCAGTAATCTTTCCGTCGGCCTGCCGCTGGATGTGATGACCTATCCGACAGACAGCTTCAGCGCCGCACAACAGCACCGGATCACCGAAACACACCCGTATTTCGACATGATCCGCAAAGGCTGGGGCGAAGGCCTGCTGAGCATTTTTGCGCAGTTGCCGCCGCTGAAATTAGACGAGTAATAATCCGCCACATCAGGTCTGGGGAAAATGGACAACCTCAGACCTGCCCCGTATTATCAATATCCCGTCCTTAATACGGATATTTGAGGTGCATATATTGTGGCAGTCACTATTTATGATATTGCCCGTCTGGCAAAAGTGTCCAAATCTACCGTTTCCAGAGTTATTACCAACCAAACCAATATTTCGCCAGATGCCCGTGAGCGCGTGCTGGATGCTATCCGCACGCTGAATTATCAGCCAAGCAAACTGGCGCGGGCGCTGACATCCAAAGGTTTTGATGCGATTTTAGTGATATCCACCCGTTCGACCAAAACAACCGCCGGGAACCCTTTCTTCTCCGAAATATTGCAATCCATTGCGCTGAGAGCGGAAGAAGAGGGTTTTGACGTTATTTTGCAGACGTCCAAAAATAGCGAAGAAGATCTGCAAAAGTGTGTCGCTAAAATAACGGAAAAAATGGTGAAAGGCGTGATAATGCTCAGTTCACCCGCCGATGAATATATTCTGGAACAGTTAGATAATTATCAGGTTCCTGTGGTGGTGATTGGCAATATTGAAGGAACATATCAGCACGTCTTTTCCGTCGATACCGATAATTTTCAGGACAGTTACCGGCTGACAGAACATCTTATTTCGCTCGGTCACCAGGATATTGCCTGCCTGCACGCGCCGCTGGATTATCACGTTTCCATTGACCGCCTTGCCGGTTATAAACGCGCCATGCAGGATGCCGGTCTGCCTGCGCAACCGGGCCTGATGGTTGACGGCGGTTATACCACCGAAAGCGCTTATCTGGCGGCGACGACATTGCTGCAAAAGGCGCATCCGCCGACGGCCGTTTTCGCCACGGATGCCGTGAAAGTCATGAGCATTTACCGCGCGGCCCATGAACAGAAAAAGATCATTCCCGACGAAATGTCCATCACCGGTTACAGCAGCGACAATATTTCGCCGATCCTGTCTCCGGGGCTGACCGGCATTGAAATTCCTATCCGCGAATTAGGCTGGCAGGGTTGCGGTGTGCTGTTCGATAAAATTTTCGATCGTCCCGGCGCGCATTCCCGCACGCTGGTGCCGACACAACTGGTGGTGAATCATTCCGCCATAGAAATCACTGCCGGAAAATAAGAAAACCCAACCGGAAAACAGCTTCCGGTTGGGTGATGAGAGGCATCAGAAAGAATAGGTGACACCGACACCGGTATAATGGAATTTGGTCTTCGCATTGGCGCTGGCATCGGTATTATCGTGCAACTGCAATTCGTAGGCATATTCCAGTGAGATGGCAAAACCGTTGGGTAAAGGCTGATTGATTAACAACCCGAATCGCGTATCGGTTTCTCCTTCGCGTTCTCCGCGATCATCATTGTAATAATAGGTATCCAGCGTCCGGCGGGCATAAGGCGTCAGCACAGTTTTCCCGCTGGAGAAAAGATCGAGGCTCACCGGCAAATAGATACGCGCTTCCTGTTTAGCGAATTCCCCGCGCTGGCTGTCACCGGTATTCCATCCGCGATCTAAATAATAACTGACCTGCATCGCGATATCGTCGGTGAAACTGTATTTAAAACCGGTTTCACCTTCAAACTCTTTATTCAGATAACCGTTGTCGTCCATACTGTTATAATAATTATACAACGCCATCCAGCCGTTATATTTCAACGCGGGGCTAAGCGACACCGACCAATCTGGCTGAATGGTATAACGCTGGGTATTATAAGAATTGCCCTCTTTCTTTTTATCTTCATTATATTGCCACTGATAGTTCCTGAAACCGAGCATCAGCCCCAGCGCATAATCTGCGTTATCCACAAACTGATAATGCATATCGAATTCGACCTGATTAAACCAGTCACTTCGGGTATCTTCGGAGTAATCGACGTTATGGTCTTCCTGATAAAATGCGCCGTAGAAGTTCCACTTTCCTTTGCTGAAGTTAACAAATACCGTCGGTTCATAAGCGCCGTCTTTATCGCCCTGACCTTCTGTGTTCTCTGTTTCCTGCATGGCGCCAATCTGCACTTTCCAGGGTTCAGCAGGTAACGCAACGTTACCGATCGGTACCGGCGTCAGCATTGCCGGTGAATTATGATCTTCATTTTTATTTACGCTTTCGCTCTCAGCGGAAAAAGCCGACGAGCAGACTGTGCCGCATAATAATGCGGCAGCCACTTTCATTTTCATTATAATAATTCCTTTTACAGTAGGGACAGATGGATATTAAAACAACGGATAACCTCTTTTAAAATTCGTGTTATTTATACACGTTAGTGACATAACTTATTAATGCGCGGTAATGACTTCCTCAGTTTCACAATCAAAGAAATGACATTTATTCATATCAAAGCACAGGGATAATAATTGTCCGGCCTGATAATCAGTATTAGCGTTTGAACGGCAGACAAATTCATGACCGCCAATCGAGCAATACAACATAAATTCTGCACCGGTCAGTTCAGCCACCGTAATTCGCGCGTCAAAATGTGCGTTCTGCTGCTCTGCACCGGCGATATCTTCAGGACGGATCCCGAGTATCAGCGGTTTACGTTGATAACCCCGTGCATTCAATATCGCCAGTTTGTCTTCAGGCACCGGAATATGCAGACTTTCCGTCACGAAAAAGTTGCCATCCAGCGCACCACGGATAAAGTTCATCGCCGGTGATCCAATAAAACCGGCCACAAACATATTTTGTGGATGGTTATAGACCGTTTTAGGCGCGCCAACCTGCTGGATAATGCCGTCTTTCATCACCACAATCCGCGTTGCCATGGTCATGGCTTCGGTCTGATCATGGGTGACATAAATCATCGTCGTATTGAGTTTATGGTGCAGCTTGCTGATTTCGGCCCGCATCTGTACCCGCAGCTTGGCATCGAGGTTCGACAGCGGTTCGTCCATCAGAAAGACTTTGGCATCACGCACAATCGCGCGCCCGAGCGCGACGCGCTGACGCTGGCCGCCGGATAACGCCCCCGGACGTCGCGCCAGATACTCATTCAGCCCGAGGATCTGGGCCGCATACTCCACGCGCTGACTGATTTCCTCCGGCGCAATCTTTCTCAGTTTCAGTCCAAACGCCATGTTGTCGTACACGGACATATGCGGGTAAAGCGCATAGTTCTGAAATACCATCGCTATCTCGCGATCTTTCGGTGCGACGTCGTTCATGCGCACGCCGTCGATCAGCAGGTCGCCGGAAGAAATTTCCTCCAGCCCGGCGATCATACGCAGGGTGGTAGATTTTCCGCAGCCGGATGGCCCGACAAACACGATAAATTCTTTATCCGCGATCTCCAGATTGAAATCCTTCACCACGTGAACCTGTTTGTCGTAAATTTTCTGAATGTGTTGCAGTGAAATCTGAGCCATAATTTTTCCTTAAATATCAGCCTGATGGTGCAACCATTGTTGCCTGATAACCGCCCACGACAGCCCGTCGGTAGAATCCAGACGGTGATTTGCCCCTTCCAGCGTGGCGCCAATGCCAATCGAGAAAATGCCTCCGGCACGTAATGCATCAATCCCCGCCTGCGCATCCTCAATCCCTGCGGCATGCTGCGGCGCGATATTCAGCGCCTCGCAAACGTTGAGGAAAATTTCCGGATGCGGTTTGGAATGTGTGATCCGGCGGGCGTCCGCGACATAATCGAAAGCCTGCTCCAGTCCTAACGCCCTGAGCACCTGCGGGGCATTTTGTGAAACGGAAGCCAGACCGGTGAGCACGCCCTGTTCACGCAACGTATGCAGCAATTCACTGATCCCCGGCAAAATGTCCGCCGTGGTCAGCCCGGCGAGTAATCCGACATAATCGGCATTTTTCTCCGCCGCCATTGCGTCACATTCTGCCTGCGTAAAAGTTCCGGTTTTTCCGCCCACAGCGAGGATCTTCAACAGCGATTCCTGACGACTGACGCCCTTCAGTTGCTCATTAAACGCAGCATCGATGGGGATCCCGATACGCTGCGCCAGTCGTTGCCAGGCCATAAAATGCAGGTGCGCGGTATCGACCACCACACCATCGAGGTCAAAAATAACGGCACGCGGCAGGGGTTCAGTTTTCATCATGAGATCCTTTCAGAATGAGGCTTTCCGTAAATGTGTGAGAGATGCCGTTGATCCAGACCTTCAGCGGCTGAGCATCCGTTTTGCTGAGGGTAAATTGCCGGGGTTCAAGCGACACCGTCAGGCGCGTTCCACGCCAGCAAAGGGGAAACTGTAACCGCGTCCAGCCCTGCGGCAGCGAGGGCCGGAAATGCAGTTCGCCTGACTGATAATCCAGCCCCGCAAACCCCATCAGCGCCCCCGTCCAGATAGCGGCCGTGGCGGCCGCATGAATACCGTCGTCCGAAGAGTGAGGTTCTTCGCCCAAATCGATGCGGCACGCCTCGCGGTAAAACTGCAATGCCTGTGCGACCTGCCCGGTCCGGGCGGCAACAATCGCATGCACCGATTTACTCAGCGAAGAGTCGTGAATCGTACGCGGTTCATAAAAACTGAGACTTGCAGCCTGGCATTGTGGCGTGAACTGTGCGGGCAGCAGTTGCATGAGCATGACCACATCGGCCTGTTTCAGAATCTGCATCTCGTTGATTTCCGCACGGGAATAATCCAGCAAAATGGCCTGTGTGCCCTGCCGGGATTTATAGGCTGTCAGGTCGCATTGCGGTTTGCTGAGGAAGGAATCATCCTGCGCGATCACGCCCTGCACATCGGGCTGCGGCAGATACAGGTGCGTCAGAAAATCTTCCGCCTGCGCGAAGAATGCAGCGTCCTCATGATTAAATTCATGCAGATACCGGCAGGCCTCCCGGACGTTGTACTGCGCCATATAATTGGTAAACGCATTATTATCAACATGTTCTGTGTATTCATCCGGCCCGATGACGTTGAGAATTGCCAGCCGGTCGTCACGCCATTCAGCGCGGCTCATCCAGAACCGCGCGGTTTCTTTCAGCAGCGCCAGTCCCATTTGTTGCATAAATTCCGTGTCGAGCGTGGCCTGGAAATAGCCCACCGTGGCATAGGCGATATCCGCCACCAGATGATGTTCTGCCAGCGCCGATGCCACCCGTTGCCGCTGACCGGTACGGATATTGATCGCGGCAAATTCAGGCGTTTCCTCTTCGCCGCTGAACGCGCTTTCCCACGGAAACAGTGCGCCCTGATAACCGTTCTGCCGGGCTTTGTCCTGCGCCTGCGCCAGATGCAGATAGCGGTATTCCAGCAGTTTTCGCGCCTGTTCAGACGCATTCAGCAGGGCAAAAGGCAGGATAAATATTTCGGTATCCCAGAAAACATGCCCTTTATAGCCTTCGCCGGTCAGCCCTTTCGCCGCCACGCTGGCGCGCGCGTCATGCGCCGGGATCATCAGCTTCAGGTGATACAGCGCAAAATCCAGCGCACGTTGATCCTGGGGATCATCTGACGCCACACAGACCCGTGATGCCTGCCAGTAATGCTGCCAGTGGCGGGTATTTTCCATCAGCAGGTGTCCGTAACCTTGCTGCGCGTGTGTCAGCAGGGCCTTCAGGCAGCGTGCTGCGAAGGTGTTTTCTGGCAGGAAATCTGCGTCGAGCGACGTGGCAATCCAGCTGAATTTCTCCAGCGTCACCGCTTCACCGGCAGATAACGGCAGGCTGATATGTTGCAGTAACTGGCGGTTTTTCGACGAAAAACTGCTGCTGGCGCGGGCGGGAAACAGGCACTGGCTGGTGATGATCGCCTGCTGCTGGCCGTCTGTGGTCTGATAACCGCCTTGTAAAACGTTTTGATCGAAAACCCGCACTGAACATTCATTCAGATGCTGTCTGCCGCTGTTAGTGAGCGTTGCATCAATGCCGGTGCTCACGCACAAATGTGCATCCGCATCCAGCGCGGTGACAGTTAAACGGCTCGCCACCAGCGTCAGCGGAGAAAGCGCCACAAAACGACGGGTTTCGATTTTGAACCGCTGACCGGCGGACGACTGCCAGACCAGCTCGCGATACAGCTCACCGTTCATGGTGCGCAGTTCACGCTGATAGGACACCAGCGTGCCGGAAAGCAGCGATAAACTTTCGCCGTCCAGTTCAATGCGCATGCCAATAATATCCGGCAGATTCACCAGTTCGGTGACTTCGGTCGTATTCGCACGGTGATAAAAACCCGCGACAAACATGCCCCGCTGTTGATCGGTATAGGCTTCTTCGTGACAGCCGCGGATACCAATCCGGCCATTACCGCAGGTATGCAGGCTGCCGTACTTATTCAGGCGATGTGGTGAAAACGGTGCTTCGGGCAGGATCTGAGGCTGAATCATAGATACACGCTCTCCCCCGACTCTGCCGACTGATAGACAGCCGCCACCAGTTGCTGGATCCGGTATCCCTGTTCCGCGTCTGCCAGACTCACCGTTTCCCCGCGAACCGCCGCCACAAACGCCTGAACGCTGCGCACATGGCGCTGATCGTCGGCAACCTCCCGGTGGAATAACCTCACCAGTTCGCCCTTTTCATCGGTATACACCTGGGCAGGAAACAGTGTGGCACCGGCCTTATCACCGCAAAACTCAACGTTCATCACCGATTGCGGCTGAATATTCAGCGCAAACGCCGTTTCCAGACGCAACAACCCGCCGTTGCAGAACTCAATCGCGGCAAATACTGAATCTTCCACGCTGTATTTCTGCGGATCCCAGCTTCCGAACTGCCCTTCACTTTTGCGGTTACCGATTTTCTGAAACATCTGCGCGGTGACTTTGCGCACCACCGGAAAGCCGAGCACGTACATGGCGGCATCCAGCATATGAATGCCGATGTCGATCAGCGGTCCGCCGCCGGACTGCGTTTTATCCGTGAAATTGCCCCAGCCGGGCACGCCGCAGCGGCGCAGGGCGCGCGCGGTGGTGACATAAACCTCACCCAGTTCTCCCGCGGCGACTTTCTGGCGTAAAATGCGCGCATCTTCGGCGAAACGGTGATGAAAGTCATAGGCCAGAATCCGGCCAGCCTGTTCCGCCGCCTGCCACATGTCCAGCGCCTGCGCGGCGGTCATGGCAGGCGGTTTTTCACAGAACACATGACAGCCGTGCTGCAATGCCGTGATCACTTGCTGATGATGGAAAAGGTTGGGCGTACAGATGCTGACGATGTCGGGCCGTTCAGCCTCCAGCATCTCTTCCAGTGAGGTAAAGGCACGGGCGATACCGTTGCGCCCGGCAAATGCCTGAGCGCGCGCCGTATCGCAATCCACCACCGCGACCAGTTCAAGCCCCGGAAGCTGGCGGTAACAGGCCACATGGACCTTTTCCGCCACCTGACCCGCCCCCACCAGCGCCACTTTCAGCGTTCCTGCCGGTTTCGTTATAAATTCCATTTCGCGGCCTGTCAGTCAGAGTAAATTGCGAAGATAGGTCAGTGAATCCTGATAAGCCTGGGTCGGATTTTCTGCCCGCACGCGGCATTCGTAGACGATATAGCCGTCATAGCCATCTTCTTTGAGTTGCTGAAATGCGCGGCCAAAATCAATACTGCCGCTGCCCGGCTGGTAACGATGATTGTCAGCAATATGTACGTGGCCGAGCAGATCGCGTTGCTGATGGAACGCAGCGCTGAGGCAATCCTCCTCAATGCTCATATGGTAAAAATCGCCGATGATTTTGACGTGCTCAAGCGCGCCCTCTTCGATATAACGGCGTGCCTCCGCCAGCGTGTTTATCATGTGATCCTGATAACGGTTCAGCGGCTCCAGATACACCGTTGTGCCGGTGCGCCTGGCGACATTTTCCAGCTCCCGCAAGGATGCGCTGACCGCCAGACGGTCGCCCGCCTGACTGCGCGGTGAGGTCATCGGCGGCAGACGGTAGGTAAACATTCCCCAGGCGGCGGGCACGATAATCCCTTTACCGCCGACCTGCGAAAGGGCTTCCAGAATCGCAGTGATTTGCTGCAATCCGTTCAGACGACGCTCCTCGATGAAATCACCGATCCAACCCTCATAGCCGCCGCAGGCGGTAATCACTGGCAGGCCGGTTTGGGCGATAGCGGCTTTCACTTCGTCGAGATGATTTACCAGCAATTTGCCGTCAATTTCAAAACCGTCGAAACCCATTGCCTTGATAAATTTGAATTTCTCCAGAATATTTTCCGGGAAGAATGCCTGATTTTGTGTACCGATTTTCATGTCTAAGTCCTTTTAGAAAGTGATGCCGAGCTTGATGCTCTGATCAGGATGCTGATCGACGTATTTCATGTAGCTCTCCGCGCTGTTGCTGAACGTGACCACCGGATCGATCAGGTCTTCGCAGTTCAGGTAGCCGTTCATCAGCAGTTCCCAGCAGGAGTCTTCGATGCGTTTACGGCTCCAGCGGGGATAATCGGGATTGGGGTCGCTGCATGCGCGGGAAAAGACGATTTTGGCATTGTTAAAGTGGGCTTCCCGCCCGAGGTTAAAGCCTTCGGCAAAGGGTTTGGCAAAGGCGACATAAGAAATAGTGCCGCCGTAAGCGATACCCCGCAGCGCCGCCTGCAATGCCTGGGCATTGCCGCTGGTTTCGATGATGACGTCAGCACCCTGTTTGCCGGTGAGTTTTTTGATCTCCAGCCCGATGTCAGTACCGATCGGGTTAAACACGGCATCCGCGCCGTTTTTCAGCGCAATTTCCCCGCGTTTTTCCAGCGGATCGACGCCAATCACGATGCTGGCACCGGCCTTTTTCGCCAGTTGCACAGCGATTTGACCGATCGCCCCCAGCCCGACAATCACCACGAAATCGCCGACACGGACATTGCCGTCACGCACACCACTCATGGCGAACTGCGCCGGGTCATAACAGACGGCGTTTTTCCATGAGGCACCGGCGGGCATTTTGCGCAATTTGTAATTGTTCACGGCGTTGACGATCACCGTTTCGCTCAGCGGTCCGTAAGTACAGACATCATCGCCCAGCGCGTAATCCGTCACCTCGCAGCCCTTTTCGCAAACGGTGCCCACGACCATGTTGCCGAGCTGGAATTCGCCGAACACGATACCGCGCGGCGCATCCGCCGGACGGGGGACAAACATGCCCCATTCAGCCGAAAACTCCTCGTCGATAAACGGGCTGACGCCGCGAAAATCTACCACTTCGGTACCGTGTTTCGGTGCGCCAAATTTCACGCGAATTTTGACTTCATATGCCGCGACCGGGCGGTCCTCATAATCCATCAGTTCAGCCACACGCGGCTGGGTTGCGACCAGTTTTTTCATCGGATATTCCTTCATCTTTAATCAGTCAATATGCGTTTAACGTCAGCCTTTTACGCCGCCGTCAGTAAGATTGCCTTTGATAAACCGCTCCGAAAGCGCGTACATCAGGACAACCGGCAGCGCGGTCACCAGTGAGGCGGCCATCATTCTTCCCCAGACATAATCCGGTGTGCTGAACAACGTGTTCAGGCCGACAGGCAGGGTGAAATTGGCAGAGCTGGAGAGGAAAATGGAGGCGAAGAGATAGTCATTCCACGCCACCATAAAGCAGTACACAAACACCGAAATGATGCCGGAGATCGCCAGCGGCACGGTGATGTAGAAAATGATTTGCAGCCGGTTGAGGCCGTCCATCATCGCCGCTTCTTCAATGTCGTGAGGAATGGTGTCGAAGTAACTTTTCAGCATAAACACGGCCGTCGGCAAGGTCTGAACCACCATGGTGATCACCAGCGCGGTAGTGGTGTCATACAGGCCCAGCGCCGAAATAATCTTGAACAGCGGCACCACCAGCAAAATGCCGGAAAACATGTAGACGGTATAAAAGCTGGCGTTGATGGTGACGCGCCCTTTAAAACGCAGCCGTGACAACGCATAAGCGCCCAGGATGCCGAAAAACACAGCGATCACGGACGCCAGAACCGACACGGTCAGGCTGTTTTTGAAGTAACTGAGGAACGGGAAAATCTGCGGATTGAAAATATCCACGTAATGATGGAAATCCCACTCCTGCGGGAACAGCGTCGGATGGCGGGAAATCGCCTCTTTACTGCTTTTGAACGAGGTCATCAGCATGATGAAAAAAGGAAATAACATCGCGCCAAGGAAAATCAGCAGGCTGGCATAAAAGCCCGCTTTGCGCAGGATCTTGCGGTTAGTTGCTGCCATTGATATTCACCCGTTTTCTGGCAAGAAGGATCACGATAAAGATCAGGGCAAACAGCACCATGGATATGGCGGCGGCTTTACCTAAATCGTTAAAGGCGAAGGCGGTTTTATAGAGATACACACCCAGAATATTGACCTTGTTGGTCAGCAGGTAGACGTCGGCAAACATGTAGAACATCCAGATCGCACGCAGCGTGACCACCGTTGCCAGTACCGGCATAATGGCGGGCAGCGTGACGATGCGGAATTTCTGCCAGGCATTGGCGCCATCCATGCCTGCGGCTTCGTACAGGGATTTATCGACGGTCTGCAAAATCGCCAGAAACGAAATAAAGGCATAGGGGAAATAACGCCAGATGGCGAACAACACCACCAGCACGAAGCTGCTGACCGGATTGTCGAACCACAGCGGGGCATCGCTGAACAAATGCAGCATGTCAGCACCAATCACATTCACAATGCCGTAGCCGTTGTTGAACATGTATTTCCAGGCAAATACCAGCGAAATGGAAGGCGTGACATAGGACAAAATCACCAGCGAACGCGCCGTTTTGCGAAAGCGGAACTCACGGTTAAAAAACAACGCGACGCCCAGCCCCAGTCCGGTACTGCCCGCGACGACCAGTGCGGTGTACCAGAACGTCACCCACAACGAGTGATAAAAGCCCGGATCGCTGAGAATGCTGATGTAGTTATCCAGCCCGACAAACCGGTTATCAAGACGCGGATTCAGCGGGATTTGCAGAAAGCTGATCTGGATATTCGACAACATCGGATACGCCACCAGCAGCCCCAGCAAAAAGATGCTGGGGGCGAGCAGAAGCAGCGCAAAACGACCGTCAGAATGGTTAAATTTACGTGATTTCATGATCTTCCCTGAGAATTCAGGCTCCTCCGTTTAGCGTTTTTGCATCAATGCTTCGATACGCTTTTGCCCTTCCGCCAGTGACTGCTGCGGATCCTTCTTCCCGACGGTCACGCCATTGAGCATTTCGCTGAGCACGGCAGAGCCTGTGATATCGCCCATTGCTGCGAAGTTTTTCTCCCCGACGGAACCGAACACCTGCACGTTGGCAAACTCGTTCACCAGCATTTGCGGCAGCGTGCCAAATGCCTTGATCACCGGATTGTTTTGCCAGGTGGCATTACCGGTCACGCCTTGGGTCACCGGCAATGCGGCACCCGGCGACATCAGCACCCAGGCTGTCGCGTTATCCGGTTTTTCGAGGAAGCTCACCCACCGTTCGGCGGCCTCACGTTCAGGCGTATCCAGCCCGTTGGAGATGGTCAGTGAGGTGATGGTGCCGTAAACGGCTTTGGATTTTTCAGTCGGCACGGCAAAACCAAGGTCACCGGCTTTGCCTTCGCTGTACACCGCAGGAAGAATATAAGTGGAGTAAATCGCCATCGGCACCGTGCCGTTCATAAAGGCGTCTTTGATTTCCATGACGTCATTGGAACCGGGCATCGAGAAGGTGGCGAGCTGACGGTAATAATCCAGCGCCTGCTGCATTTCCGGCGTGTTAACCGTGATTTTCCCCTGAGCATTCAATACGTTGGCATCGTTGGAAAGCGCAAACTGCGAGAAAGCCTGTTCGGTCAGAACACTTTCGGCGGTCGGTAACGCAATGCCGTATTTTTTCCGCGCGGGCTGATTAAATGCCGTGGCAATGCGGGTGATATCCTGCCAGTTTTGCGGCGCAGAGAATCCGGCGTCAGCCAGTTGTGATTTGTTGTACCAGATCCCCTGTATCCAGCCGTGGATCGGTACGCCGGTGTAATTCTCGCCTTCTTCCGTACGCACGATGCGCAATACGCCGGGATAAAACTGATCAGCACCTATTCCGTCGATCACCTGCCTGATGGCATCGCGGTCGATCAGCTGTTCCTGATCCATCACTTTGGCGTAATCGTGACTGACTTCAATCACGGCTGGCAGTGCGCCGGTACGGGCCAGCGTAATCACTTTGGTGTTGTAGGCATCTTCTTCCACCGGCACCGGTTTAATGGTGATCTGCGGATTTTCCTGTTCAAATTTCGCGATCAGCTGATTAATGACCACCTGACGTTCCTGCTCGACCGAAGAATGCATAAACTCAATGGTGACCTGTCTCTCTTTGGCGTCCTCACAGGCCGATAAACATAATGCGGATAATAATAACGGAGTTATAAGGATATATTTTCTTTTCATTTTTATATTCATGAACATCTCCTTTGCTAATTTATAGCCAGCCGAAATCACTGGCCTGTGAAATATCACACCCTTTAAATACAAAAAAATAACGGAACATCTTAATTAATGGCGTAACCAGATATACTGATAAGGCTTTAATGTTATTTCCCCGTCACATTTCAGTGAATGGTTATAAGGTAAGACCTGATAATCCCCCGAAGGGAGCGTTACCTGAATATTGTTAGCGGAAAGGTTAAACAGACACACAATTTCCTGGTTTCCCTGCCCCCGGATAAAGGCAAACACACTTTCATGACATTCTATGACCCGCATCGGCGCGGAAGGATGAAATGCCGTCTGTTCAGTTCGGCAGATAATTAATTTTTTCAGCTCACCAAATACCCGCGCACGTAATGAATCAGGTTCAGATAATATCTGTCCAATTTCCGTGACATCATATTTCTGCCGGTTAATTGCCCGGTTATGTCCGGCGTTCTCAACCCCCTGAATATCGTTACGCGAACCCAGGATACTTTGGATATACACCGCAGGAACACCGGGGAATGCCAGCAAAATAGCGTGCGCCAGCATGAAGCGTTGCAGACGGATATCGTCGTCGTCCGACTGCCGGTTCAGCGCATCCATATAGGTGACGTTGACTTCATACGGGCTGGTGCTGCCATCCGGATTATTTTTATACGACACCCTCGCGCCTTCCTGTTGCAGCGCATCCACCAGCCTGAGGATCTCTGATTCCGGCAGTAATCCGCGCAGCGGGTTCAGGCCAATGCCATCATGCGAAGCAAGAAAATTAAAGAAGGTGGTGGCGGGTGTGCAGGCATCCAGACCGGCGGCCCAATGTTTCAGCGTTTCACCGTTTTCACTGTGAATGGCATGCAGAACCAGCGGTGGCAGCGGGAACTGATAGACCATCTGCGCCTCATCAAACCCGTTACCAAAGTAACTGATGTTGTCCTGATGCGGCACATTGGTTTCGGTAATAATCACAGTACCGGGTGAAACATACTCCACCACGGCGCGGAATAGCTTCACCAGTAAATGTGTTTTGGGCAGATGAATACAGGAGGTGCCGGGTTCCTTCCACATGTAACCCACAGCATCAAGACGCACATATTCAGCGCCTTCCGACAGGTATTTCAGTAACACGTCCAGCATGTCACGCAGTACGTCAGGGTGCGCAAAATTCAGGTCGATCTGATCCGCGCTGAAGGTGGTCCAGACATGACGGGTTTCGCCATTTTCACAGCGGAAAGGCGTTAACAGCGGCGATCTGCGGGGACGGGTCACGGCAGATAAATCACTATTTTCGTTCAGGCTAATAAAATAGTTTTCATATTTCGGATTGCCCGCCAGATATTGTTTAAACCATTCACTGCTCGCGGAAATATGATTACAGACATAATCAAACATCAGCCGTGAAGACTGGCCAAGCTTACGGATATCTTTCCAGTTCCCCGCCAGTGGATTGACCTGCTGATAATCAATCACCGAGAAACCATCATCCGAAGAATAAGGATAAAAAGGCAGAAGGTGAACAATATTAAAAACATCCGCCAGATGCTGCTGATAAAAACTATCGAATACTGAAAGTGTTTTTTCTGCTTTGTTCGTGAACTGATCTGCATAGGTGATCAATACCACATCTTTTTCATCCCATCCCTGCTTGGCCGTATAGGTAATCTGATTTCTGGCAACCTCAATGCGTGTAATCAGATCATCTAAGAATACCGCTGACAATTTCCCTGCATATATCTGTTTCAGTAATCCCTGAATAGCGTCCATGATTTTCCTTTTTCCCTTTCCCTTTTTGTGGGACCGCTCCCACGGAATCGGAAATTACTCCTGCGTCCGGAGGTTGTCAACGAGGCAAACAGGCGGAAAGAATCAATAGAGGGAGAAACGGGGAATTATTATTGCAATCTGTGAGCAGATTCAAAATAAGCGGGGTACGCGAATGAAGGACAAAAAAGCAGGGACTATCCCTGCTCATCCATCTTCTGCACTAGCTTCTTCTCGACCTCAAATGGATCGATGCCACGCAATTGCAGGCGGCGGAAGCGAATGATATTAAAACCGTTCATGACCAGAAAACTGCCTTCGATAAGTGAACCGCCAATCGAGCCAAGCCAGATGTTGTGTGCCACCCAGCAGCAGGTTGAGCACCACATAATGCAGCGGGTTGTCAGCCCGCTGGTGCGGAACAGCGCCCAGGTACTGACAACTGTCGCGCCGACCGGTAAGAGTTCCATCCAGTGATGGGCGCGGCTTAGCCCCAGCACCAGGGTCAGGACGATGAAAATTACCATAATCAACTGGTTACGGGTACGCAGGGAAATCAGTGTGCGCAGAGAATTCAGTAAGGCGCTCATGCCAGCGGGCGCGGCACCCATCATCAGAAAATGCACGCCGATAATGGCGCTGTAGGCAGAAAGCTGTTGTTTGAAACGGCGGTCGCTGCGGTTGAAAAACATCGTGATGCCGACCATGAAGGCCACAACACCAACTGACTGGGCAAACCAGTAATACGTCATTTGTCAGGAGTCTCATACGTGGGGGTCTTGCGCTGCAAAAGCAAACGGCGTTCCATAACTGAAACGCCGTTTCATCCTAACGATAAACCTGACCGGTTACAATGTGACACCGCTTTTAAAAATGGCTAATTCGCGGAAATCATTGAGTTCGTTTTTGGCTTTGCGGCCATCGGCGATCGCCACGATCAGATCCACAAATTCACCCAGCAACTGATCCATACTGACATCGTGGATCAGGCGTCCGGCATCGAAATCGATCCAGTGCGGTTTTTTCGTGGCCAGTTCACTGTTGGTTGCCAGTTTCACCGTCGGCACAAAACCGCCGTAAGGCGTGCCGCGTCCGGTACTGAACAGCACCATATGACAGCCCGCACCTGCCAGCGCACTGGTGGCGACGGCGTCGTTACCCGGCGCACTCAGCAGGTTCAGCCCCGGCGTAGTCAGGCGTTCGCCGTATTTCAGCACGTCCATTACCGGGCTTTGGCCAGCTTTTTGTGTACAGCCCAGCGATTTTTCTTCCAGCGTAGTGATACCACCGGCTTTGTTACCCGGAGACGGGTTCTCGTAAATCGGCTGATTATGTTCGATGAAGTACTGTTTGAAATCATTCACCATGTGAACGGTTTTCTCAAACGTACTTTCATCACGACAACGGCTCATCAGAATACGTTCTGCGCCAAACATTTCAGGCACTTCGGTCAGCACGGAAGTGCCGCCGTTGGCGATCACGTAGTCGGAGAAACGCCCCAGCAACGGGTTAGCGGTGATGCCCGATAAACCATCAGAGCCACCACATTCCAGACCGAATTTCAGTTCGCTGAGTTTACCGGCAACGCGTTTATCATCACGCATTACAGCATACAGTTCGCGCAGGCGTTCCAGACCGGCTTCCACTTCGTCGTCGAACTTTTGCAGCGTCATGAAACGCACGCGCTCTTCGTCCACTTCGCCCAGCGTTTCACGGAACACGTCCACCTGATTGTTTTCACAACCAAGGCCGATCACCAGCACCGCACCCGCATTCGGATGGCGTACCATATTTTGCAGCATAGTACGGGTGTTCACATGATCGTCACCCAGTTGCGAACAACCGAACGGATGCGTGAACAGGTAAACGCCGTCGGTCCCTTCCGCGTCATTGGTTTCTTTCAGGAAACGTGTCTGGATCTGGCGGGCTATCCCGTTGACGCAACCAACGGTCGGGATCAACCACAGCTCGTTACGGATCCCCACCTGACCATTTTTACGACGGAAGATCTGCACATCGCGATCCGCCATCTGTTCCGGCAGGCTGGCGAAATCCGGCTGATACTGGTATTCGTCCAGATCACTCAGGTTAGTTTTGCCGTTTTGCGAATGAATATGCACACCCGGCTCAATCGCCGTCAGCGCATGCCCGATCGGCAGACCGTATTTAACAATGTTCTCCCCCGCCGCAATCTGGCGAAGGGCAAACTTGTGGCCACGGGCAACCGGCTGAGCCAACACGACGGTGTGACCGCCTGCTTCGACCTGCTCGCCCGCGTCGATATCGCGCAACGCGACGGCGACGTTATCAGCGGTATGAATTTGAATGATACTTTGCATAGTTGCTCTCTTAGCTGTAAGCCGCCAACGCGTCACGCATGCCAAGGTCTTCAATCGACTGCAATTGTTCGGTCACTTTTGCAGTCAGACCCGGCACGGTATTCAGGTCACGTCCCCAGTGTTCTTCATCCGCCAGCACAGTTTCGACCAGCCCGGCCAACGGCAGGCTGCCATTACGCACGTTACCCCACAATTCGGAGAAACGGCTCAACCAGTGTGCATCGTCCTGCAGCGGATAAATTTCACCGTTACGTTCACCACGGTAAAACGCCAGCAAGGCTGCCAGTGCAAAGGTCAGGCGCGGAGGCAGAAGCTGATTCTTTTCCTGGCTCGCCAGCAGTTGCGGCAGAATGCGGGTGCGGTATTTGGTCATACCGTTCAGGGCAATCGACAGCAGCTGATGCTGAATGAACGGGTTGCGGAAACGGCTGAGTACCGCCTGGGCAAAGGACGTCAGTTCATCCTGTGGCAAATCCAGCACCGGCGAGATTTCCTCGGCGATCGCCAGTTCGACAAAGCGGCTGATTTGCGCATCATTCATGGATTCGCCAACGGTGTTCAGCCCTGACAGGAAGGCCACCGGCACCAGCGCGGTGTGTGCGCCGTTAAGGATCGCCACTTTGCGTTCTTTATACGGTTTGATGTCGTCAACCAGACGGATATTCAGCGGCAGCTTGTCCAGACGCAGTTCCTGCGCGAGACTTTTTGGCCCCTGAATGACGAATAAATAGAAGTGTTCGGCACTGTCGAAGAAGCTGTCCTGATAGCCCAGTTCTTCCTGCAGGCTGTCGACTTCACTGCGCGGGTAACCGGTAACGATGCGGTCAACCAGCGTTGAGCAGAAGGTGTTGCTGTTTTTCAGCCACTGGGTGAATGCCGCTGGCAATGCCCAAAGTTGTGCGTAACGCAGCACCAGTTCCTGCAACGCTTCACCGTTGTAGTCGATCAGTTCGCATGGCAGCAGAACCCAGCCTTTATCAGCCGCGCCGGAGAAATGGTTGAAACGCTCGAACAGCAACCGGGTCAGTTTAGCCGGGAAGCTGGCCGGAGGCGTATCGTCCGGACGGTCGCTTTCAACATAGCTGATACCAGCTTCGGTCGTGTTAGAAAACACGAAGCGGATATTCGGGTCACGGGCCAGCGCCAGGTATTCATCAAACTGATGATAGATATTAATTTCGCGGTTAACGGAGCGGATGATCCGGGTATCACGCACCGTTTCCCCCTGCTCGTTCAGACCGCTGATGATGGTGGTGTACAGACCATCCTGCGTGCTGAGTGAAGGCGGAAAGTCAGTGTCAATCGGACGAACAACCACGATCCCGGCATCCAGATCGGTATGTTCATTCAGCAGGTCGATTTGCCAGTCGACAAACGCCCGCAGGAAATTACCTTCACCGAATTGAATAATTTTGTCCGGATGTTGACGGCCAGGGAAGTCACGGCGATTTAACCTTTGCATCTCACATTCACCTTAATTTGCTCAGACTCCGGTCTTTGAGGGCGGGAAAATTGCCCTATGGCCGTCGTTATGTGTTGGGATAGTTGTTTGTTATTTCAATGTTTATTTCAGGAGCGCAGGAACCTGCGCTCCGTTGTGCTACTCAGTTCAAGCCGATCAGTTCAGTTCAATCTGGAAATACTGTTTCGCGTTATCGAAGCAGATGTTTTTCACCATGCTGCCCAGCAGTTCGATGTCTGCCGGTGCTTCGCCCTCTTCCACCCAGCGACCAATCATCTGGCACAGAATGCGACGGAAATATTCATGACGCGTATAGGACAGGAAACTGCGGCTGTCAGTCAGCATGCCGACGAAACGGCTGAGTAAGCCGAGGTTGGCGAGCTGTGTCATCTGACGTTGCATGCCGTCTTTCTGGTCGTTAAACCACCAGCCGGAACCGAACTGCATTTTGCCCGGCATCCCTTCACCCTGGAAGTTACCGACCATGGTGCCGATCACTTCGTTATCACGCGGGTTCAGGCAGTACAGAATGGTTTTTGGCAGGCCACCGGCCAGACCTTGCGCGCCCAGCAGTTTGGACAGCGGCTCGGCCAGTGGCTGGTCGTTAATGGAATCGAAACCAACGTCTGCGCCAATCAGCTGGAACATACGGGTGTTGTTATTACGCAGCGCGCCAATGTGATACTGCTGTACCCATTCACGACGTTGATATTCAGAAGCCAGATACAGCAGAACGCCGGTTTTGAACTGAGCAATTTCTTGCGCAGTTGGCGTTTCACCGCTCAGACGACGGGACAAAATGCCGTCCAGCGTCGCGTCATCCGCTTCGCCGTAAACCACTACATCCAGCGCGTGGTCTGACACTTTGCAACCGTGCGCCGCAAAGTGATCCATACGTTTTTTCAGGGCATCACGCAGATCGCTGAAACGGGTAATGGAGACATCCGCCGCGGCTTCGAGTTTCTTCATGTAATCCACGAAGGTTGCCGCTTCGATGTTGAAGGCTTTATCCGGGCGCCAGCTTGGCAGCACTTTGACATCAAAGCTGGAATCTTGTGCCACCGCTTTATGATGTTCCAGAGAATCGATCGGGTCATCGGTAGTGCCGACCATTTTCACGTTCATCTGTTTCATGATGCCGCGGGCAGAGAATGCATCCTGCGCCAGCAATTCATTACCGCGCTCCCAGATTTCGCCTGCGGTAGACGGGGAAAGCAGTTTACCGGTGATGCCAAACGGACGGCGCAGCTCAAGGTGCGTCCAGTGGTACAGCGGGTTACCGATCGTGTGGGGAACCGTTGCAGCCCAGGCGTCAAATTTCTCGCGGTCGCTGGCATCGCCGGTACACATCCGCTCAGGGACACCGTTGGTACGCATTGCGCGCCATTTGTAGTGATCGCCTTTCAGCCAAATGTCATACAGGTTTTTGAATTTATAGTCCTGCGCAATCAGCTCAGGTGGCAAATGGCAGTGGTAGTCAAAAATTGGCTCATCTTTCGCGTAGTCGTGATACAGGCGACGTGCGAATTCTGTGTCGAGAAGGAAGTCTTCCGTTAAAAACTGCGCCATCTTAGGTTCCTCATCATGAATTCTGTAGAGTTGTCACTCAATGGTGCGAAGTTATCACACCAATTTAAGCTATCGTCCAGTACTTTTTAATGCACCAAAGCCATTAAAATGACTGATTTCATTCCAAAAAAACAAACTAATTCTCTGTAAAATAATGACTTTAGCGTCATCAGCTGCTGGTGCTTATTATCCTCACAATTAGAGTGTCATTTTGTGATGTCACTCAAACTTTAAATCTGTATGACAAGTTATTTCGTACCAAATGTGACAAAACCTAAAAAGTGCGCGCCGGCTTGCGGACATTCAACCGGGCTTCGGCCTCATTATCTCTCTTCCCACGCCAGCAGGGCTTATGTAATCCATTTGCCCTTCAGGCGGCCTGTACCCGGTCAATTTTTACCAGATAACAGTGTTCATTAACTGTTCACGATAAATGTGATCATTTCGTGAAGTTGTCACACCAATTACGTTTCATTTTTCAGGCTGTCATTGTTAAGCATTGACAGAAAAGTGTGAACCGGATCAATCAAAATACAGTTTTCATTGTAAAATCAAGTAAATAACCGTGAAGTTAAAAAAATTAAGTAACCACACAATATAAATGTGGTTTTGTGATGTCATTCAAATTTTAAATCTGTATGACAAGTTATCTTTGCATCGCCCGGACAAGAGCGTCAGAGATTACCTGCCACGTCCTTTCGCTGTTGTCCGGGCAAAACACTTCCCGGGTGCAGTCAGCCCCATGGCGAAGCAGTAATTCTGGTGTTCAGGACGTTCATCGGACCCTTACGCACAGATAACAATAACGCAGTGCGTAATAACACGGGCAGCTCCCAGTGAAATCATCTGGCGGCAACGTTCCCGAAAACACTTTAAGGAAAGCCAGAACCCCCACGCTTGTTCAGGTGGTGCGAAATACGCCCTGACAGCCTGATGTTGTCATCGCCGGATTATTTACTGGGAGAGAGTTAAATGGGTAAGATTAAAGGGTTACGCTGGTACATGATCGCCCTGGTCACCTGCGGCACTGTATTAGGTTATTTGACACGTAACGCCATTGCGGCTGCAGCGCCAACGCTGATGAGCCAGTTAAACATCACCACACAGCAATATTCCTATATTATCGCCGCCTATTCCGCCTGCTACACCCTGATGCAGCCGGTCGCCGGTTACGTTCTCGACGTCATGGGCACCAAAGTCGGTTACGCGATGTTCGCTATTATGTGGGCCATCTTCTGTATGGCGACGGCGCTGGCAAGTAGCTGGGGTGGCCTGGCCATCGCCCGCGGTGCGGTCGGTATGGCAGAAGCGGCCATGATCCCTGCCGGCCTCAAAGCCAGCAGCGAATGGTTCCCGGCAAAAGAACGTTCTATTGCCGTCGGTTACTTCAACGTGGGTTCATCTATTGGCGGCATGATTGCGCCTCCGCTGGTCGTCTGGTGCATCGTGATGCATAGCTGGCAACTGGCCTTCATCATTACCGGCGTACTGAGCCTGATCTGGGCACTGAGCTGGCTGGTGTTCTATAAGCACCCTAAAGATCAGAAGAAACTCAGCGCTGAAGAACGCACCTACATTCTGGAAGGTCAGGAAGCACAGCATCAGACCAACAACGGCAAGAAAATGTCTGCCTGGCAGATCCTGCGTAACCGTCAGTTCTGGGGCATCGCGCTGCCACGTTTCCTGGCTGAACCCGCCTGGGGAACATTCAACGCCTGGATCCCGCTGTTCATGTTCAAAGTGTATGGTTTCAATCTGAAAGAAATCGCCATGTTTGCCTGGATGCCGATGCTGTTTGCCGACCTCGGCTGTATCCTGGGCGGCTATCTGCCACCGTTATTCCAGAAGTACTTCAAAGTTAATCTGATCGTTTCCCGTAAAATGGTTGTCACCATGGGGGCGGTTCTGATGATTGGCCCTGGCATGATCGGTTTGTTCACCAGCCCTTACGCCGCTATTGCGTTGTTATGTGTCGGTGGTTTTGCTCACCAGTCACTGTCCGGAGCGCTGATCACTCTGTCATCTGATGTGTTCGGTCGTAACGAAGTGGCTACCGCCAACGGTCTGACCGGTATGGCGGCCTGGATGGCAAGTACCATGTTTGCACTGGTGGTCGGGGCGCTGGCCGATACCATCGGTTTCAGCCCGCTGTTCGCCGCCCTTGCCGTGTTCGATCTGCTCGGCGCCATCATTATCTGGACAGTCCTGCAGAACCGTTCTGCAGTAGAACCTGTCCCGGCTCCGCTAAAAACCGCGAAAGCCTAAACGTCTGTTCGTTAGCCCGGTAACTCTCTTTACCGGGCTTTGCATTTTTCTGACATTTCTCCCATGCCTTTCTGTCCGATGCACGGTGCATCAAACTTTCGTAAAACGTATACTGGCACTTGTATAATAAGTTCACAGGTCTGTCCGACACTCACTTCTTACAGGTTTCACTACTTTAAAGAGCACTCATATGGAATCCACAGACACCAGACGCCTATATCAACAACTGGCTGCCACGCTCAAGGAACGCATCGAAACAGGCTTGTATCCGGTTGGCGAAAAGCTGCCCGCTGAACGTCTGATTTCAGATGAAATGGATGTCAGTCGCACGGTCGTGCGTGAAGCGATTATCATGCTGGAAGTTGAAGGTTATGTGGAAGTCCGTAAAGGGTCGGGAATTCATGTGATGTCAAATCAGCAGCGCCACCTTGTTGTGCCCGATTGTGGCAGCGAGTTTGGCACTGCCGGTCCGTTTGAGCTGTTACAGGCACGTCAGCTGATTGAAAGTAACATCGCTGAATTCGCCGCCACACAAGTCACCAAGCAGGACATCATGCGTCTGATGGAAATTCAGGAGCATGCCCGCCAGGAAGACCGCTTCCGCGATTCAGAATGGGATTTAAAATTCCATGTGCAGGTCGCACAGGCCACGCAAAACAGTGCGCTGGCGACCATCGTTGAGAAGATGTGGAGCCAGCGTTTGCATAACCCTTACTGGCGCAAACTGCATGAGCACATTGATGAGAAGTCCATTGAGAGCTGGTGTGAAGAACACGATCTGATTTTAAAAGCGCTGATCCGCCGTGATCCCCACGCCGCCAAACTGGCAATGTGGCAGCATCTGGAAAACACCAAACAAATGCTTTTCCGCGCTACCAGCGATGATTTCGAGTTTAACGTAGACCGTTATCTTTATTCAGAAAACCCGGTAGTTCATCTCGACCCGCCGGTACTCAATTCTAAATAAATTCCCCTTAAGGCAGGTTTATTCTCCCAACCTGCCTTTTTCGTGCCTCTGCTTTGCCCCCGCCAATCCTGTCAGGCACTGTCGAGTAGTGTCAGCCAATGTAAAACCCTTTTCCATAACGTGCTTCAGACTTAAATGATCAGTCTCAACGCGCTATATTTACCTGTCTGAGTTATTGTTATTTTGTTACAGTTAGACCACTTTTTTTACCCGTCCATGCCGAGTGAAACAGGCCCGGAGACGCGTAAATCCCCGAAAAACTCATGACCAGAAAGCCCGCCAGGGAAGAGGCGACCTTATCAGCAAAACAGGCAGCGTCGAGACAAATTCTCCGCTGATGTCTTTCGCTGACCCACTGAAAATGATGGAGTTTTACAACACCGATGGAAATTATCAGTTCGCTTATCGATGCCCTCTGGCAACAAGATTATAAAACTCTGGCTAATCCCCAATTAGTCTGGGCGTTGTATCTGATTTTATTCATGATTATTTTTCTGGAAAACGGTTTGTTGCCTGCGGCTTTTTTGCCGGGCGACAGCCTGCTGATCCTTGTTGGCGTTTTGATCGCCAAAGATGCCATGAATTTCCCTTTAACCATTTTCCTGCTGACCACCGCAGCCAGCCTCGGTTGCTGGCTGAGTTATGCCCAGGGAAAATGGCTGGGCAACACCCGGATAGTACAAAGCTGGCTGGCGCATTTACCCGTGCATTATCATGAACGTGCACACGCGCTTTTCCATAAGCACGGTCTTTCCGCCTTGTTAGTCGGTCGTTTTCTGGCCTTTGTCCGCACCCTGCTGCCAACAATTGCCGGACTTTCGGGCCTGAACAATAGCCGTTTCCAGTTTTTCAACTGGGTGAGCGGATTGTTGTGGATCCTGATCCTGACCTCGCTGGGGTATTTTCTCGGTAAAACCCCGCTGTTCCTGAAATATGAAGATAAGGTGATGAACTGCCTGATGCTGCTCCCTGTTTTGCTGCTGGTCGGCGGCCTGATCGGTTCGATTGTCGTGCTGTGGCGCAAAAAACACGCTGACCGTCAAAATAAAGGCAAGAACGCATAATGAACCGAAGATTACTCAAACGTTCATTTCTCTGGCCTCTGCTGCTCATGCTGCTGGCGGCGGCGACTATGATCGGGCTGGCGGTATCCCGTCTTCCGGCACCGACCAGTGCGCTGCAAATCCGTCCTGCCAGAGCGGGCGCCGCGTTACCCGATGGTTTTTATGTCTATCAGGGGCTGAGCCAGCGCGGTATTCACATCAAAAGCATTACGCCGCTCAATGATGCTTTGGTGGTACAACTCGACACCGCCTCACAACGCAAACTGGCGGAGACCGTATTGCAGGACATTTTGCCTGCCGGATTCGTTATCCAGTACTACGAACCTCAACACGCCACGACCTGGGGGTCGAAACTGGATCGTGAGCGTCTTAAGTTCGGATAAGACCATGCGCAGGATTTGTCTCATATCACTACATATTCAGCGGTAATATAATTTAGACGCTAGCATTCATAAAACTCATCAACAAATGGAATTAAGTGCACATTCGCTTAAACGTCAAAAGGAAAACCGATGATGAAAATCACTTTATCTGCCCTCACTCTTGTTCCTGCATTGCTGTTTACCACTGCCGCTTTTGCCGCACCTCAGCCGGAAAGTTGCGTGACTAAGCAACAGGAAATCCAGAAACAAATCGACGAAGCGCGGGCGCATAAAAACCAGAACCGCGTTGACGGTCTGGAGAAAGCGTTACGTGAAAATAAAGCGCACTGTACCGATGCAGGTCTGAAAGCAGAAAATCAGAAACGTGTTGAAGAGAAACGTGAAAAAGTTGCCGAACGTGAGCAAGAGTTGAAAGAGGTTCAGGCTAAAGGCGACCACGAAAAAATCATCAAGAAACAGCAAAAACTGGAAGAAGCGAAGTCTGAACTGAAAGAGGCTGAAGGCCATTAATCGCTTTTCAGACTGACAGATTTTGCCTCACACCATAGCGGGTTTACAACGATCTTGCCTTTTGAAACAGACAATTCGCATTTGCGATAACCCGAATATCCGCTATGTTAAAAGTTCGAATCAGTTAACGTATGGAGTGACTTACACATGGCTAGTAATACATCAGAACAACTGCGCGCTGAACTCAAGTCATTGGCAGATACTCTGGAAGAAGTTCTCCAGACCTCTACCGATAAGCCGAAAGCTGAACTCGATAAACTGCGTGGTAAAGCAGAATCCCTGCTCAAAGATACCCGCGAGCGTCTGAGTGATACAGGTGACAAGATTGCCTATCAGACCAAAGAAATCGCCGGTAAAGCTGACGATTACGTGCATGAAAAACCCTGGACGGGCGTCGGTATTGGTGCCGCGGTCGGTGTTGTGATTGGCGTTCTGTTAGCCCGCCGCTGATTATGGCTGAATCGATCAAACCTTCGCCACAAGGGCCGGGTAAGGGCCTGTTTGACATCGTTTCCCGCATTGCCACCGTGGTGGTGAGCATTGTGGAAACGCGTGTCCGGCTGGCTGTGGTTGAGCTGGAAGAGGAAAAGGCCAATATTTTCCAATTACTGCTTATGGCCGGTATTACCCTGATCTTTACTGCCTTTGGTCTTATGAGTTTGCTGGTTGTTTTATTCTGGGCCATTGACCCGGCCTATCGTCTTACGGCGATAGCAACGACGACCGGCGTGTTGCTGCTTCTGGCGGTGATCCTTGGCGCGATGACACTGGCGAAAGCCAAACGATCAACACTGCTTAGCCTCACCCGAAAGCAACTGGACGTCGATCGCGCCCTGCTGGAAAAGGATGACGAGCTATGAGCATTCCGAACCGTGCTATCGAAAAAGTCAGGTTGCTGCGCAAAATTGAGCGTCAGCGCGGCGAGCTTTCTCAGGCCGGTTCTGACTGGCTGGATGCCACCGCGAAAGTGGATCATTACTGGGTAAAACTGGTGGATATGCGTAAATATCTGGTCGTAGGCTCAAGCCTGCTGGCTGTTTACGGTATCCGTCATCCCAGTGCAGTGGTTCGCTGGTCCCGGCGCGCTTTCGGTATCTGGGGAACAGTACGTCTGTTTCGCAAGACCATCGGCAACAAATAGCGTGATACCCATCCTGCAAAAAGGGCTGATTGAAAAACAATCAGCCCTTTTCTTTTTGAATAACAATACGGTGGCTGTTCAATTTATTTGAACCATTCAGACAGATTTACTTGCTAACATAACTTATTCATCCGACTTATTATCTCGTCATCAACTGATGCGGTAACGGCAGGAAATATTTTCCGACCGGACCGGTAACACTTTTAGCTCAATTTGGGCGCACCACTTTCGGAGTCGAAGATGAACAAGTTACACGACACAGCTTTACTGGTTGCACGTATTCTGATGCCTATTCTGTTTATTGTTGCAGGTTGGGGCAAAATTAACGGTTACACCGCGACTGCGGGTTACATGGCTTCCATGGGCGTGCCAAGCTTCTTCCTGCCACTGACTATCTTGTTAGAGTTTGGCGGCGGTCTGGCAATCTTGTTCGGCTTCTTTACCCGTACCACCGCGCTGATCACAGCCATCTTCACTATCCTGACGGCGCTGATCTTCCACACTGATTTTGCACAGGGCGTGAACCAGATGATGTTCATGAAAAACCTGTCTATCGCGGGTGGGTTCTTCGTCCTGTTTGCTTCCGGCCCTGGCGCATTCAGCATCGACCGCCTGATCAAGAAAAACTGGTAATTGCCCCGGCACCAGGGAGCAGCAACCACGCTATAATTAAATAAGACAATAAGTCAGACCTGCAGGGCGATGTGATTTATCACCTCGCCCTTTTTTATTACTTATCTGTAAATCTCCCCTAAATCATTCGGGTTGCATCAAGGCGGCTCGGAGGATGAGGGGGAAGGAGGAAAAATGGGACAACTAGTGAATGGCGTTTGGCAGGACACCTGGTACGACACCAAGTCGACCGGCGGTCATTTCAAACGTTCAGCAGCGCAGTTTCGTAACTGGATAACGCCGGATGGGACGCCGGGCGAACACGGCGTTGGCGGCTTTACCGCAGAACGCGACCGTTATCATCTGTATGTTTCGCTGGCCTGCCCGTGGGCGCACCGCACCTTACTGATGCGTACGCTGAAAGGGCTGGAAGACATTATCCCGGTGTCTGTCGTGCACCCGCTGATGCTGGAACACGGCTGGACGTTCGGCACCGATTTCCCGGCTGCGACGGGCGACGATTTGTATCATCTGAATTACGCCTATGAAATCTATCTGCGGGCGCAGAACGATTACACCGGCCGCGTCACCGTGCCAATCCTGTGGGATAAAAAGCAGCAGACCATCGTCAGCAATGAATCCGCCGATATCATCCGCATGTTCAACAGCGCGTTTGATGCCGTGGGTGCCAAAGCCGGGGATTATTATCCCGAGGCATTGCGCTCAGAGATTGATGAGATTAATGAGTGGGTGTATCCGCAAATCAATAATGGGGTGTATAAGGCGGGTTTTGCGACATCTCAGGAAGCCTACGATGAAGCGGTTGACGGTGTTTTTGCGGCACTGGAACGTGCCGAGGAATTACTGGGCAAACATCGCTATCTGACCGGCAATCAGCTGACCGAGGCGGATCTGCGTTTGTGGACCACGCTGGTGCGTTTTGATCCCGTCTACGTCACACACTTTAAATGCGATCGCTACCGCATCAGCGACTACCCGAATCTGTACGGTTTCCTGCGTGATATCTACCAGATGCCGGGGATCCGCGACACGGTGAATTTCGCGCACATCCGTAATCACTATTTCCGCAGCCACGCGACCATCAATCCTTACGGGATTATTTCCACCGGACCGGCGCAGGATTTAGACTCTGAGCACGGCCGCGACACCCGTTTTTGATTTCGTTCGGCTCCTTCCCCTTTCACAAGGGGAAGGACACATTACTTCACGTCCCGCGTAGCCAGCAGCTTAGGGATTTCACGCAGGAACCAGGCTTTTGCCTCGCCCATGCTGTCGCGGCGCCACGCCATAATAATGTCGATTTCACGGTTATATTCTGCGCTCACCACCCGCAATCGCCCTTCCTCGATATCTTTCTCGACCATCGGATAAGGCATCGTCGCCACACCTAATCCCGCCAGCAAGGCTTTACGCTTCTCTTCGATGGTACTGACCGTCAGACGCTGCTGTTTATCCAGCAACTGAACGGTTAATACCGGACGCTCACGGGCGGTATCCGCCACGGCAATCCCGCGGTATTTAACCCGGCTAACGTCAGACAGCGGCTCCGCTTCAAGATGGATCGGGTGATCCGGCGCGGCCACGTATATGCTGGCCAGCTTATACAGCTTGCGGCTGTTAATTTCGGTGGAAGAGCGGAAATGCATATCCGGCGCGATCACAATATCCGCCCGGCCTTGCTCGAGACGTTCCCACGCACCGGCCAGCACTTCGGTTAACAGGGACACCTGCGTATTGGCTTTCAGCGCCAGCTTTTCAATCAGCGGGAACAACTGCGCAGCGGGCGATAACGCTTCACACACGATGGTGATGTGCGTTTCCCAACCGCGGGCCAGTGCTTCGGCATCCACCGTCAGTTTATCTGCGGCTTCCAGCAATACTCGTCCACGTTCGAGTAACATCCGGCCAACATTGGTGAATTTTGTCCGATGACCTGAACGGTCAAATAACACCACATCCAGCTCTTCTTCAAGTTTCTGCATGGTGTAGCTCAATGCCGACGGGACGCGGCCCAGCTCATCAGCGGCAGCGGCGAAACTCCCCCTGCGGTCAATCGCATCCATGACCCGTAATGCTTCCAGTGTGAGTGCGCGATCCTTAGCCATTCTCTTCTCTTTCAGGAAATTTGAATATAGCGACCAGATTAACTGGCTAACAATCACACGTCCAGACGCTTACCATTTATACATCGAAATTTTTAAGAGAGGCGACCGCCATGATTACCAGCAGAACGGCAAAAGAGTGCGGTACCGCTGACTTTGGCTGGCTCCAGGCACGGTATACATTTTCCTTCGGCCATTACTTTGATCCCAAGCTGATGGGCTACGCTTCCCTGCGCGTCCTGAATCAGGAAGTGCTGTCACCCGGCGCCAGTTTCCAGCCGCGCACGTATCCGCGCGTGGATGTGCTGAATATTATCCTGCAAGGCGCAGCGGAATATCGCGACAGCGCAGGCAACAGTGTCCGGGCGCAAGCCGGGGAAGCGGTATTATTATCGGCACAGCCCAATGTCAGTTACAGCGAACTGAACACCAGCACCACTCAGCCACTGACGCGAATGCAACTGTGGCTGGATGCCTGTCCTGAACACGAGAATCCGTTAACGCAGAAAATGGTACTGCCGGAGGCGACGCATTTCCTGCTGGCCTCATCAGACGGGGAAAAGGGCAGCCTGCAACTGCGGCAAAATGTGTGGATCCAACATCTGGATTTAGCAGCAGGTGAGCAAATCACGCTGCCGGTACGCGGACCGCGCGCCTATCTGCAATCAATTCACGGTCAAATTGATGCGCAGGGTTCGGTCAGCCGCGAGCTACAAAAACTAGCCTGTGGCGATGGCGCGTTTATCCATCAGGAAAACAGCCTGACGGTTTCTGCCATTACACCGTTACGCGCACTATTAATTGATATGCCGGTATGAATTTTGAGGAATACGAAGAAAATAAAACGCCGCGCAGGGCAACCTGTCCGGCATTTTTTAAATGCTCAAATGACATTATTCCATAAAAAAAGTTACGGAAATACGTAATAAATGAGCCATCTGACAGCAGCCATTACCCGACAGACTCACTCGAAAAAATGGATAGAGAAAAGGAATGAAAAACCTTCTATCCAATTGATAACACTGTACAAAAAACACCTTTTCCTCATGTGAAAGCCAACCCGGAATGATCACTAAAATTTATATTTAGAAGTCAGGCAATGACTATATATATAATATTCATCAAAATGATCTTATTATTAACACCTCCTGATAGTTCATATGAATAACATTTAATTCGTTTGATCCGATTTATTATCTATACGCATTCTTTTTTTTGCTCTATGATTTCCAGTGCTGGTTAATGGGATTGATTTTTTATAAAGGGAATGGCCATGAACTACTGCCTTTAAAACGTTAGTAATAACATTAAGACGTTAGTCTATATATTTCTTATTTATAAGAATCTTGCTCTATTCCAGCGGGATCGTATTACTACGTGATTTATAAAATTTATTTCAAGCCTAAGGATTAAGGTATGAAAAATGCAATTACTGCATTAAAGCGTAAAGCAAATCAGTATCAGGAACTTAAAAAACAGCGTGGTGTTACCTTACTGGAAATCATCATCGTTCTGGGCATTATCGGTATTATTGCCGCCGGTGTAGTTGTGTTGGCAAACCGTGCCTTCACAGCACAGGACATCAGTGAATTAGCCGATAATACTAACTCAGTCCGCGTGGGGACAACAGAAGCTTATAAAGACAGCGCTGAATATCCGGCTACTGCGTCTGCAGCGTCACTGACTAAATCGGATATCGGTAGTGCAACCGATACAACAGGCTCAATCATTTCGACTCTGGTTAAAATGGGTAAAATTTCCGTTGGAGAAGCTTTCAATGGTATATCAAACGACCCGTTCGAATTGGGTGGCGTTAAGTACGCGACTGATGATACGAAGATGAAAGGTTTCTACCTTGTCATTAATGGCCTTGATACAGAAGATTGCCGTAATATTGCCTCTCAGATTGGCGGACAATGGGATTATGTTGCTTCCGCGCAAGTTGCTGCAGGTGGAGTTTTAACATCGGCGCCAACGTCATTATCAGGCACAGCTACAGCGCCGATTCTTAAGACACTGACTGAAGACAAATTAACACCAGAAACCATTGTTGGCACTGGTTTTTGTGATAGCTCCGTCGGTTCAGACAACGCGCTGGTGTTAGGCAGTAAATAAGTAAAGCGTTAAAACTATCCTTTATTAAAACAGGAGCCTGCCGCGATTATTGTTGCAGGCTCATTTTCGATGACGTTGAAATGATGAGAATGTGTATGCCAGGGGTAAGAAACAGTAAAGGGTTTACCTTATTGGAAATGATTATCGTCATGGGCATTATGGGTGTCGTATTCACCTCATTCTCCCTGTATAAGAAAAAACAAATCGAATCAGTTGCAAGGGAAAATCTGACCAATATACTTGCAGGTGAAATTCATGGCTTTTTACAGTTTGTAAATAAAGATAACATTCAACTAACCACCGATGTCGATGCGGATGGTGAATTAGATTTTATCGTTAACCCTCTCTATAACCCTGACATTTTAACTTCCGATGAAAAAGGAAAAGCTTACGCCACGCGTTTTAATAATAAGCCAAATGAAGAACCGGGTGATAAGAATGATTACATTAAATGGGACAATACTCAGGCACGAGGTTATTTCACCAGTCACCGCTGCTACAGCTCAACTAATCAGAAAGTTGCAGATGACGAATTCAATACGGAGGACTTACCCTGTAAGCAACCTCCGGACAGTCAGGATAAATATCTGGTGCTCGAACGTGTCGATCTGATCGGCCCGGATAACTCGCGGGCGATTGATCAGGTCGATTTTTTCATCAGTTTTCATCCAGGACGTAATGGAAAAAGTGATGTTGATAAATTTTCCATCGAAAATTATGCCACCGCCTTTAGCAAGGCATTTTCCCATTACGATCTGACGTTCATTCAGGCCGACTATCTCTATCGTAACGATGAAAAAAATACACAAGCCACAAACTTTGGTACCGGCTGGAAGTTGTTAAAAACAAATAATGCCAAGGCCACGGATAGTGCTATTCCATTTGGAAGCATGGCTTCGTATCTGGACGATATGAATCAAAATATCGCGCAGTTGGGTGTCCGTTTCAGTTTCAAGGCGGGCGTGGGGAAAAACGTCAAGCCGGACGGCTCAGTCGGTGTAAATAAACTGTGCTGGAATTATAAAGAAAATATGATGACTCACTGTCTTGAAGTTGAAAACGGCTCAGGACGCAATCAGGATGAGGGTGTGATGCATCTGACGGCTAAAAATGCGAATAATCAGATTGTCACAGGTACATTGATGGCCAATGTCATTTTCGAAGGTGAGGCATTTGACCCGGAAAAAGGGAATGTCGTCGCATTAATGACCAGTCCAGTGGTTTCCTACCAATCCTTTGGCAATAAAAAGGACACCGGTACCAATGATGTCATTGTTAATGACCCGGAGAATTACAATAAAAAAGTCACTGATGAACCAGGCCACATCAAGCTTCCCGTACAAACTTGCCCTCTGGCTCCGCCCGATCCCGCTGACCCGCAGAAAGTGCCGCGACAGCTTTACCCAAGAATGGCTGCCGCCATTTCTTCTATAGCGGCTGATGTGGGTAAGCTGGAAACATCAGAAGGCGAAGATGAAGACGGTGGAGACTTCACCGACTTTTCCAATAGTGAAAATAACCGGAGAACCACTACAGGTGTATTAGATCATTTAAGTGGCGTCGCCGTGCAAGTGAATCTTATTAAAGATGATGCCAACGGCGATTACTGGGTGATCAGTGCAACCAGCGGTGTTTTTGACAATGTGACGGGGCAAGGTGTTAGCGTTATTAATCCGAGTTCACTTTCCGTTGTACTGACCTCATGGTGTAGTTCAATAAAGCAACCTGAACTGGATGCTCATGTACCCATGCCACCGGATTAATTCAACATTGATATATGATTTAAAAATAGGTTTTTAACAATTTTCAGGATGAAGGAAAATGAAATTTAAAATAGCGGGATGCATAACGATTTTATTCATAGCCCTTGGACAATGTGCGTACGCGACAGTGAATGCAGATGGCAGTTTATCACATTCATCTTCGGTTCCCCCTGTAAGTAAACCGGCTGACGCACCGCGAAATCCTTTCTCTGGTGGGGATAGTATCTCTGTTCTGACTCCGGCAACGGTGAGTGTCACGCTGACACTGAACAGTGGTGAACTGTTAAGTCAGGGAATTAAAACGTGGGCAGAACAGGCGGGTTATAAACTGCTCTGGCAAAGCAAAAATGATTACTTAATTTATAGTCATATTGCCCTCATGGGAAAAAATGACGATGAAGTTCTGGCAGAGTTAGGAAAGCTATTTTCTTCTGAAAACTACGGGTTGATTATTAAAAATTATCAGAAGAATCACATATTACTTATTGATGATATGTAACGGAATTATTTCGGGATAGGGATATGAAAACCAAAATTGGATTAATGATAGCGTTTCTTCTCTTGCAAGGTTGCGCAGAAAGTTTCAACAAACAATTTTCACGTAGCAATGTGAAAGACGCTATACCTGGCGCGACGTCTGCGGATGAAATGAAGGTTAAGCCCTATGTGAAATATGACACGGCTTATTTAGGCACGAAAGTAGACTACAGTTCTACGCGTCAGATTTTACTGGCTAAAAAAGTCACCATAAATTCTTATGAACCTACAGACCTGAATACCGTTCTGGATGTATTGCTGGCGCAAACCGGGGTTAGTCACAGAATGAATTTGGCTATTCCTGGCCAGAAAGGAACTGATGCCGGCAAAGTCAGCATCGAGCCGCACAGCATCAATTTCACCGGAACCTTTGAAGAGTTCATGCGTTACATTTCCGCGCTGTACGATGTAAAAGCCAATCTGGATGAGAATAATATTCTTAAAATCGATGCTTATAGTGTCTATGCTATTAAGCTTGATTTTTATGGTGAGAACAATAAGTTCGAGGCCAGTCTGGACTTATCTAATGATGCAGTCAGTAACGGCGGACTGGAAGGAAAGTCTGAAACCAAATTCGAATCATCATTCTGGGATGATGTCGAAGACATGGCAGAGAAGTATGTTTCAAGCGGCATGTACAGTATTTTTAAAGATGCCTCCATTGTTACGCTTACCGGGCGTCCGTCAGAGTATAAAGTCCTGAGCGACGTCTTAAAAAAATATCAGGACGATAATAACCGGCAATTTGTCGTCACATATAAAATTTTCACTCTTAATAAAGAAAAATTGGAAGAGTACGGTGCTGGCCTGAATATGTCTTACATAGATGGGGGCAGCAGCGTCGTCATTGATACGTCAATGATGGATATGTTAGGGGGCGGTATGACTGTCGCTGGCGGCGCTGATCGTGCACTGAGTATCGATGCGAAGCTAAATGCCCTGTATTCACTTACCGGGAGTAAGGTGCTGCAAAGTGGTTCGTTTGTGACACGCAATAACACCCCCATTCCTCTCAACATGACCAATTCTCAGCACTACGTCTCAGGCCGTACCCGCACGGTGAATAAAGACAGCGGAGACGAGGATGTCGAGATCGAAACCGCTGAAATCATTACCGGCACCAGCTTTATTATTACTCCGCGTGTCATGACCGATGGTCGTGTCGAAGTCACCAGTGGATTTACCAAGAGCCAGTTAAACTCTATAGATGTGTTTGATACGGTTCAGTTACCCAATGTCACGACAACTGAAATGTTTAATTCAACAGCAGTGAACCCTGGTAGTTTACTGATGGTTGCAAAATATGAACTAAATGAATTAAGCAAAGACAAGGAATACCAGATGTTAGGTTATGGTCAAAGTACTGCTGACAATGAAAATACTGTCGTCATGGTGGTGGGTATTGACTATTACCGGGCACCTTTGAACCGTTAACGATTGGAGACGGACATCATGTTAAATACGTTGTCGCGTAACAATATATTGACGGGGTTAATTTGGGACTCCTCAAACCATGAAAATATGGACGCCGGATATATGCGATGGATGGTAAATATACGTCGGAGTCATCGTATGTATGTTTACCGTGTTCAGGATGACATGACGACAAACGAGCTCGTTGGCTATTCCATAAAGACAGCGCCGGGTTGTGAATCTTTTGCTGTTCATCTCAGAAAACTTTACGGAGATGGCCTTTATCACTTTATGGCGGGCGACGAACAAGTTTATTTGTTGATCATTATGGACGGCATCATCATTAGTGGAAGTGACTGCGTTATCACTGAGACATTTTTTGGAGAAATATTGTCGTCTTTACCTGAATCAAAATATTCACGTTTGCGCGTCTCGGAAATAACGCCTGCACAGTTAGACTGTATCGCTGAGTCATGCAAAGAAAATCAACTCATTTATAAAAAAAAGCAGCGAATATTCTGGACAGGTGTGGCCGGTGGTGTAGCCCTTCTTGTTATTTGTTCTTCAATATTTCTGTATAGCATAATTTCCGGGTAACAATATGATAAAAGGACTTAAATTACAGAAAAACTCTCAGCCGCTTTCCAGAAACATTAAAGTTGCGATTGCGGTTGTCGTTCTCTTGTTGCTTGTTGCTGGCGGAGTGACCGTCTGGTATTTCTATGCCTATAAACCAGCACAGGTGAAGGAGGACGTCAGACGTCGTGAGGAACAGCAATTAGCGAATGATATAAAAACTGTCGAAAAGTACTATTTGAAATCGTTAACGGGTGGGAGCATCATGCAATTCACCAAACTAGCGTCTGAGATTTCAAAAAGTCAAAACATCCTGGCTGAATTCAATTATACAAATGAAACATTTGTTTGTGATCCACAGAACTGCTCATTTAGTTATCAGCTGAATAAAGGCAATGTATTTAATATAGCGCAGAAAAACTTTTGGGGTGAAAATTACACAGCGATTTTCTCAGATGACTCGGTTAATTTCTCGGGGATTCAATCAGGCCTGAGTGATAACCCGTTACTGAGTGCCTATAAAAACAAAGCAGATATTACTGCGCCATTCTGCGGGGATTTATTAAACTATCTTTATTCTTATAACTCGATATCGGGCATCCAGCAAACATTAAAAATAGTCTCCCTTCCTGGTTCGCCTGTGCAGACGAACGAAAATAAAATAGCCAAAAAAGGGAGAGGTAAATACTACGAACTTAACACGATGAACTGGGAAATGGAAATACCCAAAACGTCTAAAAATGGCATAGATGTATTGTACATCGCCAGTATTTTAGAAAGACAAGCATTCAGGGACGCGTTTATTATTCAAAAAATCGATAGCGTTAAAGATAATAAAATTTCAGGAGTCATGGTATGCAAAATCGGAAATTAATGTTAACAGCTCTGATTGTTTTTTTTTCTTCTGGCAGTTTCGCTGATGACGTTAAAACCACCAGCGATCCTGTCGGGGAAGTCCCGGCTCCAATTCAGCAGCATATCTCCAGATTGATGGAAGATGACGTGGCTTTTAATCAGGCCCAGCGTGAGCTTTCACAACAGCTGACGCTCGCTAAGTTGCGGCTGGAAATGGCAAAGATAAAAAGTGAAGCCTCGGAACTGACTCAGGTGCCAATGATGAGCAACATGGGTGGCGAATCTGACGATAAAGAAGCTAAACCGGCTTCACAAGCCCCTCTTGTCGAACCGAAAATAATGATGCTGTCGCAGATTGCTGGCATCACACAGGCAGCCGTCTCCGTGGGCACAAAAATCGTATTTGTCCGTATCGGAGAGATTTTCTTAGCCAACGGTAAACGTTATGCCGTCCATCAGGGCAATAACGGACGTCAGGCATTTGTTCAGGAAGTCTCCCGGTGATCCTGGATTTCATACGACTTACGGACGATTCCATACACAGCGGCGAATGGACTTTTGCTGAAATTGAGGATCGCATGTTGCTCGCCCGTTTGGGCACGCAGGAGTATCTCGTTTCTCAACGTTCTTTAATTGAAGAGCTGCATATTCTTCAATATGAAGTTCGCAAAATGAACGACATCCATCGTCACAAGATTGTCGGAATCGGGGGCGTCACAGAAGCCGTTTATTTCAAAATTTATGAACTTGTTTCTTTGCAGAAACAGAGCCGTGTTGCACTGGATATTAGTGAAACGCAGAAGGAACTTGAAGCCATATTGATTGAAGCCGTTGATATGGGGGCCAGTGACCTTCATATCACCCGCAATGATATTCTTGCGCAGCTTGAGGTCAGGGTAAATGGCATGCTGCTACCAATGATGCAGATGCCTGCCAGCAAATGCGATGAGCTGGTATTCGTCCTGTACAACGTACAAGCCAGCACCCGTGATACCACCTGGAACCGTACTATTCCGCAAAGTGCCAATATTCTCTATACGCTTAACGGATTAAGTTTTCGTTTCCGCTACGCCCACTTTCCCATTTTTGGTGAAACGAACGATTGTTTTCATGCTGTATTACGTATTATCCCATCAGGACTCTCTAAAGGAGCCGTCGCTAATCTCAATAAACTCGGTATATCGGAAGAAGAATTAGAAGATCTGAAAAAGATCCTCAGTAATCCCTATGGGGCATATTTTATTGCGGGCACCACTGGTTCAGGAAAATCCACCACTCTGAAGAACCTGATGGAGTGGCTGCAGGTCAACCGTTATGGCAATAAAGGCTGTTTTCTTACTGTAGAAGATCCTGTCGAATATCAGATATTTGGAGCAAAACAAAGCTCAGTGGTCAGTGTTGAAGGTGGCGGTTTCCATTCTGCTATCAAATCCGCATTACGCCGCGATCCTGATGTTCTGATGGTGGGCGAAATCCGCGACTCTATCTCCGCGAATGCCCTCGCCGGCGCAGTTGAAAGCGGTCACTACTGTTTTACGACTGTTCATGCAGGGAATATTGTCTCCCTGCTACAGCGCTTATCCGCCATGGGCATCACCAGCGATAAACTCTCCACACCGGGCTTTATTGCCGGATTGCAGTGTCAAAAACTTGTCCCTGTTATTTGTCCTCGTTGCCATCATTCTGTCGAAATCACATTTGGTGAGAAATTGATGACCCTCTACGAGCAAAACGAAAGGGGGTGTGAAAAATGTAAGCATACCGGTATAAGCGGCAGGCAACTTGTCATGGAATATATGCGACCCACATATGATGAACTCGCCGCAATATCTAAACAAGAGTGGTTACAGGTTTACACCTTATGGCGAAAAAAACGCATCTCGTCACCGGGTCTGAGTGAGGGATTTGAAATAAAAGAAAAGGTATTTGCGGAAGTACTTCGTGGTCGGGTTTGTGCTACCTGGTTCAGTATGGAATTTGGCGATGTAGATAAAGACAACTCGGAGATTATCCATGGCAAAGTTCGGTAAGAAACAGCGGCTTTTTCTTTATAAGTTCTGTGCTGACATGATCAGAACAGACCTGCCCCTTTACGATTCCCTGCTCAAACTTCAGCTCGAGGGTAAAAGCCTGTTAGGCCCGGGTTTTGCGAAGAATATTTCCGTGTTAACCAATAATATGAAGGCAGGTCTTAAAGGTGCCTCCATTGCCGTTATGTTTGATGGTCTGGTTCCCCAAAGTGAACTTAGCGTTATTCACGCGGCCGAGCAGAGCGGCAGTCTGGCTGATGGCTTTATGACGCTCGTCAACGTCATAAACTATAACAGTGAGTTGAAAAGCAAACTTATTTCCGCCGTGCTTTTCCCGGTGATTATGATGATTCTTTCTCTTATTGTCATCGCGGGATATTCGATGAAAGTTTTCCCGGCTTTCGAAAGTGTCGTTCCCGTCAACAAATGGCCTGGCGTGACACAATCATTATATACCTTCGGGAAAGCATTGGTGGCCGGTCTGTGGATTTATATATTGATTGTTATTACGGTGACAGTCTTTTTCATTAAGACGATTATTTCCAACTTTAGTGGTCAGTTCAGAAATAAATTTCTGGATCGGATCCTTCCCTTTTCGACCTATAAACAAATTGTCGCCTCGATATTTATAAACAACCTTGCGTTGATGTTAAAAAATGGCATTCCTTTAAATGACGGACTCGCCATTATCCTCTTAAACTCTAACAGATGGCTGAAGCATCATATCAATGGCATGCGCGAGAAAATGGCTATTGGGCTGGGTTACGGGGATGCATTGAATACAGGATTATTCGGTCCTGAAACGCTGCTTAACATTAGCTTGTATGCAGAATTACCTTCATTTAATGAGGTGCTTAGTTCTGTTTCAGCGAAGTCCAGAGAACATGTTCAGGAATATATTAAAAAACTAGCCGGGCTATTGAAATCACTTTCGACACTTGTACTGGGTGGCTGTGTGATTTGGGTTTTCGCAGCACTGTTCGCCCTTTCGGATACATTAGGGAAAATGGGCGCAAGTGGTTCTTTTTAAAGGAGTGTATGATGAAAAAGATAATTCTGCTTTTCATTTTCTTGAATATAGTATCGGTTAATAGCTTTTCGGCCACGATACCTAAAGGAGGCGTGTTCAAATTTGCTGAATCTGATAGCGGTGGCAGTACAGCACAACCGCTGGATATGCCCCTTGCGTTGCCTATTGCTAATTTTTTTGGATATACCCGAAGTGGTGACAAATATTCCTATGAGGAGAAAAACTCCCTGCCAATTGCAATAAATATTATGTATATAGAATCCTCTTCCGGACAGGTTCCTGCCCAGCGTTTACCGGAGATAACAGATGACAATTTTGATTTCTCAGAACACTACCTTCACTATGATACACAAGCCAATTACAGCTGGGTGAGTGGCGGTAAAGAAGGAGACTGGGGCCTGCCCATCATTAATGCGAAACCCTATCAGAAAGGCGACCCTTTCCCGGCAATTACGGCATGTTCAGGTACGCCTGTCTCCCTGAAAGAGCAGCGTTATAAATGTAAGCCAGCAATGACGAGCTCGACGCGAAATCTCTCTTTATATGATGAACTGATTGAACTGGCCGCCAGCAAAAATCAAAAGTTATGGGTTGGCACGATTATTTTCCCCCGCGCTTCAGACGGACCTGAAGGTAATACCAGCAACAACAGCACAGGGGGGGAAGGGCATGAATTAGTTATTTATCTTCCTCATCGTCATATGGAAGTCATACACTTAGAAGCCTTGTTGCTCGGCGATGCTGATGGCAGTGAGCAACGGCTTGCAGCCTGGACACTCCAAAGTGATGACGGAGAATATTTCGTACGCTATAAGAGGTTCTGGATCAACAATGATTATCCTGCAGATTATGCTTTCGTTTCAAACGGGAAAGATACGCTCAATCATAATAAAACAGAGAGTAAGTACCTTATTCCCTACTACCTGGATAACGAGAGGATGGCCATAACAGATGTTGCTGCAATTCATACTCGTCTTGCCGGAGGTGTGCATTGGTCGGGTATCTGGAACGGACAGGGGGCTATTAACGAGCAAGGTATACGGGGTAGTGATATATTTACATGCCTGAATGGTGCTAAAGGATCGGTGGATGATTATACCGACTTAACCCATTTCCAGGATCCGGCTGTCGATTCGTTTAGGGAAGTGCCCGGTTTCAATATTATCCATGTTCCGGAAGGGCAGAAAGGATTTACCTTTGCACAAATGATGGGAAAGCAACCGACATCAGACAATGCTTATATTTGCGACACCAAAGGCACTCAGTTATTTTCGCAGCGATTAGAAATTGCAACGGAAGAAGAACCAAATATATTCATTGATTTTATGGAAGTAAAAAAAGGTATCACAGAGAAATAACGCTCTCATTGAAAATACCGTGTTTTTCCGTTCATTCTCGCAGGGAATCGTTTTAATGACTCTTTTCTATTTTTGGTTTTATCCTGTTATGGCACTGATATTCGGATTGTTTATTGGCAGCTTTATTAATGTGCTGATTTATCGATTGCCGTTAATGATTTTCGCAGAATACGGTACGGAACCGGACGCGGTTAAAGTGAATCTCTGGTGGCCACCTTCTCATTGCCCGGCATGTGGTGCTTCCGTAATGAAGCGAGACAATATCCCTGTTCTGAGTTGGTTATGGCTTAAGGGAAAGTGTCGTCATTGTGAAAGTCCAATCTCCGCACAGTATCTGATTTCCGAAATACTGTGCGGGTGCATTTTTGCCGCACTGGCGATTGCAGGGCTGCCGCATTTTACAGAAATTCAGATCTGCTGCTTTTTCCTCTATTTCTGTCTGCTTTACAGTCTGACGGTAATTGATTTTAAGCATCTGATTTTGCCCGACAGTTTGGTGTCATTGCTGTTATGGAGTGGCTTACTCTGCTCAGTATTGGGGATTACGGATATCGGGCCGCGATCGGCAATTTGTGGTGCCGTCATTATCTGGCTTGTGCTTTATGCCGTGATGGCAGCGTATGAAAAATGGCGTGGCCGTGAGGGGCTGGGCTATGGCGATGTCAAACTAATGGCTGCGATCACCGTCTGGGTGGGAATGGAGAAAATTCCGGAACTGATCATGTGGTCGGCAGCCTCAGGCATTATGGTGTATGTGCTCTGTACTGTGCTGAACCAGCGCCGGACTCTGGATGAAAATCATCCAGCTGCTGAAAAACATTACATTCCCTTCGGTCCTTCAATTTCGATGGCCGGTTTGGTGATTTTTTTTATTGAGCAGCTGTAAACCATGCGCCGGATATTTCCTTTCATCCTGCTCCTGCCGTTTATGGCAAAAGCAGGAAGTGATGCCCCCGTCACAATGGTTTTGCTGCGTGCAGCACGTGCCGACAGTGAAAATCCTACTGCCACTTTTTCTCAGGCGATGTTATTTATCGTCGCCGGAGAAAAAACATCGCTCAGTCATCCGCAAGCGATTAATGAAGTCTCCGCTGGTTATCCCCATTTTAGCTCACCACTGAACATTCCTTTACGGATCACTTCTGCATTCAGTATGCGCTGGCATCCTCTTTTGCGACGCTTTTCCCAGCATGAGGGAACCGATTTTGCCGCCCCACCGTTTACACCGGTGTTTGCCACAGAAAAAGGGATCGTCGTTGAAGCTAAGTACCATCCCGTCGCTGGCAATTACGTGGTAGTACGCCACCCGCAAGGATGGAAAAGCCGCTACCTGCATCTGAACAGACTGAATGTCGTCGCCGGCCAGGAGATCAAACAGGGCGGCATCGTGGCTTACTCCGGCAATACCGGACGCAGCACCGGCCCCCATTTGCATTTTGAGTTGATGCATCAGGGGCAGCCGGTTGACGCCGTGAAATTCCTGTCAGCATCCAATGCCTCATACGGCCAGATGACAGCCAAGATGACTTCGAAAATTTCAGTACCGAAAATCATGCTGGTGACTGAAATCGCGGGGCAGGAAAAAGTCATGGTGAAGTATCGCGAGAAAATAATTTATGCCAGTGCTGATCAGAAAGTGTTTGGGGATTATAAAGTGGTGCTGAAGAGCGGAAGATATCGTTTACAGAAAGTGTCCTGAAGGAAACAAAAGTTGGTGCATTCCTCAGGAATACACCAACTCATTGTTTTATATAGAGTGGAGTTGACCGTTAAGCCGGGTTCTGTCGTGGACAGTCATTCGTCTAGGCCAGCAATCGCTCACTGGCTCAAGCAGCCTACCCGGGTTCAGTACGGGCCGTACCATGTGAACCCCTATTTGGCCTTGCTCCGGGTGGAGTTTACCTTGCCACGAACTGTTGCCAGCCGCGCGGTGCGCTCTTACCGCACCCTTTCACCCTTACCTGATCCCGCTTGCGCGGGCCATCGGCGGTTTGCTCTCTGTTGCACTTGTCGTAAGCTCGCGCTTCCCAGGCGTTACCTGGCACCCTGCCCTATGGAGCCCGGACTTTCCTCCCCTCCTTCTGTCTCCCCCGAAAGGGACGGCAAAGAAGCGGCGACTGTCTGGTCAACTCCGCGGCGGATAATAGGGTATTACGCCCTATTTGTCACCCTCTTGCTCATCAAGCGCGTATTTATACAACGCATTCTTCTTCACGCCGTGGATTTCGGCGGCCAGCGCGGCAGCTTTTTTGAGCGGCAGTTCTTTTTGCAGCAATGCCAGTGTGCGCAGGGCTTCCGCCGGTAAGGCTTCGGTATCGACCTTATGGCCTTCAACGATCAGCACCATTTCACCGCGCCGGCGCGTTTCGACTTCCTGCACCCATGCCAGCAGTTCACCCACCGGCGCACCGTGAATATTTTCCCAGGTTTTGGTCAGTTCACGCGCCAGTACGACATAACGATCTGGCCCCCAGACTTCGACCATATCCTGCAAACTGTCCAACAGGCGGTGCGTGGATTCATAGAAAATCAGCGTGCGGGGTTCTTCAATCAATGCCTGCAACGTATCTTTACGGGATTTGGTTTTGGCGGGCAGAAACCCTTCGTAACAGAAACGATCAGAGGGCAAACCGGCGGCACAAAGCGCGGTGATCGCCGCACAGGCACCGGGTAACGGCACCACGCGGATACCCGCTTCACGGCAGCGACGCACAAGGTGATAGCCAGGATCATTGATCAGCGGCGTACCGGCATCCGAGACCAGCGCTATCGTCTGGCCTGCCTGCAATTTCGCCAGTAAATGCTCAGCTTTTTGCTGTTCATTATGATCGTGCAGCGGGTACATTTTTGCCGTGATCGCGAAATGTTGCAGCAGCAATCCGGTATGGCGGGTATCTTCTGCAGCAATCAAATCTACACTGTTCAGTACGGCCAGCGCGCGTTGGGTTATATCTCCTAAATTGCCAATTGGCGTCGGTACGATATACAGCGTTGAGGCAGAAATATCTGCTTGATCGTCTTGATTCATTGTTTCATCCGGATTGCCGATTTAATATTGAGCATCTTAAAAAAACATCACTGGAAACTGAATGCCTTCCTCAATGACCTTTCGTACCCGTTCGGGACGTTTACTCCCTGCCATCATCGTGGCCATGCTTCTCGCCAGCTGTTCAGGTCAGGCGCCGCAGGCACCGACAGAAAGTGTCCAGGGTGCAGCGTCCGGCAGCTCTGACTATTATTTGCAGCAGGCGCAGCAAAGCGGTGATGATAACAAGGCTGACTGGCAATTGCTTGCAGTGCGTGCCCTGATACGCGAAGGCAAAGCGCCTCAGGCGGCGGAACAGCTGGCTAAAGTGCCACAAAATCTGACGGCTGCCCAAACCGTCGAACAGCAACTGACCAGTGCAGAAGTGCAGGTTGCGCTGAAAAATTATCCGGCAGCAGCCACCAGTCTGAGCCAGTTGGATCCCCACGATCTGACCAACGATCAGAAAGCCCGTTATTATCAGGCGCAAATCGATGCCAGTCAGGGGCGCACCAGCCTTGGCGTGATCCGCGCCTATATCGCGCAGGAGCCGCTGGTACAAGGTCAGCCGCATCAGGACAACATTGACCGCACCTGGATGGCGCTGACGCAGATGTCCGCACAGGACGTCAACAGCATCGTGATCAATGCGGATGAAAATACGCTGCAGGGATGGCTGGATTTACTCAGCGTCTGGCAAAGCAACAAGCAGGATCCTGATTTACTGAAAGCCGGGATTAAAGACTGGCAGCGCCGTTATCCGGTGAATCCGGCAGCGAAAAGCCTGCCGACTCAGCTCAATAATGTGCTGACTTTCCAGCCTGCTTCAACCGGCAAAATTGCGCTGTTTCTGCCAATGAGCGGCCCGGCACAGGTTTACGGGAATGCCATTCAGCAGGGTTTTAATGCGGCAATGAGCGGTCAGGTCAGCCAGCCAGCGGCACAAACGGCACCGACAGATCCAAACGCACAATCTCAGGCGCCGGCAGACCCGAACGCAGCCGTCAGTACATCTGCACCGGACGCCAGCACGCAAAATACCGCGTCTCAAACCGATCCTTCCCAGGCCCAGCCTGCCGCAACCCCAGCCGCTGCGCCCGTGGCCAGCAGCAACGGGCAGGTGAAAGTGTATGATACCAATGGTCAGCCTCTTGCCGCGCTTCTGACGCAGGCTCAGCAGGATGGCGCAACGCTGGTTGTCGGCCCGCTGCTGAAAGATCAGGTGAACGCACTCGCTTCTGACCAGACGCCTCTGAATGTTTTAGCGCTCAATCAGCCAGAAACTGAGAAAAACAGCCCGAATATCTGTTACTTTGCGCTCTCGCCGGAAGACGAGGCACAGGATGCTGCGCGCCACATGTGGTCTGAGCAGAAACGTATGCCGCTGTTACTGGTGCCGCGTGGCAGCTTCGGCGACCGTATCGCGCAGGCTTTTGCTAACGAATGGCAGAAACTGGGCGGACAAACCGTACTGAAACAAGGTCTCGGTTCCGCCGGTGAATTGCGTTCTTCTATTGGCAGCGGTATCCGCCTGACCGGTACGCCGGTCACCACCAGTGATGCAGCCGCGCCAGCACAAGCGCAGGGTGTCACAATTGGTGGCATTACCATCCCGGCGCCGCCGACAGATGCACAGATTACGCAAGGCAGTACCGGTGGCGCAGTGGATTCCGTCTACGTTGTTGCGACACAAAGTGAACTGACGCTGATTAAACCGATGCTGGATCTGGCGGTGAATGGCCGCGTGCATCCTTCAGTGTACGCCAGTTCACGCAGCTATCAGGCAGGTGCCGGTCCGGATTACCGTCTCGAAATGGAAGGCGTGCAGTTTAGCGATATTCCCTTACTGGCAGGCGGTAACCCTGCGCTGATGCAGCAGGCAGCCGCGAAGTTTGGTAACGACTATTCGCTGGTTCGTCTCTATGCGATGGGGATCGATGCCTGGAATCTGGCAAATCATTTCTCCCAGATGCGCACATTGCCTGGCTTCCAGGTTTCCGGCAGCACCGGAGAATTGAGCGCCAATAGCAATTGCGTGATCCACCGTAAATTGCCATGGCTGCAATACCGTCAGGGTTCGCTGGTGCCAGTTTCTTCTTAAGAGAAAACTGAAACAGCTCAACAGAGATCGGAATTCTCAGCCATTACAGGTACAAGGACGTACTGATGAAGTCTTTTTTGTCAAAAACGCGGGCGTGCGGCGATAAATACGAAGCATTTGCACGACGCTATCTCGAAAAAGCCGGGTTAACCTTCGTGGCGGCCAATGTGGCCTGCCGTGCCGGTGAAATTGACATGATCATGCGTGACCAGCAAACCTGGGTGTTTGTTGAAGTCCGTTACCGGCGCAACGCCAGTTTTGGTGGTGCGGCGGCCAGCGTGACGATTCAAAAACAGCAGCGCCTGTTACGCGCTGCCTCTTTCTGGCTTGCAGGAAAGAACGCAAGCTTTGACACATCATCTTGCCGTTTTGATGTTTTTGCCATCACCGGCAGCCAGATAGAATGGCTGCGTGATGCCTTCAATGCGGAATAAATATTACGACGACTGACTGGACGAAAACCCGTGCTGGATAGAATCAAAGTCTGCTTTACAGAAAGTATCCAAACTCAGATTGCGGCGGCAGAAGCCTTGCCTGACGCGATTTCCCGCGCCGCGATGACGCTGGTGCAATCGCTGCTTAACGGCAATAAAATTCTGTGCTGCGGCAATGGCACCTCTGCGGCAAATGCGCAGCATTTTTCCGCCAGTCTGATTAATCGTTTTGAAACTGAACGTCCTAGCCTTCCTGCAATCTCATTATGTGCAGATAACATTGTGCTCACTGCGATTGCCAACGATCGACTGCATGAAGAAATTTATGCTAAACAGGTGCGCGCCTTAGGTCAGGCGGGTGATGTTCTGCTGGCCATTTCTACCCGCGGCAACAGCCGTGATATTGTCAAAGCCGTTGAAGCAGCGGTAACCCGTGATATGACCATTGTCGCATTAACAGGTTATGACGGCGGCGAGCTGGCGGGTTTACTGGGGCCTCATGATGTTGAGATCCGTATTCCCTCTCATCGCAGCGCCCGCATTCAGGAAATGCATATGCTCACAGTTAACTGTCTCTGTGACCTGATAGATAACACGCTGTTCCCACACCAGGACGATTAAGGAGATCCCATGAAGGCGAGTCCTCTCTTTGCTGTATTGTTAAGCGCCCTTCTGTTACAAGGCTGTGTCGCCGCTGCGGTAGTTGGTGCGGCTGGCGTCGCAACAAAAACAACGACTGACCCACGTACGGTCGGCACTCAGGTTGATGACAGCACGCTGGAAGCCCGTGTCTCTAATGCGGTGAGTAAAGATAAACAACTGAAAGACGAAGCCCGCATCGTGGCGACTGCGTATCAGGGTAAAGTCCTGTTAACCGGTCAGGCGCCGACGGCGGATATGGCTTCTCGCGCAAAACAAATTGCGATGGGTGTTGAAGGCGCAACGGAAGTGTACAACGAAATCCGTACCGGTAAGCCGGTCAGCATGGGCACAGCGTCAATGGATACGTGGATCACCACCAAAGTCCGTTCTCAGTTACTGACCAGTGATTCGGTTAAATCATCTAACGTCAAAGTCACCACCGAAAACGGCGAAGTGTTCCTGCTGGGTCTGGTGACGCAGGAAGAAGGTAAGTCAGCGGCTGGGATAGCGGCGGGCGTGAGCGGCGTTAAACACGTCACCACAGCCTTTACCTACGTGAAATAATTCAGTACGTTATAACCAAAAAGGACAGCTCAGGCTGTCCTTTTTTTGTTCAAACCCTGGATGATTTAATGCAGTTTATGCTCTTGCAGGAAAGACTCGCCACCGAGCTGACTCATCTGACGCAGGATCCATTGCTGACGGCGTATGACATACGCAGAAGGCGCATTCACCTTAAACAGATGCGGATTCGGCAACACCGCCGCCAGTAACGCCGCCTGAGATGCAGTCAGACGACTGGCAGGCTTATGAAAGAAGTGTTGCGCAGCCTGCTCGACGCCAAAGACGCCATCACCAAACTCCGCGATATTCAGGTACACCGTCAGAATGCGACGTTTTGTCCATACGGTTTCAATACCCACGGTCAGCCCAGCCTCAAGCCCTTTACGCACCCAACTGCGCCCATCCCACAGAAACAGGTTTTTAGCGGTTTGCTGGGATAATGTCGAAGCACCACGCATTTTTCCGCCGTCTTTATCCAGCACCGACTGAATAGCATCGACATCAAATCCCCAATGAGTCGGGAATTTCTGATCTTCCGCCGCCATCACCGCGAGCGCCATTGGTGAGGAAATCTCACTCATTGGCACCCAGTCCGAATGTGCAACATAACCAAAATCACCGGTCAGCCACGCGGAAATCTGGCGCTCCACCATCACGGCAGAAAAAGGCACGGGTAAAAAAGAAAAAAGAAGAATGCCCGCTACCCATAAGCAGAGTAACAGTATCACTGCGCGTTTTAGCCATAACAGTGGCGTACGCAACAGGCCTTTTCGAGTAATTTTATTCATTTAGCGCTTTCCACAACACATCCGACCATCTAATCAATCTCAATAATAACCTGCAAGATCAGGCTAGCGAAATGCTGCACAATATTGCTAACAATTGAGCAATAACAATGAAACTTTTGCTTACATTCAGAACGAAAAATTCCGATTAAACCACTACCATCAAGGAGTTCCGTCAAACAGTCAGGAACTCTTGCTTTTTTCACTGCGACTGATTTTTAAGCAAAAAAGTAAAATTTTTGTAAACTAATCAACAAAAGATACGTAAGATTAATTTATGATTCTGATCAGTGAAAGTGAATAAATTCTCATCAATTATTCCGTAATGCGTTAACGCACTAAGTCAAATACAACACCTGTGATACCTAAAAAATCAGCAGGGTGTGCACCTTTTTATCAGATAAAAAACGCATAAACCTAAGTGAAATTTTTTCATTTAAAATAAATTTCAGATCTCTTTTGGCTCCGGAGAGATCATTTCGCTGAAATTCACACTTAAACCATATATTACAACAAGTTAGAATAAATTTTTCAATTTATAGAACCGGTTTCATAGACGAGCATGTCGCAAATTCACCTGCAAAACCGCCTGCTATTGTTCACTTCCATAAGCAAAATTGCATGTCGCCAATACAACATCAACATGCTTCATTTGTATTCTGTCAAAAATCCTGCGATAAAGACTTGATGTTTTGTATAGACAAAGACTAATCTACATCACAGTTTTTAATGAATGTTGTAACAGTTCTGCTTATATTTGTTATGTTGATTGCTACAGGATGTATTAGACTTTAAACCTGAATTCCAAGACCTGCGAAAACCGAACCCTAAAAACTATCGTGGGTTACCTCTTTCCCTGGTGTTGGCGCAGTATTCGCGCACCCCGGCCTCGGCCGGGGTTATTTTTTTTCAGCGTTTGCCGTCCAGTCACGTAATACTTTGATGTCATTGCGCCATTCGGCCTTCAGCTCATCAATCCATTCCTGAACGTTATCCCACCAGGCTGGCAATGTCGGCGTCTGAATTTGTTGTGCCAGTTGCTGTAAATGTTTCAGGCCAACAGAACCCGCCGCGCCTTTGATTTTGTGGCCTTCCTCGGCAATCCCTTTTTGATCGCGTGCCGTCATGTTGGAATCAAGCACAGCCAGATAGCCCGGCATCATTTTTTCAAACATATCCGCACTCTGATAAATCAGTTTCGCCCCAACCAGGTCGATGTACTGCTCAAGCATGGCGGTATCAAGCAACGATTCGCTGTCTTTCATCACTACGGGCTCCTTTTCCACTACGGAAACGTCAGGCTGATGATCCCAGAACTGCTGAATCATCGCGGTCAGCGCGGAAACAGACAGCGGCTTACTCAGCACGTCATCCATTCCCGCATCGAGATACTCTTTTTTGTCTTTCAGCACGTTTGCTGTCAGGGCAATCAGTGGTGGCAGATGTTGTCCGGCGTAATCGGTGCGCAGCTTGCGGGCAATATCCAGTCCTGTCATGTCAGGCAACTGGATATCCAGCAGTACCAGATCGAATTCTTCAGGATCGAACATCTCCAGCGCATCATGGCCATTCATCGCCACTTCCACGCTGTTACCTAACTTCTCCAGCACTGAACGCGCCACAATAACGTTCAGCTCGATGTCTTCGACCAACAGCACGTGCAGCGCCGGTAAGGGCATGTCTTCTTCGTCACTGGCCAGGTCAGACGGTGAATCCAGCGTTGGTGCACGTACGACGAGCGTAAAGCAGGAACCCTGACCCGGCACGCTGCTGACGGTGATATCGCCGCCCATTGCCTGCGCCAGACGTTTTGAGACCGCCAGCCCAATCCCTGTGCCGGTCGCCGGTTTACCGCCGTTCTGATCTTTCACCTGATAATACATGGCGAAGATTTTGTCCTGCTCATCCTGCGGGATCCCCAGACCGGAATCGCGCACGACAAATCGCAGCATATCGTTCGGTTCATAATGCACGCTCAGCACAATCTCACCTTCGCGGGTGAATTTGACGGCGTTGCCGATCAGATTCCACAGAATCTGGCGCAGACGCGTGCCGTCCGTCGTAATACTGCGCGGCAACGGCAGGTCAGGCTCCATGATAAATTTCAGCCCTTTCGGCTGGGCCAGCAGTCCGGAGAGATTTTCCAGATCGGAGAGGAATTCGGTGAAATCAACCGGCTGGTTATCAAGCTGCACTTTGCGGCGCTCAATTTTGTCCATTTCAATAATATCGTTGAAGATATTGCCGAGGGTGATCGCGCTGACATGAATGGTTTTCAGGTAGCTGTGCTGTTCTTTGTCCAGCTCGGTGTCGAGCAAAATGCGGCTCAGCCCGACGATGCCGTTAAGCGGCGTACGCAGCTCGTGGCTGATCGTTGAGATAAAAGTGGTCTTCTCACGGCTGGCGTTCTCTAACGCGTCCTGATAGCGCTTACGCTCGGTAATATCGCGTCCGAAGCCCATCAGCCCGTGTCGCTTACCGATACGGTCATAAAACGGCACTTTACGCAATTCGAAGCAGGCTTTGCGCCCGTCCGGATAGACCAGCCATTGTTCGTAGGTCAGGGAAACGTTGTGACGGAAAACCTTCTCGTCGGTTTCGACCACTTTCTCGGCGATATCCGGAGTATAAACATCGTTGGGAGTCAGGCCGATCAGTTGCTTTTCACTTTTGCCGGTCAGCAGTTCCATCGCCCGGTTACAGCCGGAGAATTCTTTGTCTTCGTTGCGGTAATACACCAGGTCCGGCGAGGCATCGAGGAAAGAGCGTAATAATGCAGATTGCTGGCTCAGTTCGATCTGCGCCTGTTCGCGGTGCTGCATTTCGAGTTTCAGCTTATCGACCACTGCCAGACGCGCTTCTTCCGCTTTCACACGGTCGGCGATTTCCTGATTCAGTTGGGTAATGTTGTCTTTGAGTTGCTGATTCAGTTCGAGGTCGCGGTGGCGCATTTCTTCCAGTTTATCGACCAGACGCGCTAAACGCTGACGCGACTCTTCAAGTTGTTCAACTACCACCGACAGGAAGTAAACCGCCCAGGGCGTAATCAACAAACCAAAGAAGATGGAACGAACGACGTCGATACTCTCAACCTGCCCGCGCAGGAGCATCGTGACCGCCATCTGGACAATCATTGCCAGTACCACCAGCGCAGACGCCAGCAACAGTGAGAATCTCACCAGCCCCAGCTTGACCATCAGATCGACATAATACTGCGCTAAAACCCGGATTTGCTTCATAACGTTTCCCTTAAAACGAAGTCGTCTGAATCATACCGCAAAACCTCACCAGCGTGATGGCAGGGGATAAATTGAGCGTGAAGTTTGTGAGATGCACCTTGCAGGGGCTTGTCATGGTGCAATGCAGGAAATAAGGGCAGAGTTATTGACTATTATCTGCGGTGATATTATTAATATCGGCCGGCTTTATCAGGCTGCACGCGTTGCCAACTGCCGTCCAGCTAACATTTTTTCCTTTTATCCTCCGAATATTTTCTCTCCCGGTGCGTTTCGCACAGGCATAACTATTCATTATTACTGCAAATAAAGTCATTCGTGGCAGTATGAATAATTCTTATTACAAACACCGGACTAACACATTATTACTGTCAGGTTAAAAACAGTGACAAACCGCATGGGTACAGTATTTTCCAGTATAAAATACTGGTAATTACGCCCCTGCCAGCACGGTGCGGAGATCTTACGCTTTCCCCATAGTGAGTCAGCTCACACTTTACGTGCATGCCCCCATCGGAAATATGCCAGCAAAAACCCCATAAAAAATATATATTTCAAATAATTAAATCTCTTTATATCACTTTTAATATAACTTAAATCGCCATTTGACCTGTCTGTGCTTTCTCGCTAAGTTGGGAGTCCGCCGGAAGCAATCTCGACGGGTGAGCAACTCGTCATATTTATGCAGTAATTGAAGACTCCCTCATTAAAACAAGTCAACCACCACTTGTGAGAACCATCACGAGAGGCCTTTGACGGAGATGTCCGGGCAATCAACGCACCGCAAGAGTGCGCGAAATTGCGGACAAACCTCTGTGTATAAGCCCGCTCGCGATTGGTGTGAGAGTCTCGCAGAGCCTGGGGAGGTTCACGTAATGTTGTACGATAAATCCCAAGAGAGGGACAACTGTGGTTTCGGCCTGATCGCCCATATAGAAGGCGAACCTAGCCATAAGGTCGTGCGTACTGCGATCCACGCGCTGGCCCGTATGCAACACCGTGGCGCGATCCTTGCTGACGGCAAGACCGGCGACGGCTGCGGCCTTCATTTACAGAAACCTGACCGCTTCTTCCGCATGATTGCTGAAGAACGTGGCTGGCGTCTGGCGAAAAACTATGCCGTTGGCATGCTGTTCCTCAGCAAAGATGAAAAAGAAGCTGAGGCAAGCCGCCGCATTGTTGAAGAAGAGTTGCAAAACGAGACGCTGTCCGTGGTGGGCTGGCGTGACGTTCCGACCAATCCGGACGTACTCGGTGAAATCGCGCTTTCCTCCCTGCCCCGCATCGAACAAATTTTTGTCAACGCGCCTGCCGGCTGGCGTCCGCGTGACATGGAGCGCCGCCTTTATATGGCGCGCCGCCGTATTGAGAAACGCATTCAGGATAAAGACTTCTATGTGTGCAGTTTCTCCAACGTGGTCACGATCTATAAAGGCCTGTGTATGCCTGCGGATCTGCCACGCTTCTATTTAGACCTGGCCGACCTGCGTCTGGAATCGGCCATCTGCCTGTTCCACCAGCGTTTCTCGACCAACACCGTCCCGCGCTGGCAACTGGCTCAGCCTTTCCGCTATCTGGCGCACAACGGCGAAATCAACACCATCACCGGTAACCGCCAGTGGGCGCGCGCCCGTGCGTATAAATTCAAAACGCCGCTGATCCCCGATCTGCAAGACGCCTCACCGTTCGTGAATGAAACCGGTTCGGACTCCAGCTCGCTGGACAACATGCTGGAACTGTTCCTGGCAGGCGGGATGGATTTGCTGCGCGCCATGCGTTTGCTGGTGCCGCCAGCCTGGCAGCAAAACCCGGACATGGACGACGATCTGCGGGCATTCTTCGACTTTAACTCCATGCACATGGAGCCATGGGATGGCCCGGCCGGTATCGTGATGTCAGATGGCCGTTATGCTGCCTGTAACCTCGACCGTAACGGTCTGCGTCCTGCGCGCTATGTCATCACCAAAGATAAGCTGATCACCTGTGCGTCCGAAGTTGGCATCTGGGATTATCAGCCGGACGAAGTGGTCGAAAAAGGCCGCGTCGGACCGGGCGAGCTGATGGTGATCGACACCCGCAGCGGCAAAATCCACCATTCTGCTGAAACTGACAACGATCTGAAGGGTCGCCATCCTTATAAGCAATGGATGGAGAAAAACGTTCAGCGTCTGGTGCCGTTCGAAGACTTGCCGGAAGATCAGGTGGGTAGCCGTGAGCTGGAAGACACCTTACTGGAAACTTTCCAGAAGCAATTCGGCTACAGCAGCGAAGAACTCGATCAGATCATCCGCGTACTGGGTGAAAACGGTCAGGAAGCCGTCGGCTCCATGGGTGACGACACGCCATTTGCCGTGCTCTCCAGCCGTCCGCGTATCGTGTATGACTACTTCCGCCAGCAATTTGCGCAGGTCACTAACCCGCCAATCGATCCGCTGCGCGAAGCCCACGTGATGTCTCTGGCGACCAGCATTGGCCGCGAGATGAACGTGTTCTGCGAAGCCGAAGGTCAGGCTCACCGTCTGAGCTTCAAATCGCCAATCCTGCTGTGGTCTGACTTTAAACAGCTGACCACGCTCGACAGCAAACACTATCGCGCGGAAACGCTGGATATTACGTACGATCCGACCGAACAAAATATGGAGCAGTTCGTCCAGAAACTCTGTGACGAAGGCGAACAGAAAGTGCGTAACGGCGCGGTTCTGCTGGTGCTGTCTGACCGCAATATCGCCCCGAACCGCCTGCCGCTGCCTGCACCCATGGCCGTCGGTGCGCTGCAGTTGCGTCTGGTTGAGAAAAGCCTGCGATGCGATGCCAACATCATTGTTGAAACCGCCAGCGCCCGTGACCCGCACCATTTCGCCGTGCTGATTGGCTTCGGTGCCACTGCGGTTTACCCGTATCTGGCCTACGAAACCCTGGCAAAACTGGTCGACTCCCAGGTCATCGAGAAGAAATACCGTGAAGTGATGCTGAACTACCGTAACGGCATCAACAAAGGCCTGTACAAGATCATGTCCAAAATGGGCATATCAACCGTCGCCTCTTACCGTTGCTCGAAACTGTTTGAAGCAGTCGGTCTGGCGAAGGATCTGTGCAACACCTGCTTTAACGGCGTCGTCAGCCGTATCGGCGGTGCCGGTTACAGCGACTTCGAACAGGACTTACTGAACCTGTCCAAGCGCGCGTGGCTGAAACGCAAAACGCTGGATCAGGGCGGCCTGCTGAAATTTGTCCACGGTGGCGAATACCATTCCTATAACCCGGACGTGGTCACTACCCTGCAAGCCGCTGTCAACAGCGGTGATTACGACGATTATAAGAAATACGCCAAACTGGTAAACGAGCGTCCGGTGGCCACACTGCGTGACTTGCTGAAAGTCACGCCAAAAGGCCAGCCGATCCCTGTTGATCAGGTTGAACCGGCGGAAGGTTTATTTACCCGTTTCGATACCGCAGCGATGTCTATCGGCGCACTGAGCCCGGAAGCGCATGAATCTCTGGCCGAAGCGATGAACAGCATCGGCGGACGTTCTAACTCCGGCGAAGGTGGCGAAGACCCGGCGCGTTACGGCACCAATAAAGTGTCCCGTATCAAACAGGTGGCTTCAGGTCGTTTCGGTGTAACACCGGCGTATCTGGTCAATGCTGACGTTATCCAGATCAAAGTGGCGCAGGGTGCAAAACCAGGCGAAGGCGGCCAGTTGCCGGGTGACAAAGTGACGCCGTACATCGCGAAACTGCGCTATTCCGTACCGGGCGTGACCCTGATTTCTCCACCGCCGCACCACGATATTTATTCCATTGAAGATCTGGCGCAGCTGATTTTTGACCTGAAACAGGTCAACCCGAAAGCGATGATTTCGGTGAAACTGGTGTCTGAACCGGGCGTCGGCACTATCGCCGTTGGCGTGGCAAAAGCTTACGCGGATCTCATCACTATCGCTGGCTACGATGGCGGCACCGGCGCAAGCCCGCTGTCTTCGGTGAAGTATGCCGGTTGTCCGTGGGAACTGGGCCTGGTAGAAACACAACAGGCACTGGTGGCGAACGGCCTGCGTCATAAGATCCGTCTGCAGGTTGATGGCGGCCTGAAAACCGGCCTCGACATCATCAAGGCAGCGATTCTTGGTGCAGAAAGCTTCGGTTTTGGTACCGGCCCGATGGTGGCGCTGGGTTGTAAATACCTGCGTATTTGCCACCTGAACAACTGTGCAACGGGCGTGGCAACTCAGGATGAAAAACTGCGTCGCAACCATTATCACGGACTGCCGGAACGCGTAGTGAACTACTTCAAGTTCATCACGCAGGAAACCCGTGAAATCATGGCCGAACTGGGCATCAGCCAACTGGTGGATCTGATTGGTCGTACCGATCTGCTGACTGAGCTGGACGGTTTCACCGCCAAGCAAAACAATCTCGACCTTTCTGCGATACTGGCAACGGCCACGCCGCATGAAGGCAAAGCGGTGTACTGCACCGAAAGCAACCCGGCGTTCGACAAGGGTCAGCTGAATAAAGACATCCTGGAACAGGCCGCGCCGCATATCGATTCAAAACAGAGCAAAGCGTTCTACTTTGATATCCGCAACACTGACCGTTCCGTTGGCGCTATGTTGTCCGGTGCGATTGCAGAGAAACATGGCGATCAGGGCATGGCGGCTGATCCGGTGCGTATTAACTTCAACGGCACCGCAGGCCAGAGCTTCGGCGTCTGGAACGCAGGCGGCGTAGATTTAATGCTGACCGGCGACGCGAACGACTATGTGGGCAAAGGTATGGCGGGTGGCCGCATTGCCATTCGTCCGCCAATTGGTTCAGCGTTCCGCAGTCACGAAGCCAGCATCATCGGTAACACCTGTTTATATGGCGCAACCGGCGGCAAAATGTTTGCTGCAGGCCGCGCGGGTGAGCGTTTCGCGGTACGTAACTCCGGTGCCATCACCGTGGTGGAAGGCATCGGCGACAACGGTTGTGAATATATGACCGGCGGCATTGTTTGTGTGCTGGGCCGTACCGGCGTCAACTTCGGCGCAGGCATGACCGGTGGTTTCGCTTATGTTCTTGATGAAGATGGCGAATTCCGCAAGCGTGTTAACCCGGAACTGGTTGAAGTCCTGGAAGTAGCCGATCTGGCTATCCATGAAGAGCATCTGCGCGGTTTGATCATCGAACACGTACAGCTGACCGCATCGACCCGTGGTGAAGAGATTTTGGCGAACTGGCCGGAATGGGCGCCTAAATTTGCCCTGGTAAAACCGAAGTCCAGTGATGTCAAAGCATTGTTGGGTCACCGTAGTCGTTCCGCAGCTGAGCTGCGGGTACAAGCGCAGTAAGAGGTTAAGATGAGTCAAAACGTTTATCAATTTGTCGACCTGCAGCGTGTTGATCCGCCTAAGAAAGCGCTGAAGATCCGCAAAATTGAGTTTGTGGAAATTTACGAGCCGTTCTCAGCAACGCAGGCCGCATCACAGGCAGACCGCTGCCTGTCCTGCGGTAACCCTTATTGCGAATGGAAATGCCCGGTTCACAACTACATTCCGAACTGGCTGAAGCTGGCGAACGAAGGTCGCATCATGGAAGCAGCCGACCTCGCGCATCAGACTAACAGCCTGCCGGAAGTCTGCGGGCGCGTTTGTCCGCAGGACAGACTGTGCGAAGGCTCCTGTACCCTGAACGATGAGTTCGGTGCAGTGACCATCGGTAACATCGAACGCTACATCAACGATAAAGCGATCGAGATGGGCTGGCGTCCGGATATGTCTCACGTGCAGCCAACCGGCAAACGCGTGGCGATCATCGGCGCAGGCCCGGCAGGTCTGGCTTGTGCAGACGTCCTGACCCGTAACGGTGTGAAAGCGGTGGTTTACGATCGCCATCCGGAAATCGGCGGCCTGCTGACTTTCGGTATTCCGGCCTTCAAGCTGGAAAAATCAGTGATGACCAAGCGTCGCGAAATCTTCACTGAGATGGGTATCGAATTCCAGCTCAATACCGAAGTCGGCAAAGACATCACTATTGATGCGCTGCTGGCGGAATACGATTCTGTATTCCTCGGCGTTGGCACCTATCAGTCCATGCGCGGTGGTCTGGCGAACGAAGATGCGCCGGGCGTGTACGATGCCCTGCCATTCCTCATCGCTAACACCAAGCAGCTGATGGGCTACGATGACAGCCAGGAAGAACCTTACGTGACGATGGATAAGAAACGCGTCGTGGTGCTGGGCGGTGGTGATACCGCAATGGACTGCGTGCGTACCTCGATTCGTCAGGGCGCAACCCATGTGACCTGTGCGTACCGTCGTGATGAAGAGAACATGCCGGGCTCGCGTCGTGAAGTGAAGAATGCGCGTGAAGAAGGTGTGGATTTCAAATTCAACCTGCAACCGCTGAGCATCGAGCTGAATGATTCAGGCCGCGTATGCGGCGTGCGTATGGCGCGTACCGAACTGGGCGCTCCGGATGCACATGGCCGCCGTCGTGCAGAAATCGTGGCTGGTTCCGAACATGTGATGGAAGCTGATGCCGTGGTGATGGCATTTGGTTTCCGCCCTCACAAAATGGAATGGCTGGCAGCCCATGACGTTGAGCTGGACTCTCAGGGACGCATCGTTGCCCCTGAAGGCAGCGACAACGCCTTCCAGACCAGCAATCCGAAAATCTTCGCGGGTGGCGATGCAGTTCGCGGTTCTGATCTGGTGGTGACAGCGATTGCCGAAGGCCGCAAGGCCGCAGAAGGCATCATGAACTTCCTCGAAGTCTGATCCGACGGGGCATCAAAACGGGGCTGCCAGCGATGGCAGCCCCGTTGTTTTTTAATCGTACGCAATCTGCACTGGCAAAAAGTGGCGGCGGCGTATTTAAGGCAATAAAAAACCCCACGTAACAACGCAGGGTTTAAGCATGAAGCCGGATTGAGCGGGTTGTTATTTCACAACACGCAATGCCGGGCGACCACCGCGAGGCGGCGTCGGCGGCTCATCATCCGGATCTTCTTCAGCCACATCCGGCAAATCACCATCAATGACTGACATGGTCGGTTCTGTCGGCTCATCAGCGCTCAGGTCACCGTCAAAGGCACCTTCGGCTTCATAAGCAGGTTCAGGTTCGAACATGGTACCGGCACCGTTTTCACGGGCATAAATTGCCAGAACAGCAGCAATCGGTACAAACACGTTACGCGGTACGCCACCAAAACGGGCGTTAAAGCGTACGTCATCATTACCCAGTTCGAGATTGCCGACAGCACGCGGCGCAACGTTCAGAACAATTTGTCCGTCACGCGCAAACTCCATCGGCACCATCACGCCAGGCATCGTCACGTCAACCACCAGATGCGGGGTTAACTGGTTGTCCAGCAACCAGTCATAAAAAGCCCGCAGCAGATAGGGGCGACGCGGAGACATGTCGGTCATCTCCATACCTTAACCTCGGGTATGCAAACGCATTTCGCGCTCTGCTTCGGTCAGGGAAGCCAGGAAAGCATCACGTTCGAAGACGCGGGTCATGTAGCCTTTCAGCTCTTTCGAACCGGTACCTGACAATTCAATGCCCAGCTCTGGCAAACGCCACAACAGCGGAGCCAGGTAGCAATCGACCAGACTGAACTCTTCGCTTTTGAAATAAGGCATGTACGAGAAGATTGGCGCAATCGCCAGCAGCTCTTCACGCAGTTGCTTACGTGCAGCGTCCGCTTCAGTCGCAGAACCTTGCTCGATTTGACGCATCAGCGAATACCAGTCATTTTCGATGCGGTGCATCATCAGACGGCTCTCACCACGGGCAACCGGATAAACCGGCATCAGCGGCGGATGCGGGAAGCGCTCATCAAGATATTCCATGATGATGCGGGATTCAAACAGGGTCAGCTCACGATCAACCAGTGTCGGTACAGTGCGGTAAGGGTTGAGGTCAATAAGATCCTGCGGCAGGTGATCCATCTCAACCTGCTCGATCTCGACACTGACACCTTTCTCCGCCAGTACGATACGTACCTGATGGCTAAAAATGTCGGTCGGGCCGGAAAACAGCGTCATTACCGAACGTTTGTTGGCAGCGACAGCCATGAAAACCTCCAAGTTTATCTAGAATATTACAGCGAGTTATCGCCAGCCTGCAGTTTTTGTCCCGTAGTTTCATAGACAACCATCGGCAAGGCGAACCCAGCCAGGAAGCGCGGCAACGTCAACTGCTCGGCGAACAGGCACAAAAGTGTGTGATAGTTTACCAGATTTTACGCAGGCTGTGGGGGACGGTGAGACGATTTCATGGGGAATTGTGTGTCAGGAGATCATTTCCCCTGCAATTACGGAACAAAAGGCATAAAAAAACCCGGTGAAACACCGGGTTTTTGACGCTGATTTTCGTGCCGAAGCACTGTGCTGCAATAGCAGCAGAAAATTAACGCTTGGAGAACTGAGGACGACGACGTGCTTTACGCAGGCCGACTTTCTTACGTTCAACCTGACGAGCATCACGAGTAACGAAGCCAGCTTTACGCAGTTCGCCACGAAGATTTTCGTCATATTCCATCAGTGCACGGGTAATACCGTGACGGATAGCACCAGCTTGACCGGAGATACCACCACCTTTAACGGTGATGTACAGGTCGAATTTCTCAACCATGTCGACCAGTTCCAGTGGTTGACGAACTACCATGCGGGCAGTTTCACGACCAAAGTACTGTTCCAGGCTACGCTGGTTAATTACGATGTTACCACTACCCGGTTTGATGAAAACACGAGCGGCGGAGCTTTTGCGGCGACCAGTGCCGTAGTATTGATTTTCAGCCATTGCCTATAATCCCGAATTAAATGTCAAGAACTTGCGGTTGTTGCGCCGCATGAGTGTGCTCGTTACCCGCGTAAACTTTCATTTTACGGTACATTGCACGACCCAACGGGCCCTTTGGCAACATGCCTTTAACCGCGAGCTCGATCACGCGTTCAGGACGGCGAGCGATCATCTCTTCAAAGGTCGCTTGCTTGATACCACCGATGTGGCCGGTGTGATGGTAATAAATCTTGTCGTTACGCTTGTTGCCAGTAACAGCAACTTTTTCTGCGTTCAGAACGATGATGTAATCACCAGTATCAACGTGCGGAGTGTATTCCGCTTTATGTTTGCCACGCAGACGGCGAGCCAGTTCAGTGGCCAGGCGACCTAAGGTCTTGCCGGTAGCGTCAACTACGAACCAGTCACGTTGTACGGTTTCCGGTTTAGCTGTAAAAGTTTTCATTAAAAGCTTACCCAATTAAAGTTACACGTTGGCGAACACCCGAACGCTTACTTGTTTATAAAATAAGTATTTGAGGTTCACACGACCATCGTCCAGCAAACCTACCCCTTCGAATAGCCAATGCTGGCACTTATAAAGTTTCGGGAAAAAAACTTTGTAGTAACGTGGGGTCGCAAGATTATAGAGAAGTCTCCCGCAAAGATCGAACCCTTTTTCGACAAAAAGGAAGATTTACCTCAACGTCTTCTGAGGGTTCGCCATGCAGGCTTTACTGCGCCTTTTTATACCACAGGCTGAGCAAATAATAATCAATTAAAATCACGGCAGATGCGGCCGCCTGAGGTATTCCTCACTCTGCATCTCCTGCAGACGCGAGAGACAACGCTGATATTCGAATTTCAGCCGTTCCCCCTGATAAATTTCAAACATCGGCACCGCTGCGGAAATCACCAGTTTTACATGGCGCTCATAGAATTCATCGACCAGCGCCAGAAAACGCCGCGCAGCGTTCTCACTGTCTGCGCCCATCACCGGCACATTATGCAGCAGTACACTGTGATAGATTTTCGACAGCGCAATATAATCGAGCTGGCTGCGCGCCTCTTCACATAAGGTATGAAATTCCACCGCCAGCACGCCGTCAACGGCAGCAATGGCCTGCAGCGGACGATGATTCACTTCAAGTACGGGTCTTTCGCCTGCCTCCGCGCCACTGTGATTGCCGGTCAGTTTGCCCAGCATGGAATGCATCGCGTCAGTCGTATCAGGGCCAACAGGCGATAACCACAAATTGGCTTGTGTCAGCGTACGCAGACGGTAATCAATGCCGGCATCCACATTCAGCACATCGCAATATTCTTTAATCAGATCAATGGCTGGCAGGAACCGCGCGCGTTGCAGACCGTTGCGGTACAGCAAATCAGGCGGAATGTTCGACGTCGCAATCAGTGTGATACCGCGGGCAAACAGCGCCTGCAGCAACGTCGCCAGCAACATCGCATCGGTAATATCCGAAACAAAAAACTCGTCGAAACAGAGTACGTCCGTTTCCGCTTTGAAGCGGTCAGCAATCACTTCCAGCGGATCTTCCTGCCCCTGAAGCTCCGTCAGTTCTTCATGGACACGCAACATAAAGCGGTGAAAATGCAGGCGAAGCTTACGTTCACCGGGCAGGCTGTGGAAAAACAAATCCATCAGCCAGGTTTTACCGCGCCCCACGCCGCCCCACATATACAGTCCCTGTACTGGTCGCGAAGGGGTTTTCGGCGGCGATTTTGCAAACAAACGGCCCAGCAACCCTCCACGACCGGTGGTCTGAGGCATTGTTGCGGGCTGCGCGGAAAGTGCCTGATAAATCACATCAAGCTGTGCGACAGCCTGTTTCTGAACAGCATCCGCCTGGAATTCACCGGCATCCACAGCGTTCTGATAAAGGAAAAGGGGTGATTGAGATTGCATCTTTGTTAACGTCCCTGAGAAAAAATTTTTATGTTTTTCACGTTGTTTAGCCGCTTTTTTGCCGTGGGTTCGCCGCTTTTCCCGGCTGTCTGTGTATGAAAAAACCAACAGATAGCAGTGATTTTCCCCGCAGGATTCCACTCTGGCAAGGTTAACGGTTATAGTGGAGCTATTGCATGACAAATGCGTGTAACAATTACGTTAAAACCATTGTGTAAAAAAGTTAAGCCATAAAAGTTACGTGAAAAAGCCCTGCGGGACAACGAAGTCAAAATAGGAGTCATTATGACCTGGGAGTATGCACTCATTGGATTAGTGGTCGGTATCGCGATTGGTGCGGTAGCGATGCGCTTTGGTAATCGTAAATTACGTGATCAACAAGTCATGAAAAACGAACTGGAGAAAAGCAAAGCCGAACTCGACGAATACCGTCAGGAACTGGTGGGCCATTTTGCCCGCAGCGCAGAGTTGCTGGATAACATGGCGACTGATTACCGTCAGCTGTATCAGCACATGGCTAAAAGCTCCAACAATTTGCTGCCCGATATGCCCGAGCAAGATAATCCGTTCAACTACCGCCTGACCGGCTCCGAGGCCGATAACGATCAGGTACCGGTGCAAATGCCACGCGATTATTCTGATGGCGCGTCCGGTCTGCTGCGTGGTGAGCGTCCGGTTCGTAAATAACAGACGCTCCTGACCTGCATAACAATCGTTATGCAGGCGTATTTACGGCATATGTCCCGTGCATGTGCCGTTCTCCAGACCCTTCCCGTGCTGTGAATCACTGTTCTATTGTCCATAACTGACGTCCATTACAGAAAGCGAGAGAGTTATCGTGATGAAGAAAAAGTCATTTTTGCTCAGTGTGTTAGCTGTTAGCCTTGGATTAACTTTCGCTTCTGCGCCTATGGCGAATGCCGCTTTACCTACGGAAGTTCAGGGACAACCTTTGCCAAGTCTGGCACCTATGCTGGAAAAAGTATTGCCCGCAGTCGTGGGCGTTCAGGTTTCAGGTACCCAGCCACCCAGTGCGGATGTCCCACCGGAATACAAATTCTTCTTCGGTCAGCAGGACCCGGAACCCAATCAGGGGCCACAGCCTTTTGAAGGGCTGGGTTCAGGCGTTATTATTGATGCCGCCAAAGGCTATGTGCTCACCAACAACCACGTGGTGAATAATGCGGATAAAATCAACGTTCAGCTCAACGATGGCCGTGAATATAAAGCCAGGCTCATCGGCAAAGACGATCAGTCCGATATTGCGGTGATCCAGCTGATTGATGCTAAAAATCTGACACAAATTACGATGGCGGATTCCGACAACCTGCGTGTCGGTGATTTTGCCGTCGCCGTTGGCAATCCGTTTGGACTTGGCCAGACGGTGACATCCGGCATTGTTTCTGCGCTTGGTCGCAGCGGCCTGAATCTCGAGGGGCTGGAAAACTTTATTCAGACAGACGCGTCGATTAACCGCGGTAACTCCGGGGGCGCATTGCTCGATCTGAAAGGTGAACTGATTGGTATTAACACCGCCATCATTTCCTCTCAGGGTGGCAGCGTCGGTATCGGTTTTGCTATCCCGGCGAACATGGCGAAGAACCTCAGCCATCAGTTGATTGAGTTCGGTGAAGTGAAACGCGGCCTGCTGGGGATCCGCGGCAGTGAAATGACGCCGGAACTGGCGCAGGCATTCAAACTTGACAGCCAGCGCGGCGCTTTCGTCAATGAAGTATTGCCGGATTCTGCAGCGGCGAAAGCCGGTATTAAACCGGGCGACGTACTGATTACCCTGCAGGGGAAAACGCTGAGCAGCTTTGCTGAGTTACGCGCGAAAGTGGGCACCGCAGGTCCGGGCGTCACCATGCAGATTGGTTTGCTGCGCGATGGTAAACCGATGACTGTGAATGTCACGCTGGATAAAAGCCCGGCCGTGGAAGTCAGCATTGAGAAACTCAATCCTGCCTTGCAGGGTGTGACGCTCAGCGATCCGGCAGATAAAAACGCCAAAGGCGTGCATGTCGATGACGTGAAAAAAGGGACGCCCGCTGACCAAATCGGTCTGGAAAAAGACGATGTGATTATCGGTGTAAACCGCGAACCGCTCGAAAATCTGGCCGCTTTCCGCAAAATACTGGAAAGCAAACCTGACCTGATCGCGTTGAGCATCTTGCGTAAAGGGCAAAATATCTACTTATTCATGCCGTAAAGCGTTGAAAATCGGACGCAGGTGCTGCTGCGTCCGATTAACTCATGCTATTCTTCCCTCACTTTTTATCTCGCATCCCATATACCCATGTTTGTTAAGCTATTGAGATCCGCTGTTATCGGCCTGATTGTTGCTGGCATTTTGCTGGCGGCGGTACCTATGTTGCGTAAAAACATCACAGAACCGCTGTTTGACCGAAACTTCACCCAAAACAGCGAAGAACCGGTCAGCTATAACTCAGGCGTCCGCCACGCTGCTCCGGCAGTGGTGAACGTTTATAACCGCAACATGGGTAACAGTTCACAGAACGAACTGGCCATCCGCACACTGGGTTCCGGTGTGATCATGAACGACAATGGTTATATCCTCACCAACAAGCACGTGATCAATAATGCCGATCAGATCATCGTCGCATTGCAGGATGGCCGCGTATTTGAAGCCTTGCTGGTCGGCTCTGACAGCCTGACTGACCTGGCCGTGCTGAAAATCAACGCCGGAAATCTGCCGGTGATCCCGATTAATCCACATCGCGCCCCGCATGTCGGTGATGTCGTGATGGCAATTGGTAACCCGTATAACCTCGGTCAGACAGTCACGCAGGGTATTATCAGCGCCACTGGTCGCATTGGCCTCAGCCCGTCAGGCCGCCAGAACTTTCTGCAAACCGATGCATCGATTAACCAGGGTAACTCCGGCGGTGCACTGGTGAATTCGCTGGGTGAGCTGATGGGGATTAATACACTGTCCTTTGACCAAAGTAATGACGGCGCCACACCGGAAGGTATCGGCTTTGCCATCCCGACCGCACTGGCGACAAAAGTCATGGGCAAGCTGATTCGCGATGGCCGGGTTATTCGCGGGTATATCGGAATCAGCGGGCGCGAGGTTTCCCCTCTGCACGGGCCGAATAGCGGACTGGATCATATTCAGGGGATTGTGGTGAACGAAGTCACACCCAATGGCCCGGCGGCTAATGCAGGCATGCAGGTCAGAGACGTGATCGTTAACGTCAACAACAAACCGGCTGTTTCCGCTATCGAGACAATGGATCAGGTCGCAGAGGTTCGTCCGGGTACGGTCATACCAGTGGAGATTATGCGTGACGGTCAGAAGCTGACCTTGCAGGTGACCGTGCAGGAATATCCTGATCACTGACGATCGCTGAAGACAGCAACGAAAAAGCCGGAAAGGTTTCCCCTTCCGGCTTTTTTATTGCATCAAGAGCTACGAATCATTCGCCGTTGAAGCGCTCAATTTTCGCACCCAGCTGACGCAATTTATCTTCGATACGCTCATAGCCACGATCGATGTGATAAATACGGTCAACCACGGTCACCCCCTCGGCAATACAACCCGCCAGAACCAGACTTGCAGAAGCACGTAAATCGGTCGCCATCACCTGAGCGCCAGACAGTTTTTCAACGCCATGACAAATCAGGGTGCTGCCTTCGATTTCAGCATGTGCGCCCATACGGATCAGTTCAGGAATGTGCATGAAACGGTTTTCGAAGATGGTTTCGGTGATCACACCGGTACCCTCTGCCACCAGATTCAGCAAGCTGAACTGCGCCTGCATGTCAGTCGGGAAGCCCGGATGCGGTGCGGTGCGGAAGGTGACGGCTTTAGCCCGTTTGCCATGCATGTCGAGACTGATCCAGTCTTCGCCCACTTCGATATCGGCACCGGCTTCACGCAGTTTTGCCAGTACAGCATCCAGCGTATCAGGACGGGCTTCGCGACAGGTAATCTTGCCACCGGAAATCGCGGCCGCCACCAGGAAGGTGCCGGTTTCGATACGATCGGGGACCACACGGTAAACACCGCCACCCAGACGTGCAACGCCTTCGATGGTGATTTTATCAGTACCCGCACCGGTAATTTTCGCACCCAGCGTATTCAGGAAATTCGCGGTATCGACGATTTCCGGCTCACGCGCGGCGTTTTCAATAATGGTGGTGCCTTCAGCCAATGTCGCTGCGCTCATGATGGTAACGGTCGCACCCACGCTGACTTTATCCATCACGATGTGCGCACCTTTCAGGCGGCCATCGACAGAGGCTTTCACATAACCTTCTTCCAGCACAATGGTCGCGCCCAGCTGTTCCAGACCGGTAATATGCAGGTCAACAGGACGTGCGCCGATAGCACAGCCGCCCGGCAGGGAGACTTCACCGCGACCAAAACGCGCCACCAGCGGGCCAAGAGCCCAGATAGAAGCACGCATGGTTTTCACCAGGTCATACGGCGCACAAAACTCATTCACCTCACTGGCGTCAACGAAAACAGAACCGTTGCGTTCTATTTTGGTGCCCAGCTGGCTCAGCAGTTTGATGGTGGTATCGATATCTTTCAGATGAGGAACGTTCTGGAGTTCAACAGGTTCTTCAGCAAGCAGTGCGGCAAACAAAATAGGAAGTGCTGCATTTTTTGCACCAGAGATAGTGACTTCACCGCTCAGGCGAGTCCCACCCTGTACACGAAATTTATCCATTATGACTGCTCTCTATTCATTAAAACGACAGGTCAAATACGAGGAAGCTGCCGGAACTCCGGCAGTCTTATAAACCGCTCAGTTTACGGTCACGCGCCCATTCTTCAGGGGTATAAGCCTTAATAGACAGTGCGTGAATTCGATTGTCGGCGATGTATTCCATCAGCGGTGCGTAAACGGTCTGCTGTTTTTTCACGCGGCTCATGCCATCAAACATCGCACCAACGACAATGGCCTGAAAATGACTGCCATCGCCAGTAATGTGGGCTTCGTCCAGTGCCAATGCGTTCATCAGCACGTCTTTAATTTCACTCGTTTCCATAGGGATCTATTCTTCTGAAGAATCATAACAGCCCGATATCTTATAGGGATCGGCGCAATTCTTAAACCACGAAAAAGCCCCTGACGAAGAGTTTCGCACAGGGGCTTTACGGACATTCAGTCAACTATTCACATCCCGCAGCCTAACTCACGGGAACTGCTCATATATTTACTCAACAGAGCAGCCCGTAGTGTCCGACGGAATAATGTCCTGAAGGTTATACAAGGTAATCAGTGTTCTCAGCCTGTCAGTGATACCCGCAATCGTCAGCGTAATCCCCTGCTGACGGGCTTCCTCGCGTAAATGCACCAGGAAAGCCAAACCGGAAGAATCCACACGCTCCAGCCCGGAAACATCCAGACAGGTCACGCCGGACATCAGCTTTCTGCGCATATCCCAGAATGCCACCAGCGTTTCGCGATCTAACTCACCGTGCAACATCAGTCGCGGCGGCTGCGATTCCCAGCGCAGGGCTTCACTCATTGTTGTTTATCCAGCGTGATCGGCTGAGCAGCGGCTTGTTTCAGACGCGCTGTCAGACCCTCGATACCTTTCTGGCGCAAGATATCTGCCCACTCGTTCTGTTTGGTCGAAATCATGCTGACGCCTTCGGCGATCATGTCATATGCCTGCCATTCGCCTGTGCGGCTGTTTTTACGCCACTGGAAATCCAGACGAACCGGAGGACGACCATTCGGATCGGTAATGGTGACACGGATAGCAATGATATCTTTATCCGCGTAGGACTGCTCTGGTTGCACCGTGTAGCTCTGGCCGTTGTACATCGCCAGCGCCTGACCGTAAGCCTGTTGCAGGTATTCAGAGAACGCCGCGAAATAAGCCTCGCGCTGTGCAGGTGTCGCCTGTTGATAATAGCGGCCTAATACCAGCGCGCCGGCGTATTTGACTTGCACATACGGCAGCAATTCTTCACGAACGATCTGGCGCAGATAGTTAGGATCCTGCTTGATTTTCGGCTGTTCGGTTTTGAGGCGGGTGAAGGTTTTGTTCGCTGCTTCATTCATCACGCTGTAAGGATTGGTCTTGTCCACAGCAGCATTCGCCAGCGGAGCCATAACCACCAACAGTGCAGCGATCACTAAACGTTTAAACATACTTATTTCCTCTTTTATGGAGAATCCGTAATGGCAAATTCTTAATGGGCAGCCGGCTGTGGCGCCGTATTAGCGTCAGGTGCAGGTGCAGCATTCCCTTCAGGCGCAGCAGGAGCCGCCGTTGCGTCAGGGTCAGCCTTGCCGTCGCCACTCTTATAAAGGAACTGGCCAATCAGGTCTTCGAGAACCATCGCTGATTTAGTGTCCTGAATAACGCCGCCGTTTTTAAGGATAGTCGTTCCCATTTCAGGGTCTTCAAAACCAATATTCAACGCCAGGAATTGTTCGCCCAGCAAACCAGACGTGCGGATCGCCAGCGTACTGGTGCTCGGGATCTGGTTATATTTCTGGTCGATATCCATTTCGACACGTGGGGAATAGTTTTTATCAAGCGTTATGCTGCTGACGCGGCCGATAACCACGCCACCGACTTTGACCGGCGAACCGCTTTTCAGGCCGCCTATATTGTCGAAGTCCGCAGAAATACGGTAAGTCGGGTCGGAGCCGATGGAACGGATGTCGGCCACTTTAAGACACAGGAAGATCACCGCAATCAATGCGATGATTAAAAACGCGCCTACCCAGATTTCACTCTTTTTCGTTTGCATGGTTTAATTTCCAAACATCAGTGCTGTCAGCACAAAATCCAATCCCAGCACCGCCAGTGACGAATGCACCACAGTACGTGTCGTTGCCCGGCTAATCCCTTCGGACGTCGGTATCGCATCATAGCCATTGAACAACGCAATCCAGGTCACAGTGATAGCGAAAACAAGGCTTTTAATCAGGCAGTTAAGTAAATCAGTCCGCCAGTCTACCGCGGTTTGCATCGCTGACCAGAAGAAACCGCTGTCGATGCCTTTCCAGTCCACACCCACCAGCGAACCTCCCCAGACCCCCACGGCAACGAAAATCGCCGTCAACAAAGGCATGGAAATCAGACCGGCCCAGAAACGCGGTGCAACAACGCGGCGCAGCGGATCGATAGCCATCATCTCCAGGCTGGAAATTTGCTCGGTGGCTTTCATCAACCCCAGTTCGGCGGTCAGCGCGGAACCCGCTCGGCCGGCGAACAGCAGAGCAGTCACCACCGGTCCAAGTTCGCGCAGTAAAGAGAGCGCCACCATCATACCGAGGCTGGCCTCAGCGCTGTAGGTGGTTAAAATCAGATATCCCTGCAAACCAAGCACCATGCCGATAAACAAGCCGGAAACGAGGATAATCAGCAGGGAAAGTACACCAACGCTGTAAAGCTGCTTGATCAACAGCGGCCATTGCTTGGCAAATTGCGGCTTACCGACCAATGCCCGAAAGAGCATCAGACCGGCGCGGCCAAAAGACGCACAGGTGTTTATCCCGCGGCGCCCGACTGAGGCTAACGCCTTAATTAACATGAATAGGGAACTCCATCATCCGAGCAGCTCGGTTTTGTAATCACCGGCAGGGAAACGGAAAGGCACCGGTCCATCGGCAATACCGTCAAGGAACTGACGAACACGCGGATCAGGATTATTTTGCAGCTCCTCAGGTGTGCCTTCGGCAATCACATGCTGCGCGGCCACAATATAAGCGTAATCAGCAATACTTAGCACTTCAGGAACGTCATGAGAAACCACGATGCACGTCACACCCAGCGCATGGTTCAGTTCATCAATGAGTTTAACCAGGACGCCCATGGTGATCGGGTCCTGTCCCACAAAAGGCTCATCGAACATGATCAGTTCAGGGTCGAGGGCAATCGCACGAGCCAGTGCGACACGTCTTGCCATACCGCCAGACAATTCAGCAGGCATCAGGTCACCGGCACCGCGTAACCCGACTGCTTCCAGTTTCATGGTCACCGTACTGCGCAGTAATTCTTCCGGTAATTTGCTGTGTTCACGCAGCGGGAACGCCACATTTTCGAACACAGTCAGGTCAGTAAACAATGCACCGGACTGAAACAACATACTCATTTTCTTGCGCGATTCGTACAATTTGCGACGGGACAACGTCGGAATGTTATCGCCGTCGAACCAGATTTCGCCGCTGTCGGGCGCAAGTTGTCCGCCAATCAGACGCAGCAAGGTGGTTTTACCGATCCCCGAAGGCCCCATGATTGCAGTGACTTTGCCACGCGGCACGGTCATATTTATCTCTTCGAAAATGGGACGATCGCCGCGCACAAAACTCATGCCTTTGATCTCAACCAGATTCGATTCGCTTTGACTCATTCAGTTTTTCCCTTCGGAATGCTTTCGCTAAGAATACGTCTGACACGCACAAGGTATCGTATAACTTTGGTATTTTTACAAAAACTTACCCCGGTTTCGTTACCAAAGTTGCCATCGATTTACTTTTCTGCCTCAGACGGTCAAAATCAACGAATTACCATTTTAAAATAAAAGCCTTCATCGTCTAACATACAGGAACCCGCAGGCATCATTTTCAGACAAAATGTCGCCTTAGCTCATGTTGACGAAGGAATCGCCTGCCCGCCAGGGCAACGAACCTCGCATTATACCCAATAAAGGATGTTTCATGCTTCTCGCTATCGTACTGATGATTGTCGGCTTGTTACTGTTAGTTTACGCCGCTGATCGTCTGGTGTACGGAGCCGCAGTGCTGGCACGCTCGATGGGCATCTCCCCGCTGGTGATTGGTATGACTGTCGTCGGCGTCGGAATATCCCTTCCTGAACTGGTGGTTTCCACCACCGCCGCCATCAACGATCAGATGGATTTGGCCGTCGGAAACGCAATTGGTTCGAATATCATTAATATTCTTCTGATTTTGGGCGGTGCCGCCCTGATTCATCCACTTTCCGTTCGTTCTGATATATTACGCCGCGAGCTCCCATTATTGTTACTGGTCACCGCGCTGTGTGGTTTTCTGTTAAGCGACGGCGAACTCAGCCGGTTTGATGGTGTTTTGCTACTGGCCAGCGCAGGCGTGTTCATGATGCTGATGATAAAAATCGCCCGCGCCGCCGAAAAAGAGGGGCTGGATACGCTGACCTACGAGCAAATGTCCGAACTTCCGCAAGACAGCAGCAATACGGTCGCATTTTTGTGGCTGGCACTGGGCTTTATCATCATGCCGCTGGCGTCGGGTATGATCGTTGATAACAGCACTGTCATCGCGCGTTATCTGGGTGTCAGTGAACTGGTGATTGGCCTGACGGTGATTGCTATCGGTACCAGTCTGCCAGAACTGGCGACCTTTATCGCCGGTGCTATCAAAGGCGAAGATGACATCGCGCTGGGTAATATTATCGGCGCAAACATTTTTAATACCTGCCTGGTGCTGGGATTACCCGCGCTGGTAGCACCAGGTTCGTTCAACCCAGACGCGTTTCATCGCGATTATTGGGTCATGCTGGCGGTCAGCGTGGTGCTTTCCGGACTATGCCTGATGCGTAAACACCGTATCGGACATTTAGCCGGTGCATTACTGCTGTGTGGATTTATCGCTTATATGGCCGTGCTGTTTCTATTACCGGACAGCATTGCCTTCTGAACTCTGTCAGGAACCCACTATGGCTAACGATACCTTCGCCCCCGGTTTTGATTTTCAGGCCGTCGGACATGATGTGCTGAAAACAGAACGTGAAGGACTTGAGCAGTTAGATCAATACATTAACGGTGATTTTACCCGCGCCTGCGAAAAAATCTTCGCCTGCAATGGCAAAGTCGTCGTCATGGGCATGGGCAAATCTGGTCATATCGGCCGTAAGATGGCCGCCACCTTTGCCAGTACGGGCACACCGGCATTCTTTGTGCATCCCGGCGAAGCCAGCCACGGTGATCTGGGCATGGTATCGAAGCAGGATGTCGTCATTCTGATTTCCAACTCCGGCGAAGCCCATGAAATTCTGGGGCTGATACCGGTACTCAAACGCCTGAGCATTACGCTTATCTGCATGACGTCTAACCCCGAAAGCACGATGGGGAAAGCGGCAGATGTTCACCTTTGTGTAAAAGTGCCCAAAGAAGCCTGCCCGCTGGGTCTGGCACCGACCAGCAGCACCACGGCAGTGCTGGTGATGGGCGATGCACTGGCCGTCGCACTGCTTGAAGCACGCGGCTTCACACCGGAAGATTTCGCCCTGTCACATCCTGGCGGAGCACTGGGTCGCAAGCTGTTACTGCGCGTCAGCGATATCATGCACACCGGGGATGAAATTCCGCACGTCAGCCGTGAAGCTTCGTTGCGGGATGCGTTGCTGGAAATCACCCGAAAAAATCTGGGCATGACGGTTATCTGCAACGATTTGATGAAAATCGAAGGGATCTTTACCGATGGGGATTTACGACGCATCTTTGATATGGGCGTCAACATCAATACGGCATCGATTGCGGATGTGATGACGACAGGCGGTATCCGCGTGCGTCCTTCACTGCTGGCGGTTGATGCGCTGAATTTAATGCAGGACAAACACATCACTTGCGTGATGGTTGCTGATGGTGACCAGTTGCTGGGTGTGTTACATATGCACGATATGCTGCGCGCTGGCGTAGTTTAATTGAGGAATTCCCTGAATGAGTAATAGCGCAGCCCTGGTGGAAACCTGCTACGGTCCGGTCAGTGCGCAAGTGCTTGAACGGGCAAAAGCAATCCGCCTGCTGATTTGCGATGTCGATGGCGTTATGTCTGATGGCCTGATCTATATGGGAAATCAGGGAGAAGAGCTGAAAAGTTTCAACGTTCGCGACGGTTACGGTATCCGCTGCCTGCTGACATCCGATATCGAAGTCGCGATTATTACAGGCCGCAATGCGAAATTACTGGAAGATCGCGCTAAAACTCTGGGCATACGCCACTTGTATCAGGGGCAATCTGATAAGCTTTTGGCCTTCCGCGAACTGTTAGATACACTGTCTCTGCGGGCCGAAGAAGTGGCGTACATTGGTGATGACCTGATTGACTGGCCGGTGATGGCCGAAGTAGGTCTCTCTGTCGCGGTTCAGGATGCACATCCTGTTCTGTTACCGAAAGCGCATTATGTTACCCGTATCGCGGGTGGACGTGGTGCAGTACGCGAACTGTGTGATTTGATTCTGCTGGCGCAGGGTAAGCTGGAGGACGCCAAAGGGCTGTCGATATGAGTAAAGCAAAACTTTGGATTATTCTGGCGCTGACTGCCATCGTTCTGGTGCTGATTGGCTGGTCATTATCTGACAACAGCGATGATGTTCCGCAAGCGGTCAATGATCAGGATCCGACTTACCAGACGTCCCACACCGTTACGATGGTGTATGACCCGATGGGCAGCCTGACGTATAAACTGGTTTCAGACCAGGTAAAATATTACACCGCTGATCAGGTGTCATGGTTTACCAATCCGGTCGCGACCATGTATGACAAGAACAAAGTAGCCACCTGGGTATTGCGTTCTGATAAAGCGAAACTGACTCAGGATAAAATGCTCTATCTTTATGGGCATGTGCAGGCAGACAGCCTGACACCTGAGACATCACAGCTGCAAAGAATCAAAACGGACAATGCACGGGTTAACCTGACGACACAGGACGTTGCCTCAGACGATGAAGTGACGTTGTATGGTACAGGTTTTACATCTAACGGCATGAAAATGCGTGGTAATCTGCGTGACAAAACAGCAGAGCTGATCGAAAAGGTAACGACCTCTTATGAAATTCAAAGCAAAAAATAAAATCCGTGATCTCCTGATCGTCAGCTCATTGTTAGCCGTCAGCGTTCCGGCATTTGCCTTAAAAGACGATACAACGAAACCGATCACCATTGATTCAGCAAACCAGGCGCTCGACGTCAATACCAATACCGCGACCTTTACCGGCAATGTGGTCGTCAATCAGGGTACGATCCAGGTTAAAGCCGACAAAGTGGTCGTCATCCGCCCGCAGGGGGTTTCCGGTAAAGAAGTGGTAGAAGGTTACGGCAACCCGGTGACGTTCTACCAGATGCAGGATAACGGTAAGCCGATTAAAGGCCATGCCCAGAAAGTCCGCTATGAAGTGGAAAATGACCTCGTCACGCTGACCGGCAACGCTTACCTTGAGCAACTGGACAGCAATGTGAAAGGCGACCGTATTACCTATCTGGTACAGAAACAGCAAATGGAAGCCTTTAGTGATAAAGGTAACCGTGTGACGACCGTTCTGGTACCTTCGCAGCTGCAACAAAAAACGCCTGCAGCGGGCGGCCAGCCGACCAAAAAGAGTAACTGATATTTTATGGCTAAATTAATCGCAGAGAATCTGGCAAAGGCATACAAAGGCCGTAAGGTCGTTGAAGATGTCAGTCTGATGGTCAACTCGGGTGAAATCGTCGGGTTATTAGGGCCAAACGGTGCGGGTAAAACCACCACCTTTTACATGGTCGTGGGCATCGTCCAGCGCGATGCGGGCCGCATTATCGTTGATGATGAAGACATCAGCCTGCTGCCGCTGCATACCCGCGCCCGTCGCGGTATTGGCTATCTTCCGCAGGAAGCCTCCATTTTCCGTCGTCTGAGCGTATTTGATAACCTGATGGCGGTGCTGCAGATCCGTGACGATCTGACCAAAGAACAGCGTAATGACCGCGCTAATGAATTAATGGAAGAGTTCCATATTTCTCATTTGCGCGATAACCTCGGTCAGTCACTGTCTGGTGGTGAACGCCGTCGTGTTGAAATTGCCCGTGCACTGGCAGCGAACCCTAAATTCATCCTGCTGGATGAACCGTTCGCCGGGGTTGACCCGATTTCCGTTATCGACATCAAAAAAATCATTGAGCATTTACGTGACAGCGGCCTCGGCGTACTGATCACTGACCATAACGTTCGCGAAACACTCGACGTTTGTGAACGCGCGTATATCGTCAGTCAGGGGAAATTGATCGCCCACGGCACGCCAGCCGACATTCTTGCTGATGAACAAGTTAAACGTGTTTATCTTGGTGAAGAATTCCGTCTGTGATCTGTGCCGCCGGAACCGTGCCTGTTTCAACCTACACTGAAACGGGCCGTCTCTGACAGAAGTGTTGCCGTTTTCACTCATCAACGGAATTAAGCCAAGATATGAAGCAAGGTTTGCAACTCAGACTCAGCCAACAACTGGCAATGACTCCTCAGTTACAACAGGCCATCCGCTTGTTGCAACTATCCACGCTTGAGCTCCAGCAGGAGATCCAACTCGCGCTGGAGAGCAACCCTCTGTTGGAACAAACCGACCTTCATGAAGAAATCGACTCGGTAGAAACCACCGACAGCGAAGGGTTAGACACCCGCGAGGCACTCGAGCAGAAAGACATGCCGGAAGAGTTGCCGCTGGACGCCACCTGGGATGAGATTTACACCGCAGGCACGCCGTCAGGCACCGGCAATGATTACAGCGACGATGAGCTACCGATTTACCAGGGCGAAACCACGCAGACACTTCAGGATTACCTGATGTGGCAGGTCGAGCTGACACCGTTCTCTGATACCGATGCCGCGATTGCCACGTCAATCGTCGATGCAGTGGATGACACCGGTTACCTGACCGTCTCCCTTGACGACATTCTCGAAAGCGTCGGTGATGAAAATGTCACCATGGACGAAGTCGAAGCCGTACTTAAGCGCGTTCAGCGTTTTGATCCGGTGGGTGTCGCCGCCCGTGACCTGCGCGACTGCCTGCTGATCCAGCTTTCTCAATATGCGACTGACACGCCTTTCATCACTGAAGCCCGTCTTATCATCAGCGAACATCTCGATTTGCTGGCGAACCATGATTTCCGCGCACTTATGCGATCAACCCGGTTAAAAGAAGATACACTGAAAGGAGCGATGCTCCTGATCCAGTCTCTTGATCCGCGTCCGGGCCAGTCTATCAACACCGGCGAATCCGAATACGTGATCCCGGATGTGCTGGTGCGTAAAGTGTCAGGTGTCTGGGCGGTAGAACTCAATTCCGACAGCATTCCGCGTCTGAAGATTAACCAGCAGTACGCCGCGATGGGGAATTCCGCACGCAGCGACAGCGACGGGCAATTTATCCGCAGCAATCTGCAGGAAGCCAAGTGGTTAATCAAAAGCCTGGAAAGCCGTAACGACACGCTGTTGAAAGTGACGCGCTGCATCGTTGAGCAGCAGCAGGCGTTCTTTGAACTGGGTGAAGAATTTATGAAACCTATGGTGCTGGCAGATATTGCCAGTGCCGTGGAAATGCACGAATCGACGATTTCACGTGTGACGACGCAGAAGTTCCTGCACAGCCCGCGTGGCATTTTCGAACTGAAGTATTTCTTCTCCAGCCATGTCAGTACAGACAGCGGTGGCGAGGCATCGTCAACCGCGATCCGGGCGCTGGTGAAGAAATTAATCGCAGCGGAGAATCCTGTAAAACCGCTCAGTGACAGTAAGTTAGCAACCCTGCTTTCCGATCAGGGAATTATGGTTGCGCGTCGGACTGTCGCTAAATACCGAGAGTCTTTGTCCATCCCGCCCTCAAACCAACGTAAACAGTTAGTTTGACCTCAACAGAGAAGGAAGACATTATGCAGCTCAACATTACCGGACATCACATTGAGATCACGGATCCCCTGAGAGAGTTCATCACGTCGAAGCTGGCTAAGCTTGAGCAGTATTTCGACAGGATTAATCAGGTGTATGTGGTGTTGAGCGTGGAAAAGGTGCAGAAAGTAGCGGAAGCCACTTTGCATGTGAACGGAGGCGAATTACATGCCACCTCGGAACATCAGGATATGTACGCAGCGATTGACGGACTGGTTGATAAACTGGCCCGACAGTTGAATAAACATAAAGACAAACTGAAACAGCACTGACATTCATGTAGCCAACCCTGTGCTACAAACCTTCGGGCATCGGCTTGTGACCTTCGGGAAACGAGCCGATATAGCTTTAAGGGTGAAACAGCGCAAAAGTGAAAGATGACATGATTAACGATACTGCAATGCAATTAACGTCGGTGCTTAATGCCGAATGCACCAAAAGCGGCGTTCATTGCGCCAGCAAAAAACGCGCACTGGAAATCATTAGTGAGTTGGCCGCCAAACAATTAAATTTGTCGCCGCAGGTGATTTTTGACGCCATTTTGACCCGTGAACGTATGGGGAGCACCGGGATCGGTGCCGGGATCGCCATCCCGCACGGTAAGCTGGAAGAAGACACTTTACGTGCCGTCGGCGTATTCATTCAGCTTGAACAACCGATTGCTTTTGACGCCATCGATAATCAGCCGGTAGATTTGCTTTTTGCCTTGCTGGTACCGGCAGATCAATGTAAAACCCATTTACATACATTATCTTTAGTCGCTAAGAAATTAGCTGATAAAACAGTGTGTCGCCGTCTGCGTGGCGCGCAAAGTGACGAAGAACTGTTCCAGATAATGACTGAAAACGAATAAATTGCTGATTCCCGGTACAGTGCCGGGAAAATGAATTCTGCACACTGAATGCCAGGGGAGTGACACCATGGTGCTGATGATTGTCAGCGGCCGTTCCGGTTCCGGGAAGTCGGTTGCCCTACGGGCACTAGAAGACATGGGTTTTTACTGCGTGGATAACCTGCCGGTGGTGTTATTGCCGCAGCTTGCCCAGACCCTTGTTGAACGTAATACATCAGCGGCCGTCAGCATTGACGTCCGTAACATGCCGGAAACACCGGAAGTTTATGAGTATGCGATGTCACAACTGCCGGAGAGCTTCTCACCGCAGTTGTTATTCCTTGATGCCGACCGCAATACTCTGATCCGCCGCTACAGCGACACCCGTCGTCTGCACCCGCTTTCCAGCAAAAACCTGTCCCTCGAAAGTGCCATTGATGAAGAAGCCGATCTGCTCGAACCACTGCGTTCGTCTGCGGATCTGATCATCGACACCTCCGAAATGTCCGTGCATGAACTGGCAGAAATGCTGCGTACCCGTCTGCTGGGTAAACGCGAGCGCGAACTGACGATGGTGTTCGAATCCTTCGGTTTCAAACACGGCATTCCGATTGATGCGGATTACGTTTTCGATGTGCGTTTTCTGCCAAACCCGCACTGGGATCCGAAACTGCGTCCGATGACAGGCCTTGATAAGCCGGTCGCGGCGTTCCTTGACCGTCATACTGAAGTGCACAACTTTATTTACCAGACCCGCAGCTACCTCGAACAATGGCTGCCGATGCTGGAAACGAACAACCGCAGCTATCTGACCGTCGCCATTGGCTGTACCGGCGGTAAACACCGTTCGGTCTATATCGCAGAGCAACTGGCCGACTATTTCCGTTCCCGCGGGAAAAATGTGCAATCCCGCCATCGCACGCTGGAAAAACGCAAATCATGACGGTGAAACAAACGGTAGAAATCAAAAACCGGTTGGGTATGCATGCCCGCCCGGCAATGAAGTTGTTTGAACTGGTGCAGAGCTTTGAATCAGAAGTGATGCTGCGCAACGACACGGGCATTGAAGCAGAAGCCAGCAGTGTCATCGCGCTGCTGATGCTCGATTCCCCGAAAGGTCAGAAAATCGAAATCGAAGCCACCGGCCCCGATGAAGAACAGGCATTGACGGCAGTGGTAAATCTGATTAATTCAGGTTTTGATGAAGACTGATAATTAACGCACTCTTTGAGCCGTATTAAATGCGGCTTAAACAGTCGATTGCAATGGCCTTGAAACTCTCAAAGTTTTCGCTGCTCAGCAAACGGCTCATTGAGCGTTCCCGCACAAACGTCACGAACAAATCGTAAATCGCCATCGCCTCTTCATAATCTGCCTTGCTGATTGCCAGCAGGAAAATCACGTGTGCGGTCTCCCCTTCTCCCCACGCAATGCCCTGCGGAGAGAGCAACGTTATCACCACGGTTTTCTTCGCCAGGAGCCCCAGCGAGTGCGGCAGCGCAATCCCTTCGCCCAGCATGGTCGAGACAATTTCCTCGCGCTCAACCACCGACGGATAAAACGCCTGATCGACATAGCCTTCGGCTTCCAGCTGAGAGCACACATGGCGGAATAACTCCGCCTGCGTCATCGGTTCATCGATGATCATGAAGTGTTTTTCGTCGAAGAATTTTTCCAGCATATAAGGCCGGGTGCGATCCACCAGTACCAGCTTGCCAAGCTGCTCCATCTGGTATTCGGTCGGGAATGGCGACAGCACCACCACCGGTTTATTCTTCTCGCTGATGCGGGCGTTGGAGATAATGAAATCTTCGTCGATGTGTTCCAGTTGTTCGTAATCACGCAACGTCACCACCTGTTTCATCACCAGCTGCGGATATTTGCGGCTAATCTGTGCCTGAATCATACGGATGGTCGAATTGCCGGTGTCGCATACCAGCATCACCTGCGGATGTCGCTGATAACCGATGTTGTAATGCCGCTCCAGCCCGACGCCGATATGCAGCACAAGAAACCCAATCTCGTTTTCACTCAGCGTATACGGCGTGTATTTCCCCCAACTTGAGACCGCCGCCAGCGTAACGTCATAGGCCATCGGATAATGCTGTTTGATGTTATTCAGCAGCGGGTTGGGGATATTAATCTGGTATTTCACCCGCGTAATCATGGTTTTGATATGCGTCAGCAGATCAGCACGCAGCTGTTTATCACCTTGTAAATCATAACTATAGTGCGAATTGATATACGACAGGATGTAATCGACCAGCGATTCGTCATCGTCAGCACTAATGTCCGTTGGCAGGATTTGCTGGACGCGACGCGCGGCGATATTCACCCGCAGATAAGCTTCTTCAGAGGCCGGAATTTCCTTGCCCACCAGACTTTTCAGCTCCGCAGCCAGCCGCACAGAAACGTTTTTGACCGCCGGGTCACCGTCTTCAGCATCAAAATCAGTCAGCGGATAACCGCCGGCAATGCGTTTAATGGCCACCGCGCAATAGAGAATCAGATATTGTTCACCTTCGTCGGTCAGTTGAATAGAAGACTGCGTCAGAAGCTGATGCATAAAGCGCGTCAGCGGCACCAGCGCTTCCGACTCCAGGCTTTCCGCCTTCAGCAGCGGATTGGCCTGTTCTTCGGCATCGAGCTGGAACAACAAGTCGGTCAGGCAGGCGCGGATTGCCAGCTCCGCACCAAACAGCTTCATGCCGTAGCGCGGCTTGGTTTCAATATTCAGATGATAGCGGGCCAGATGCTCCCTTACCTCAGCCATATCATTTTGCAGGGTTCCCCGGCTGACAAACCATTCATCAGCCAGATCTTCCAGCTTTAATGAAAAAGCTGAGGTCAAAAAGCGGATCAGCAGCGTCTTCACCCGCTCTGCGGCCGTACGCGGCGTCGGATTCGGTTTACGTTGTGTCGACTGCTGTAACGACGAGAACAGGCTCTGATCATCAACGCGCAGCTGATACCCGCTGCCACGGTTGTGTACGAAGGTCGCGCCATAGTCCGCGATGATTTCATTAAGCGCAGTGATATCCGCACGGACCGTCCGCGTCGACACCGACAGGCGTTTTGCCAGTTCATCCTGAGGCAGCGTTTCGGTTTGCAGCGCATCAAACAGTTGCGCCAGACGTTGATTGGGAAATCTCACCATTGTTCTTCCATATTATTCCGGCTACGGCGCGATCACCCTTTACGACGAACTGCCGACCGCCACAGAGTCATCGATAAACGCAGTTTGCCGTTTTCGGCAAATACCTTGAATCAGGTGATGTTATCGCTTCGTTGATTGATTGCGTAAATATATTTGCCATCCGGTAACAACATCAGTGTGCCCGGACGGCTTACCGCGCAGGAAAGGTCAGAACCTTCAGCCCACCAGCTTTTTGACGCTGGCCAGCAGGGTTTTCACATCGTCAGGACGGGTGTTACCGGTGGCGCTGTCGATAATCGAGCTGTAGATATGCGGGATGATTTTAGTGACGCCCGCCGCCAGCGCGATTTCCATAATCGGCTCAAAGTTTTCTAAATCGATACCACCGGTCGGTTCCAGCCAGAAATCCTGTTCCGCACAGGCACGGGCCACGACAGCGAATTCATCACGGGTTTTCAGGCCACCCATCGGGAAATATTTAACCGAGCTGCCGCCCATATCTTTCAGCAGCGCAATGGCGGTTTCCACCGGCACGATGGCGTCCGCAGAAGCAGAACTCAGTGGTCCGGTATTGATTTTCACGAAACCGACTTTTCCGGTGGGTGAAATCAGACCGTTGACCACACTGTCGTTTTGTCCAAGCATTCCACGGCTGGTACCGACGCCGGTAAAGACCTGATTGACGTGCTGCGGCTGAACCTGCGCTGAAATCTGGCTGACCATCAAAGACTGACGCGGATCGCCCGCGCCTAAACCGACAGACAACGCGTTTTCAATCAATGCGGCATACTCTTTCATGTCCGCCACCGCACTCGCGACGTCTGGATAATTTTTGGAAAGCACACCGACCAGTACATGACCTTCTGCCGCTTCATAGATATCACGGGCATTGTCTTTCGAGCCCGCCAGCACATTCAGGCACACGCGGTCACGGTAGAAATTTGGGGTCAGCTTCATGCTTTGTCTCCGCTGAAAAGTTGTTTAAAACGTTGTGCGACGATGGCGAGCTGCGGCGGCGTCACGCTGCGCACATCGACTTCGATCTTGCCTTCGTTGGCGCGGTAGCCACGGAAATAAATCGCGATATCGCCGTTTTTCATGGCGTCCACAATGGCTTTGGTTTTCCAGCCCAGCACCGCTTCATCGAAAGTGATTTCCGTACGGGCGATATCACGTCCCGCGCTGTCCCAGACCACGCGGCCAGTGACACCGCTGATTTCATTCAGGCTGGCGATAAATGGCGTCATCTTGTCGACCATTTCCTGCCCGGTGGTTTTCGGCAGTGTGATGTAGCTTTCGATGGCCTGCGTCAGGCCAAGAATGCCTTCTTTGCCGACCTTCATCGCACGACCAATCCCGCCCGATTGCAGTTTTACCCATTCGACATACTGTTTTTTGCCGAGCACCAGCCCGCTGGTCGGCCCTTCGATGGCCTTCGCGCCACTGTAAATCACCAGATCCGCACCCATCTCGTAATAGCAGGTCAGGTCTTCTTCCGCGGCGGCATCGACGATCAGCGGCACATTATGCGCACGCGCCACTTCAGCGGCTTCGGCCACCGACAAAATGCTTTTCTGCACTGAGTGGTGCGATTTTATGTACATGATTGCAGCGGTACGCGGGGTGATGCAGGCCGCGAGTTGTGCGGCAGAACATTCGTTGGCATAACCGGCTTCTACCACCTTGCCGCCGCCCATCGTCACCATGGTCGCGACCGGTGCACCGAAATTCACGTTATGGCCTTTTGGCAGAACGATATCGTGCGGGATTTCCAGTGGCGCGGCGTGCAGGTTTTCCAGCAGCCAGGCGTCATCTTTGACGATCACCGCCGCCACAGATTGCGCGATCCCGGCAGAAGCGCAGGAAACCACCACCGCGTTTTCGACGTTTAGCAGTTTCGCGATGTAAGCACCGGTTTTGTTCACCAGATCTTTCATCTCGAAGTAGTGATTCAGGCCGGTATTCACCACTGCTGCGACTTCTTCACGCGGCGTGGAAACACCCAGCGCAGTCATACAACCGGAAGCATTAATGACTTGTTTTAACTGGTACTTTTCATACAGCGATTGTTCAGAAGACATGAGCAGATTTCCCTTCTTCGGTTAACAGAGTGACGCCCGCGACCACAGCGGCCAGAGGCACCAGCAAACTTTCGCCCTTCACGGACTGACCTTCGGAATCGATAAACACCTGCGGCGTCTGACGGCGTTCAAACAGGGTCAGGTCGGCGTCAGCACCGACTTCCAGACGGCCTTTGGCAGGAAGACGCAGCGCATCAGCGGCGTGCGAGGTGACGCAATTAATCACCTGCGGCAATGTCATGCCGACGCTGAAGAATTTCGACATCACCGTCGCCAGGCTGTGAACCGGCCCGTTGAGGCGATTGCGGCAATAAATATCGGAACTGATGGTGTGCGGCAAAATGCCCTGCTTAATGGCCAGCTCTGCCACTTCAAAGCTGAAACTCGCGGTGCCGTGACCGACATCCAGCAGCACGCCACGGCTGAGCGCCCGCTTAACGGAATCACGCAGCACGCCTTCCGGCGAGAGAATACGGTTCGGCTTGCCGTTATAGCAGTGGGTAATGATGTCGCCCGAGGTCAGTAAATCTGCGATTTCGTCGAGGTTCGGCGGATTATTACCGATATGCACCATCAGGGGCAGGTCATCGTTTTCCTGCTGAATTTCTTTGGCGCGCACCAGTGGTTTAATGCCGTTCTGGCCGACCACACTGCTGCTCATGCGCGCTTTGATGCCAATGATAAAACCGGGATTTCGCGCGATGGCGTCACGCACGCCGACCTTGTCGATCTGGGCCATATCCGCCAGTTCGTTCTGCGTGACAATGCCGGTGCGGGCGATATTGAGAAACGCGTAGACGTTGGTTTTCGCCTCGCGGGTAATCTGATAGAAATCGTCGACATCATTCGCGCCGGTACTGCCCGCATCGGCCACGGTGGTGACACCGCAGGCCACACCAATCAGATCGGCGTCGTCATGATAAATCGGCGATTTGGGATAACAGTGAACATGGGAGTCGATCCATCCCGCGCTGGCGTAAACCTTGCCCTGAAGATCGAGAGTCTGGCGGGCGGTGGCACCGCAGGGCAACGTGCCAATGGCGGCGAATTTGCCGTCGCGGATTGCAATATCAGTCAGGCTGCCGTCTGCGCGTAATGCCTGCCGGATGATTAAGTCATACATACGACGTTCTCCATAATCTCGGGCGTCAGGAGTGTTCCTGACGCCCGTTTACTTCAGCTTTTCTTCTGTACTACTGCGTTCTTACAGTGAAACCGGGAAGACAGCGCCCAGCACCATTGCGCCGAGAATGGCACCACCGGTAATCGGTTTTTGCCACAGATAGAAACCCAGTGCGCCAATCAGCGAGCCCAGACCGATAGGAATCGATGCCGCCATTGCCGACAGGATAATCAACGGCCCGAGGAAGCGGCCGGAGGCATTACCCGCGCCCATCATCACGTCAGCGCCGTAGGTAGAATTGCTCTGATTGATGGTGAATTTACGTGCCAGAATGATGATGTAACCGACGGCTAACCCGAGGATCAGGCCGGTTACCAGCGAGGCCGCGAAGTTCGCCACCGGGAAGATAATCCCCGCGCCGAGCAACATTGCCGGGACGCCCAGGCCGATACCGGTCTGGATCGCACCGCCGATATCGAGAATACCGACCAGCGAACCTTCGATGATGCGGGCAAACAGAAAGCTGGCACCGAAGGCCGCCACGGCGCCGTACACGCCGGTATCCATGCCGGAACGCAGCATTGATACAAACGCCACTTCGTTAAACGCACCGATGCCGTACAGGTAATACATGTGTGTCCCGGCGAAAACACCGGAAGACAGCAGTCCGACAAAAATCGGGAACGACCACTCGGCGTACCAGAAACCACGTTTGGCTTGTTCTTCCATTGTCATGTTCCTCTTACTTGCCGCTGAGTGAATTGTGAATGCCGTTCAGCCATGTCGGGACGTCCAGCATGAATGACTGCAACAGTTTGACGTCGAAGCCACGGAAGAAACCGCTGAGGACGAACAGCGCGATAATCGCCGCCATCATCACTTTGGTGACGTGGTTCCAGCCGCTTTCTTCGACGCCTTTACCGATCAGGATACCCAGCACCAGACCCGGTACGGCGTTACCCATGATCATCTGCGCCAGACCACCAAAAATAGTGGCCCAGAAACCGGAACGACGTCCTGCATCGATCGCCGCCAGCCAGAAAATCACCGGCATCACGGTGTTCACCAACAGGTTGGCCGCAGGCACCAGCACTTTGATTGCCGTGACCTGCAACGCCGCAGGCACCGCAGACGCGGTAGTGTTGAGGAAGGCGACCACAATCATGCCGATGATGCCGCCTGCAATCGCCATCTTGCGCGGGTCATGCATGGTTTCAGCCACATTGCGGTTTTTAAACATCAGGGCAGCGGTTGCCCAGTGGGGAATGATGCGGTGGTCAACGTCCTGGGTGAAAGAACCTGCCGCCACGGAAGAAGCCCAGGCGTTAAAGAAGAAGCCCAGACCAAATGAGAAATGCGAAGCCGGATCGCCTTCACAGGAGTTTAATTCCCCAAGCGTACGAAAAGCCCCCATTCCTTGCACGGTGGGGGCATGGAACATACGTGCGGCCCCCGCACCTACGCCCACGCCAACCAGTCCGCCGATAATAAGCGACTTAAATAAAATAATTAAAAACATCAGTATATCCTTGTCATTTATAGCTAACGTTTTTATTTCGTGACAAAAACTACCTGTTCCGTATTAATAACAGTCAGGTTGACGGTAATGTCTAACGCCACGTAATAACTCTTTCTTTCCCTGGCCAGAAAAAAGAACAGAAACTTTTCTCTTTTGACTGACTCTTCTGCCTTTATTATCCTGACGTCCTGCGGTTCTATACGCAGTAAGACATTATTGGCAGACGATTTGAGAACCGTTCTCTGAACCTGACTCAGTGCGGAAGAAAAGGCGGCAGCCTTATTTTCGCCCTTTCCTTCAACCCGAACTGTCGTGGTTAATTGTTGCTTCATTACGCCTGACCATACTTCTTGTTATAAGCTTCAACCAGACGCTGACCCAGTTCTTCTTTATCCATAAATCCGAACCCTAATACTAAACAGCCTTCGTTAATTGCCGTGACACCTTCATCCACTGAACGCATCCCGTACTTAGCTTTATATCCGTATTTGTTTTGTGCGGTAATCGCACCGGCACCGCCACTGCCGCAGAAAGAAATACCAAAGGTCGCACCTTCTGCTTTCATCACGTCACCGAGTTTCATATCTGCTGCCATACCCGGGACAACGACGGCTTTCCCGCCAGCCGCTTCCACGCCGGCTGCCACTTTCTGGCCTTTTCCTAAACGGTCACCGATCACCACTAATACTTGTCCCATCATTCACATCTCCGGCTAATTAATTCGTTAAATTTTCAGTAAAAGGTTATTTAGGTTCGTTATCTCTTGCGACTTCGAAATGTACCGAGAGTAAATACGCTTCCTCAATCGGTAAGTTTCCAAACCAGCTGACCACGTCCTCTGCCATTTGCATGGACTCAGCAGAGATTTCATCAAATAAATCTTTTTCGACTTCAGGCAACGGCTCGCCGGTAATTGAGCGTAATACCATGGCTTTAACGTGTGACGTTAACATCTGCAACTGAACATCGGTGGTATAGATATTCTTCGCACTTTGCATCGCCTGAATATCCTTTAATACTTGCTCTGTTATCGCCTCAGCATCTTTCAATTCAATCCGCCCGGTCCCATTCACAGATGCGCTTGCGTTATTCACTCGCGATTACCTCTCTCCTTGCCTGACTCACTATTTTCAGCCATTTATTTCGTCTGTCTTTACCCTAACCCCGCGCAGATTTCCTGTGTAGAGGATCTTTTTCCAGTTCGAAGTGGAAATACGGTGCGCTGAGCAGATCCAATTCGCAAAACGAAAAGTTAAGTCGTTATATCACTGAATATTTCGGTTTGTAGCAGCGTATTTCACTGGTAATCGGAATTTTCGCAATGCGGATTAATTACCTCGCAATGCTTTCATTTCTGCTTAAGAATGCCTAGTATCAAAGAACACATGCAAATTCCCGACACCCCCGCGCTTACCCGCGGGGGTGTTATTTTTTGCCGACCGGCACCCCACCCGCATGAAGCGGGTGATGCAAAAGGAACCACGGAGAATGTTATGAGTAAACCGATACTGATCATCAACGAACTTGACGCAGAACGCCTGGATACACTGCTGGCACAACCGGCCTTTGCCAACACCCCGGTCGCCGATGCACTGAACGAAGAGTTAGATCGCGCAGAGATTTTGCCGCCCGAGCAAATCCCCGCCGACGTGGTCACGATGAACAGCAAGGTGCGCTTTACAGAAGGTAAAGACGGCGAAGAACATATCCGCACGCTGGTATATCCTGCGGCGCTAAAAGACAGTAAAGAACAGCTGTCCGTGATGGCCCCGCTGGGGGCTGCCCTGCTGGGGCTGCGCACAGGCGGAAGTATCACGTGGGAAATGCCGAATGGCGAGAACAGCCGGATTGAAGTGCTGGAACTGTTGTATCAGCCGGAGGCGGCGGGGGAATTGCGTCGTTAAGGGTTTTCTTTTGCAGAGGCCGCTGCAATGGCGGCCTCATTGAATACTGCGAAAGTTTCGGTTTCTCATATGCAGAAACCGCTGCACTGCTTTACTAAATACTGAGAGCGTTTCGGTTTCTCACGTCCGGTGATCGCTCAACGCGCAGCGCCGAAACCGCCCAAGAGGGAGAAGTGCTTTCTCCCTCTTGGATCTCCCTCCGCTTTTTTACTGCGCGCTGTCGCTGGCGGCTATGTTTCAGGTATCACTGCGACAGGCTGGAAATCTTGCCGCTTTGCGGTGCCTTCTCTCGGTGTTACTCGGCCTACGGCCTCGCCCTTCGGGCCGTCACTTCGTGACGTTGTCTCGCTGAGCTCGCCCCGAGCCATAGGTCTCGAAGCCGCTCCGTTCAGCAAGATTTCTGAATCGCCCGTGGGATCTTAAATTCAAAGGCAGAAAGGTTTTATCTTTTACAAAAGTCGATTGACGTGCTCAAAAATGGCACCGAATGAACGGTTCGAGACCTGAGGCTCGACACCTGAAATGAGGGAATCGCGCAGCGAGGACATTTTGCGCCACCTACCAATGTCCCGGAACATGTCCGTCGTGATTGCAATAGCGCGCAGTTTAAGACGTGGAGATTCCAAAGAGGGCTCGTCTTAGCCCTCTTTGGTCGGTTTCGGCGCGAAAGACCGAGTGATCACCGCGATTGAGAAACCGAAATTTTCACCGCTCTCAGCACTCTCAGCATTGAGAAGCCGCTCAGGCAGCGGTCATCTGCTTACTTAAACTTCTTATGATTCTCGTTACGCGTAGCCTTAAACCCTTCGGCTTCTTTCTTCGCTTCATCCACTTTGCCTGCTTTGGCTAAAGCGGAAGCTTTATCAATCTGGCCGATCAGTGTATCCAGCCCTTTGTGGTAATCCTGCATTTCAGGGCTGTCCGGCGCTTTGCCTTTCAGTTTCGGTGGTGTGGCTTTTTTCGCGTCCTCGGCAGCCGCTTTCATGTTTGCCAGACCGGTGGTCAGTTCGGCCTGATCGCTGGTTTTCAACACCTTGCCGTAGTTATCAGCAATTGTATCCATGTCCGTTTCTAAATCTGCTGCCAGTGCTGCCGTGCTGCTGCCGAGCATGGCTATCACCGCTAACGCCATCAGTTGTTTACGCATGAACTATCTCTCTATTGTTATTTGTTTATTAGATAAAACGACATTGCTTGTAAGGCTTTATAAAAATAGGCTGAGAGAGAGAAAAACGGGATGAATTTTTTGTAAAGAATTAAAGCAGCGATCGGGCAACCGCTGCTTTAAGGAGGGTTATTCGCCAGCGATTTTCATTGCCGGTAACAGCACGGAACCGCACTGGATATTGCTGCGGGTTTCGATGTCGCTGCCAATGGCGACCATATTGCGCCACATGTCTTTCAGATTACCGGCAATGGTGATTTCGCTTACCGGATACTGGATCTCGCCATTCTCGACCCAGAAACCTGCTGCGCCACGGGAGTAATCGCCGGTAACACCGCTGACGCCCTGCCCCATCAGTTCGGTGACGACCAGGCCTTTATCGAGCTTACGCAGCATTCCGGCGAAATCATCGCCCTGACCGGCGATGCGCCAGTTGTGGATGCCGCCCGCGTGACCAGTGGTTTGCAGACCGAGCTTACGCGCGGAATAGCAGGTCATCAGCCAGTTTTGCAGCACGCCGTCTTTGACGATATCACGACGCTCGGTGCGCACACCTTCGCTGTCGAATGGCGTGGAAGCCAGCCCCTGCAACAGGTGCGGATGTTCTTCAATGGTCAGCCACTCCGGCAAAATTTGCTTGCCGAGGCTGTCGAGCAGGAAAGACGATTTACGGTAAATGCTGCCACCGCTGATCGCCCCCACCAGATGCCCGAACAGGCCGGTCGCCACTTCAGAAGCGAACAATACCGGGGCCTGCATGGTCGGTAATTTGCGCGGCGCCAGACGGGATAAGGTGCGGCGGGCGCACTCTGCGCCGACCCATTCAGGGTCTTTCAGATCGCTCATTTTACGGGCGATGGAGTAGGCGTAATCGCGCTCCATGTCGCCTTCGTGTTCGGCAATCACTGAGGCGGAAATCGAATGACGCGTCGAGCAATAGCTTTGCAACATGCCATGGCTGTTACCGAAAACGCGGATACCGTAATGGCTGTTGAAACTGCCACCTTCGGTATTAGTGATACGCTTGTCAGCCTGCAACGCCGCCTGTTCAGCACGTGCGGCCAGTTCGATGCTGCGATCCGGATCCAGCTCTTCCGGGTGGAATAAATCCAGGTCCGGCGCATCGAACGCCAGCATCTCTTTATCGGCCACGCCCGCGAACGGATCCGGCGACGTGTAACGGGCAATATCCAGCGCCGCCTGCACGGTGCGGGAAATAGCGTCCGGGCTTAAATCGGTGGAAGACGCACTGCCTTTACGGTTCTGATAATAAACGGTGATGCCCAGTGCGCCGTCGCTGTTGAATTCCACATTCTCGACTTCGCCAAAACGGGTGCTGACGCCGATACCGGTGGTTTTGCTGACCGCCACTTCTGCAGCATCTGAACCGGCTTTCGCCAGTTCCAGTGCCTGAGATACGGCCTGTTCCAGAGTCTTACGCTGCTGCGTTACTTGATTCACTACGTTCATCGGCATGCCATCGCTTATGAGATAAAAGGGATTGTTCTACACTGATATACAGAAACTCTTATCTTTGAGTCTAACAGAGACTCGCCACAATTTCGCATTCACTCCGGCGTTGTTATGCCCAAAGTTGCAACAGAACATGGATGTATGCGGCATAACCCTGCATAATGCCGCCAAAGCAATAAAGCACAATCAAACTGACAGGATTACCTCGTTAAGAGGAAGCGCCCATGACAAAGAAAATTGACGACTGGCACGACGACGTTCCCGAAACCAACGAGAACGAAGATGATGAAGAAATCATCTGGGTCAGTAAAAGTGAAATTAAACGTGACGCCGAGGCGCTGAAAGATCTCGGTGCAGAAATGGTTGAACTGGGTAAAAACTCGCTGGACAAACTGCCGCTGGACGACGATCTGCGCGCAGCGATCGACTTAGCGCAGAAGATCAAGAAAGAAGGCCGCCGCCGCCAGTTACAGCTGATCGGTAAAATGCTGCGTTCCCGCGATGTTGAACCGATCCAGACCGCGCTGGATAAGCTGAAAAACCGCCATAACCAGCAGATTTCGCTGTTCCATAAACTGGAAATGCTGCGTGACCGTCTGGTTGAAGAAGGTGATGATGCGATCCCGCCGGTACTGGAATTGTATCCTGAAGCCGATCGCCAGCAACTGCGCGCACTGATCCGTAACGCACAGAAAGAGAAAGCCACTAACAAGCCGCCGAAATCTTACCGCCAGATTTTTCAGTATCTGCGCGAACTGGCTGAAGGTCAGGAATAAAAAAACAAAAACCCGCCTTTTTACTTAACAGAAAATGGCGGGTTTTTTCTTTTCAGCCTTTAGCCTTTACTGCGGGTTTCTCCAGCAGATTAAGCCGCAACTCACCTTCCAGTTCTTCCTCCGCTTCTTCAAACAACAGAATCAGCGCGCCGAAACGGCGTTTACGGCTGGCATTCAGATTAATGAAATCTATCTCAACCGGCAGTGCAATCCCGCCCGTTACCTCATCCCAGAGTGCGTCCAGATTCGCGCCGAAGCTGTCAGTCAGTGCAAACTGACGGACAAACTCGCGGTAGAATGCGGGTAAATCCGGGATGTGATTAAAATCGAAGCTCACTTTATTCATCGACATCACTCCACCCGAACGAAGTTCTGATAATGGTCTTTACTGACATAAATCAGCCCGTCGCTGGCAAACAACACGCGGTCAGCACCGCGACGCCCGCAGCGATAGTTAATATCCGCTTCGCGCCACACCCTTTTGTATGCCGAAGGCAAACGTCCTTCCCGGTTTGAGAAGCGGTCACCACCGATGGCTTTGCCCGGCAAGACATCACATAAATTCCCGGAACGGGCATCCCAGCCGGCTTCCCGCGCCTTTTTCTTGGTGATGTAATTTTCAGGCAATTTATGGTTCTGGCGTAAATAGCCGATCACCGTTTGTTCATCGGTGCCCGGAACTATTGTGCCCTGATTATATGTCGTTTTCGCGACAACCTGCCCCGCGACACCGCACAGCCCGAAAAACACGGCGGCCATCATCAGATTGCGCGCACACCGCCCGTTAAATGCCTTCATTGACGTCCTTTGTGTTGAGCCGGAATGAGTCTGTTTCTGTTTATTGTTTCTTAAAAAGTAACTTCTGGAAAGCTGACTTAAAGATTCCCTAAATGCAGCGTTTTCACCTGCAAATATTCTTCCAGCCCCAGCACCGAACCTTCACGTCCCAGGCCGGACTCTTTTACACCGCCAAATGGCGCGGCTTCGTTGGAAATCGCACATTCATTAATGCCAATCATCCCGCTCTCAATAGCATCCGCGACCCGGAAAATACGTTGAAGATTCTGGCTATAGAAATACGCTGCCAGCCCGAAAGGCGTGTCGTTGGCGCGTTTAATCACTTCCTCTTCCGTTTTGAAACGGAAACAGGCCGCCAGCGGACCGAAGGTTTCTTCATGCGCCACTTTCATGTCATCAGTGGCATCAATAATGACCGTCGGCTGGAAGAAGTTGCCACCGAGTTTGTGGCGCTGTCCGCCCTCCATCAGGCGTCCACCTTTCTCCAGCGCGTCCTTGACGTGCTCTTCAACTTTCTCCAGTCCTTTGATATCAATCAGCGGCCCGACAATGACGCCTTCGTCCATGCCGTTGCCGACTTTCAGCTTGCGTACTTCTTCCACCAGCCGTGAGGTAAACGCCTCGTACACGCCCTCCTGCACATAAATACGATTGATGCACACGCAGACCTGGCCGGTATTGCGGAATTTACAAGTGATCGCGCCCTTCACCGCCGCCTCAATGTCGGCATCGTCAAACACGATATACGGCGCATTGCCACCCAGTTCCATCGACACCTTTTTCATGGTGTCGGCGCTGTTACGCACCAGCGTTTTGCCGATTTCCGTCGAGCCGGTAAAGGAGACTTTACGTACCGCATTGCTGGTCATAATCACGTCGCTGATGGCACCGGTGTCACCGGCCACGCCATTGATCACACCGTCCGGAACCCCGGCATCCTGCGCCAGTTGCAACAAGGCGAACGCCGACAGCGGCGTGTTACTGGCCGGTTTGATGAGACCGGTACACCCTGCCGCCAGCGCCGGACCCAGTTTACGGGTGAGCATCGCCAGCGGGAAATTCCACGGCGTGATGGCCGCCACCACGCCGACCGGTTCGCGGGTCGCCAGAATGCGTGAGCCGGATTTGGCCGGAGGAATGATTTCTCCGTTAGCGCGTTTGGCTTCTTCGCTGAACCATTGCAGGTAGCTGGCGGCGTAATCGACTTCGCCCAGTGCCTCTTTCAGCGGCTTGCCCTGCTCGGCAACCATCAGCTCACCCAGAAACTGTTTATTTTCCAGCATCAGTTCATACCAGCGATGCAAGATTTCAGAACGCGCTTTCGCAGTGGTTTTGCGCCATTCGGGGAATGCGTCACTGGCTGCCTTCACCGCGGCTTCTGTTTCTGCTTTACCGGCTTTGGCGACTTTGGCGACCACATCGCCGGTTGCCGGATCCAGCACATCAAAGGTTTCTTTGGCTTTAAGCCATTTACCACCGGCAAAATAGCCGGTCTTAAATAATGGATGCGTGGAGAGTTTATGAGGTTGGGCTGACATGTGGATCCTCCTGATTTATGCCGTTCAAAACGGGATATTGCAGTAAGTATAGACGCTAAAAATCCGAACGACGGCACAGAGCCTTCAGCGTTCTGTGCTTGTAACATTCAGTTACACAGGACATTTCTGCTGATATTCCGGAAAATACCCGCACAACACTGATGCTTTTCCTGCCCCACGCAGGTGCATCGCGTGACCACTGCGCGATCTTTTTGCGCCATCAGATAGCATGCAAACCATAAGCACGGTGTGATTTTCGCCCGCAGCGGCGCAATGTGATGCAAATCAGATTACTGGCATGGTTCATGCTCAATACCTTCCGACCGCGCAATCCGGGCGCTGGTGCAAATTCCCTTTTTGGCAGTGAAGGCTTCTGCCGTCTTCCCAACTCTTCAACCCTAAAGAGGATCCTATGACTCAGGGGACTTTGAAAAAGAAATTAGGACTGGTGGATCTGACCTTACTTGGTGTCGGTTCCATGATCGGTTCAGGATGGCTCTATGCGGCGCTGACCAGTTCCGGCTATGCGGGTGGATTAACCGGCTGGGCGTGGCTGCTGGGCGCCGTGATGGTGCTGCTGATCGGGCTGGTGTTCGCCGAGCTTGCCGCCGCCATTCCGCGTGCCGGGGGTTTTGTCCGTTATCCGAATTACACGCACGGTAATGTGGTGGGTTTTGTCATCGGCGTAAGTTCGCTGCTGGCGTATACCAGTACTGCTGGCGTGGAAGTGGAAGCCGTGCGTCAGTATGCGATGTACTGGTGGCCCGCGCTTGGCCAGACCGACGGCAGCCCGACCGGTCTCGGCTTTGTGATGCAAATCGTTCTGCTGGTGGGTTTCTTCCTGCTTAACTACTGGAGCGTCAGTTTCTTCGGTCGCATCAACACCATTATTACGACCTTCAAATTCATCGTCCCGCTGATGGTGATTGTGACGCTGTTCGGCTATTTCCACGGCGGTAACCTGAGCGTACCGGGCACCGCACCGGGCGGCGTGCACGGCATCTTCTCGTCGCTGACCGGCGCTGGCATTGTGTTTGCGTACCTCGGATTCCGTCAGGCGGTGGATTTCGCCAGCGAGGCGAAAAACCCGCAGCGCAATATCCCGATCGCCATCATGCTGGCCATTGGCATCAGCTTCGTGATCTACATTCTGTTGCAGTTCGCCTTTATGGGCGCGGTGCCCACCGACATCCTCAGCGCACATGGCTGGGTCGGGCTGAAAACTATTTTCCAGTCGCCGTATGCCGATCTGGCGCGCAGTCTGGGCATTACGTGGCTGATTAACCTGATCCTGATCGACGCCGTCATTTCTCCGGCAGGGACCGGGAATATCTATCTCGCCGGAGCTTCCCGCGTGCTGTTTGCCTGGGCAAAGAACGGCCATCTGTTCTCGATTTTCGCCAAAGTCGATCCGAAATCGGGCGTACCGCGCGGCGCACTCTGGCTGTCGCTGATTCTGGCCATTGCCTGGACGCTGCCGTCTGAATTTCAGGTCTGGGGCGGGCTGATCGGTGCCGTAACGTCAGCCACCGTGTTCACCTATATGCCCGGACCGGTCAACGCTGGTGTTATGCGCTCACGGTTGCCAAATCTACCACGTCCGTTCCGGTTGCCGGTGTTTGGCCTGCTTAGCCCGCTGGCGTTTGTCGCCAGTACCCTGCTGATTTACTGGAGCGGCTGGTCAGTGAACGAATTGCTGATCCCGATACTGGTGATCGCATGGGTGGCGTACGTTTTGTTCGGCAAGAAAGATCAGCATTTCAAACGTGATGTGCAGAGCGCGTGGTGGTTGTTGGCTTATTACATCGCCCTTTTCATTCTCTCTTACTTCGGCACATACGGCGGTACCGGGGTGATATCCAGCCCGCTGGACATGGTGCTGGTCGTGGTGGTGACGCTGGTTTGCTATTACTGGGGCGTGGCGTCAGGGCATGAAAAACTGGAGATCCCGCAGGATGACGAGGAAGACGACACGCCGGTCAGCCCGCGCAGCGAGACCCGTGTCGCATAGTTGATGCAATAAAATTGTCGTACGCTCACATCATATTTCTTTGTCAGTAGACTGCGGGTTTTACTCCGTCATTCTCTGACAAAGGAACACGATATGTCGACGCGCGAAAAGATGAATAAGGGTGAGCTGTATACGGACATGGGCGAAGGATTGCCGGAGGAACGCCGCGCCGGAAAAGAGCGGGTGTACGATTACAACCTGACCCGTCCGTCAGAAGAAGAAAAACGCCAGCGGATGCTGAAAGACATGATGGGTAGCGTGGGCGAGAACGGCTGGATTGAGCCGCCGCTACGCGTCGCGTATGGCACCCATATTCATATCGGCAACAACTTTTACGCTAACTTCAATCTCACAGTAGTGGATGACGCTACCGTCACAATCGGCGATAACGTGATGATTGCGCCGAACGTCACCCTGGCGACAGCCGGACATCCGATCGACCCGAAAATCCGCGCCACCGGACAGCAATTCTCGCTGCCGATTGTCATTGAAGATAATGTCTGGCTGGGCACCGGCGTGATAGTCAATCCGGGTGTGACGATTGGACGTAACAGCGTGATTGGGGCTGGCAGTGTGGTGACCAAATCCATTCCCCCGGATGTGGTCGCGGCTGGTGTACCCTGCCGCGTATTACGTCCGATCACCGCCAGAGACCGTGAGGCTTTCCTGAAATAGCCGCCGGTCAGGCCAGGAAAGCGTGCTGATAACGTTGCAGCATGTCAGTGAGGCGCCTTACCGGCTCGGTCACTTTCAGTGGTGCGTCGTACTCGACCAGTTTCTCCTGATACTCACCCAGCTCTTTCAGTAACCGCTGATAATAATAGGTGCGCTTGCCTTCACCTGAAGCAGAGACCACGTGATCGGCCGTATTACGGATTTTCTTGTGGAATGCCGACAGCTCATCATTCACCGGCACTTCTGCCAGTTTCATGCGCTGGTGCGCGATAATCAGCATCAGCGCCAGACGGTATTTACCAATATCGTTCGGGAACATCACCAGCAACTGGTTCAGCTGATGATAAAGCGCCGGAAGATGGTTTTCACGACGCCGGTACGCTTTGGTGGTCAGCGCCGATACCGCGCTGCTCATAAAGCGGTTAAGCAGCGTACGCCCGGTTTTCTCGCGAGACTTGTCGCGCACAATCAGCAACACCGCCATCGCGATCACCGTACCGATCGCCTGCCCCATCGCGTTATCCAGAAACGACGTGACGTTAAAAACCATCGGATTGCTGAGCACCAGAATATTAATGGTGCCTGCCAGCAATCCGAGCATACCGAGACGGCGCTTGGTCACTTCGATACCGATAAAGAAGGTGAAGATCCCCAGCATCAGACACAGCAGGAACAGACTCTGCTGTGTTGCGGGCATGATCAGCATAAACATCATCGAGCCGACCGGAATCGCCAGCAACATGCCGATAATGAAATCCATCGCCATGCCTTTCGGGTTCGGCGTACGCATCGCCAGCGAAGTCACCACTGCGATGATAATCACGCAGCCGCTGGCCGACGTCCAGCCGGTCCACAGCCACATCAGGCAGCCGATGGTTGTCGCCGTGAAGGTTCTCAGGCCGTTGACCAGCGCATGGTGACGTTCTGCTGAAACAGGCCGCACCACCACTTCGCCATCGAGCACCCCGCTTTCAATGGCGCTGATACTGCTGTTGGTCTGGATGCCTTTCATCAGCAACAGCGCACGGGTTCCGGCACCGGTCCAGGCGCTGACCGTCATCAGCACGTTGTCGCTGTGCATGCCGGTAATCATCTGGCGTAATTGTTTCAGTCTGCGATGCACATCCGCCACGTTTTCAGCGGGTTCAGCAAACAATGCTTTCAGTTCAGGCGAGACCCGTTCCGGAGAGCTTTGCATAATCAGATAGGTTTCACACGCCTGGGTGATCATGCTCAGCGAGGTGCTGTGCAGCGCTTTCAGGCGCCGATTACACCGCTGCCAGCGCGACGACTCCATCATCAGACTGCCGCGCATCCCGTTCAGCGCGGTAGTGCTTTTCACCAGGTTATTCCAGGACTTATCGATTTCTTCCTTCGTCCCGCTATTCACGCAAATCCGCATCAGCGCAAACTGATCCAACATCAGCTGACTGACGGCACGGTCAATATCTTTTTTGATGGAACGGGGAGAGAACAACAGGTCAGCGACGATAGCGCAGCAAATCCCGATAACGATTTCACTGCAACGCTCAACCGCAAACTGCGGAGTTTGCAAAGGCGAGCTGGCGGAAGTCACCACGATAATCAGCGCGGTATAACCAGCCAGACCCAGCGCATACGAGTTCTCGATACGAACCAGCGATGACCACCAGGTGCACACGCCCGCCCAGATGCAGCATAACAGCAGCATAACGACCGGTGCGCGGGCGGTAGCAATCACGATCACCAGCGCCGCGATACAGCCGATAAAGGTGCCGATAACCCGCAGAAAACCACGATGACGAATAGCACCGGCAAAGGGTTCGCCACCCGCCGCCAGCGCAGGTCCCGACGTTACGATCGCGGCAGTCATGGCCGACCAGCGCGGGGTTTCGAGTTGCAGATAGAACCCGAGAACCAGTGCGCCGAGGATCGCGAACGTCAGCTTGCAGGCAAAACGCACGCGCGGGATAAGTACGCTATTCATCTTTCCGGCCTTAACCAAACTCTCTCAGACGGTGCAGGAGGCGAAGGAACGGGGATCCTTCATCTTGTTTACGGTCATGGCTGCCGGTAATCACGACCGTCGCCGTAGTACCTGCCGGATAAGGATGTTGCTGGTCTTTGTCATCAAGCAGGATTTTCACTGGCACACGCTGTGCCAGACGCACCCATTCAAGGTTGCTGTCGATGGTCGCCAGACCGTTGGTCGCCGCAGAAGAGGAACTGTTCGTCACCGCCGCCGCTACGCTGTCGACCGTACCGTGCATAATGCGGTTGCTGCCGAGCGGCGTGATTTCCGCACGATCCCCTTTTTTCAGCCCCGGCAGTTTGGTTTCTTCCAGATACGCCAGGATGTAGAAGGAATTTTTCTTCACCAGCGCCACGGCAGTCGAACCCCGGTTAATGTAGTTGCCCGGATGAACGGTCAGGTTAGTCACCCAGCCATCAGCAGGTGCGATAACCACGGTCCGTTCCAGATCCAGCACCGCCAGATCCCGTGCAGCCTGCGCTTTCGCCAGCTGATGTTCAGCGGTTTGCAGCACATTATTGGCCTGATCGATTTCTTCCTGCGACATGGCCTGTACGCCCAGTTTCACACGACGTCCGGCCTCGCGCTTTTTCTCAGAAGCCAGCGCCTGATAATACGCGACGTCAGCACTCGCTTCGTCCAGCGCCTGCTGGTAACGCGGCTGGTCAATTTTGAACAGTACCTGGCCTTTTTTCACCAGTTGGTTATCCGTCACCGGCACATCGGTAATCAGACCGGTGACATCGGGCGCGATGGACACAACGTCAGCGGTAAACTTGGCATCACGGGTCCATGGAGATTCTGTATAGAACGCCCAGGCTTTGAAGATTGCGATGACAGCCAGCACGACAAGAATCAACGTTATTGTGTAACGTATTATTTTTATGGAGAAATTTTTCACAACGCCCTCAGACGAACATGCAGGAGATCAGGTAGAAAAGACAGCAGTACAACGCTGTGTTGAACAATGCCGGGTGCCAGACAAAATCATAAATTCCGGTGGGTTGCAATATGCGCCGCAGCAGGAAAAACACCACCAGCGCCAACAATATTTCAAAAAACACCGGAGGAAACGACAATCCGAAAATCACCATTACCGGAAGCAAACTCATCAAAAATTCCTTACATTATTACGACGGACAAACACATATCGTCCCGCGCACGCATTATTCGTTATTTTAGGCAACGGCACGCGACCCCGGAGAAAATAATTCAACGGGAGCTGAGCAATGAAGCTGCAGAGTTGCCAGGGAAGTGTGCGAAGGTAAGCATGATGTCAGGAAAACTGAAACCTGAGCTTTATCGCCCGGAAGGGTATATTAGCGTGCTTATTATCAACAGATCAACGTTCTGTGATCTAAATCACTTTTAAGCCAGAGTTAACAATGGACCGATTAAAACGCATGTCGATCTTTGCTCAGGTCGTGGAAAGCGGCTCCTTCACGGCGGCCGCACGACGCCTCGACATGAGCGTTTCTGCCATCAGCCAGACGATTTCAAAGCTGGAAAATGACTTACAAATCAAATTACTAAACCGTAGCACCCGCAGCATCGGCCTGACAGAAGCCGGTAAACTTTATTATCAGGGTTGCCGGAAAATGTTGCACGACGTGCGTGAAGTACATGAACAATTGTATGCCTTCAACAACACCCCGACCGGAACATTACGCATCGGCAGTTCATCAACGATGGCACAAAATGTTCTTGCCGCGATGACTGCGGAAATGCTCACCGAATACCCCGGTCTGACGGTGAATCTGGTGACTGGCATTCCGGCACCGGACCTGATCGCTGACGGGCTGGACGTGGTGATCCGCGTCGGCGCGTTGCAGGATTCCAGCCTGTTCTGCACCCGCTTAGGCTCAATGCCGATGGTGGTGTGTGCGGCGCGCAGTTATCTGGCACAACACGGCACGCCGGAGAAACCCGCCGATATGGTGAATTTCTCCTGGCTGGAATACAGCGTCCGCCCGGACAGTGAATTTGAACTGATCGCCCCCGAAGGTGTTTCAACCCGTATTACACCGCAAGGCCGCTTCGTGACTAACGATTCACAGACCATGATCCGCTGGCTGAAAGCCGGTGTCGGTATCGCGTATGTTCCGCTGATGTGGGTGATTGAGGAGATTAATGCCGGTGAGGTGGAGATTCTGTTCAGGCGCTATCAGTCCGATCCGCGCCCGGTTTACGCGCTGTATACTGAAAAGGACAAACTGCCGCTGAAAGTGCAGGTCTGTATTGATTATCTGACGGATTATTTCAAACGGGTAAGCAAGGTGTATCAGGGATACCGGCAGGGCAAGAAAGTGACTCAGTGGAATTGAGTTCGTATCAAACCCAAAACCCACCTGACCTCCCCTTGTGAAAGGGGAGGGATAACACCGAAATAATCTTCTGCTACGCAGTGCCGCCGACGGTGAGATTATCCAGTTTCAGGGTAGGCTGACCGACCCCGACCGGCAGGCTCTGGCCTTCTTTACCACACACACCGACGCCTTTATCGAGCGCCAGATCGTTGCCGACCATGGAAATCTGTTGCATCGCTTCAATGCCCGAGCCGATCAGCGTCGCGCCTTTCACCGGTTTGGTGATGCGGCCTTTTTCGATCAGATAAGCTTCGGAGGTAGAGAACACGAATTTACCCGAAGTAATATCCACCTGACCGCCGCCGAAGTTTGGCGCATACAGGCCAAATTCTACGCTACTGATAATGTCTTCCGGCGTTGATTTCCCGGCCAGCATATAAGTGTTGGTCATACGCGGCATCGGCAGATGGGCGTAAGATTCGCGGCGGCCGTTACCGGTCGGCGCAACGCCCATCAGGCGCGCATTCAGTTTGTCTTGCATGTAGCCTTTCAGCACGCCGTTTTCGATCAGCACGTTGTACTGCCCCGGTACACCTTCGTCGTCAATCGCCAGTGAACCGCGCAGACCCGGCAGGGTGCCGTCGTCCACTACGGTACACAGTTCAGAAGCCACCCGTTTGCCCATCTGACCGCTAAATACAGAGGTTCCGCGACGGTTGAAGTCACCTTCCAGACCGTGGCCTACCGCCTCATGTAACAGCACACCTGGCCAGCCTGCGCCCAGCACCACCGGCATGCCACCTGCCGGGGCGGCGACTGCCGTCAGATTCAGCAACGCCATACGCACGGCATCACGGGCAAAAGCTTCCGCACGCACTTCACCGTTAACGGTTTCGAGGAAGTAGTCATAACCAACACGACCGCCGCCGCCGCTTGAGCCACGCTCACGACGTCCGTCCTGTTCAACCAGAACGCTCACGGACAGACGCACCAGCGGGCGAATGTCTGCCGCCAGCGTGCCGTCGGTGGCTGCCACCAGGATGTTTTCATACACGCCGGTGATGCTGGCACTGACTTCCTGCACGCGCTTATCGGCCGCACGGGCAATTTTGTCGACGCGGTGCAGCAGTTCGATTTTTGCTTCGCGTGACAGGCTTTGCAGCGGATCCAGCGGAGAATAAAGAGATTTATAGGCAATTTCGCCCAGCGTATGCGCTTTGCCATTGCCCTGGTCGCGGACAATGCTGCGGGCAGCTGTTGCACTCAGGTTCAGGGCATTCAGCGTGATTTGGTCAGCATAAGCAAAACCGGTTTTTTCACCGCTTACCGCACGAACACCGACGCCCTGATCGATATTGTAAGAACCGTCTTTGATGATGCTGTCTTCGATCACCCAGCTTTCATGGAAACTGGACTGGAAAAAGAGATCGGCATAATCAAGACGACGTTCAGACAACTGGCCCAAAATGGAAAACAGATCCTGATGACTCAGATTATTAGCAGTTAGTAACTGCTCACTGACTAAGGCCAGACTCATAGATGTTCACTCTCTTTTAGACGACAATCCGGCGTGCAGACTGTGGTCTACACAGTCTGCACGCCAGACAATCCATTGTTACAAGGTTATTAACAGCCTAACACAGCATGAACGAGGTTTCCTGCCACCTTCACGGTGGCGTTACTGTGCGGCGGCGGCTTTTGGATGTTCAACCGGTTTACGCAGAATTTCGTTGATACGCGGTTCTGCGATAGTGCCGTCAATCTGATAGCGGATAAGCGAGATTTTATTCCACAGCGGTGCCAGCACTTTACTGGCAGCGAAGACTGCAACGCCGACTACCGGGTTGATGACGAACGCCGTCGCCACACCTACTGTGGCGGAAATTTCCGGCGCAATGACCGCTTCGAGATCCAATTGCTGATTCACGAAATTGACCTTCCCGGTGATGGCGATATCTGCTTCCAGTCCGTCAACCAGCAGATCGTCGGTATGAAGTACGCCGTCTTTAATCCAGGCCGTGGATTTGATCGAGTCAAAATAGAAGCCCTGGCCAAAGGTATCGCTGAAATCAAGACGCAGTTTGCGCAGCAGCGCATCGAAGCTGACCAGTCGCAGCAATTGTCCGGCGCGGCCCGTGCCGACATCCGCAATTTCGCCTTTGCCCAGCGTGTTTTTCAGGGTGCCGTTCAGTGTGCTGATATCTGGCTTCCACGGCACGGATTTCCAGTGCAAATCAAAGTTAACGTCAAACGGCGCGCCTTTCAGTGGTGTAGTCACACCAAAGAATGACATGGCCTGCTCAATATTTTTACCGGTCAGCTTGCCTTTCAGGCCGGTGTTTTCGCCCTGCCCGTTCTGCCTCCAGTCGCCCTGCACGTCGAGACGTGCCACGCCGGTATCTATCAGACCGTTACGCAGCATCAGTTGATCGCCTTGCGGTGTCAGGTCAGCATTCACTTTGCGGAAGTTCTGACCGAGGAACCAGCAGGCTTCGCAACGCAGTTGCAATGCCGGCCAGCTGGCAAACGAAATCTTTTCAGTAGCAAACGGATTACCGCCCGGCTGACCGCTGCTGGCCACATCCGCGACCGTCCATTGCGGATTGAAATAGACGTATTTCAGATTAGCCAGCCACGGACCGTTGTCATTCATATTCAGCCTGCCATCGATTTCCTTACCTTTGGCAGTGACCTCCATGCCCTGATGCCCTTGTACCGAGGTGAGGGTCAGGTCATTCCAGACCTGTCCGCCCAGTGTCAGCGCAGGCGTTGTCAGGATAATCTGGTGCGGGAAGCTGAAACCGGCCAGTTTAGTAGTAGTGTCCTGCGTCGCTTTATCCGGCGACAGCAAACCCAGCCAGCTTTCACCATCAAGTGCGGGCAGATGGAGCGTCAGACTGCTGTCATCCGGCAATGGAGGCGTTTTTTTGCTGTTTGCCTGCCACGATGCGCGATCGAGCTTCAGTTGTTTACCCAGCAGCCAGCGGCTGTTGAAATGATCTTTGCCCGCCAGCACACCTTGCAGATTAAAACTGTGCAGGTCGCCTTTGACATTCACCACCAGCGGCAGCGGATGACCGGCTTTCTTGCTTAACGGATCGGGTAAGTGACTGCTCACATCTTTCAGATCGGCGTTTACATCGACGGTATAGGTCGGGGTACCTTTGTGCGGCAGCGTAATATTGACGTCGCCTTTCCACAGCGTACCGCCCGAAATTTTACTGGCTGCTGCCGCTGGCAAGCCGGGGATTTTGGACAGTTGCCAGTTGGCATCCAGCCCGACCTGAACCTTGAAATCATCCGGCAGTTCCTGCGTGCTGAACATCACGTTGACCGGTTGCCCGAACCAGTTACCGGTAAGCCGGTTACTTTGCAGGTTGCCGTTGTCATAACTGAACTGGCCACTGAGCTGACTGATTTTGCTGTTCAGCGGTTTAATAAACAGACTGTTGTTATTGAGCGTGACGCCACCGGATGCACGCACAAGTTCGCCATCAAGCGGAATATCCAGATGTAAGCGACCATTCACTTCGCCGCCAATCTGCAATTCCTGTAGCGCCGAGCCCAGCGAGTCATGCAACGGCGTATCCATGAAATAATCGCCGATATCTTTCCCCTGCCCGCGCAGGTCCGCATCAATAAACAGTTTTTCTTTCAGGTAGTCAGGAATATTGGCAACGACGTTGTTGCCGTCCACATTGCCCAGTTTGGTGTGCGCGGCTTTCATAAACAGGCCGTCATTAAGGAAATCGAGATCGATATCCAGATCAGTCAGCGCTGGCCAACCTGGCTGGAACTCAAAGGTCGAGTGGCGTAGCGGAACCCACACTTCAAACTGCCCTTCGTTCTTTTTGAACGGGAAATGATGTGGATTGCCGTTGAAGGTCAGGGTGGCGTTATCCACCTGACCGGCCTTTATGGCACCACTCAGATAATTTACCAGATGTTTGCCCATCAGCGGTTCAGGGAAATAGCGCCAGGCCTGACCGGCGTCATACAGGCGAATACCGGCCAGAATATTCAGCCACGGCTCACCTTTGACAGGCTGGTTGTAGCGGAAATCGCCCTTCGCCCACAGCGCGTTGGCTTTGACATCTACGTCTTTACCCGACAATGACCAGCCATCTTTGCCGTTCTTCCAGTTAAAGGTACCGGTCGCCGCACTGATATCCAGCGGTGCGCGGAACATTTCGCCGTACGGCAGCAGGCTGTCTTGTAATTTCACCGTCATCTGCCCGCCCGCCACGCTACCTTTCAGGCCACCACTGAAATGATTGACACCCGGCAGTAGTTTCCAGCGCTGCCAGCTGACATCGCGCCAGTTCACATCAAAACGGGTCTGATCAGGCTGCTTTAGCGGGATATCCAGCGCGAGCCGATCAACGTTACCGGCGGGTTTTAAATCCTGCCAGCGCTCCAGTAAAGCCGGAGTCAGGAATGAGAAAGTCGGGATCACCGGGCCTAAACGTTCCAGTTGCAGATTGGTGCCACGGATGCGCAGCTCTTCACCCTGCGAAGGCCCGAGGAACTGGTTATTTTCCGGCAGATAAAGTACTTCAAGGCGGCCTTTCGGCCACGCCACACCATCGGTTTTCAGATTCAGCTGCTTCGTGCCAACCTGCCAGCCATTACCCTGACGGTTACCGTGTAATGTCAGATTATCGACATCGAGCTGGTGTTCCTCAGTGCCATTTTTCCAGGTGGCAGAGCCATTTTTCAGCAATGCGTCAGCGGCATAAATATCGCCACTACGCACCGTCAGCCACGCCGCGAGGCTGAAGTTAGCACTTTCCAGACCGGTATTATTGCGCAACCACCGGCTGAACCACGGTTTCATGTCGATATCATCGGCCTGAAGATAAATTTTCCCGTTATTGAGCAAACCATTGGTGTCGTTCAGATCCATACGCAACTGCACAATGCCGTGCTGCCCGTTAAAACTCGACAGGCTAAGCTGCCCTTCGGCGCGATGGCGGTTGTGGCTGTTCAGCCAGGTCATCTGAGGAATGTCAAATTCCGCCCGTGGACCGGAAGGCGTCAGGAAGGAAATGCGGCTGTTGCGCAGATCGAAATGGTCGACCTGTCTGAGGAAAATATCACTGACGCGGTTTGGCTGGATGCCGTTGCCTTTATTGCTTTCGCCACCCAGCGTGCTGTTTAAATCCAGCTGCAAATTGTAAAAAGTAAGGTCGCGGAACTGCCAGCGGAAATGCAGTAAGGATTGCCAGACGTCCAGCGCCAGGGTAATGCGCTGAACCTGCCACTTTGAGTCCGGTAATGTCACCTGAAGGCCTCGGATCTCCATGATCGGGCCAAAGGTTTTCCAGCTGGCGCTGACTTGCGATAACTCGATCGGTACGCCCGTGACCGCCTCGACTTTCCCGACCAGTTGATCCTGGAAGCGGGTCAACTGAGGCAATGCCAGACGCAAGCCACTGATCACCAAAGCCACTATCACGACAAGGGTTGCGCTGGTGGTTAATAAAATACCGGGCAGTCGCCTCAAACTTCTCTCCTTGTTTTCCATTCCATGCTGGTTTTCACCCGCACAGACGGCAATGGAAACCTTTAACTTCTTGATGCTTCAGACGAATAGCCATCGGATCACATCATGACGACGTCAAACTGTTCCTGACTGTAGAGCGGCTCGATCTGCACTTTCACCTGCTTGCCGACGAAGATTTCTACTTCGGCCAGTGCATGGGATTCTTCTCCCTTGAGCGCTTCCCCTACTGCGGCAGACGCGTAAACCAGGAAACGGTCAGAATCGTAGGCATGATGCACACGCACAATTTCACGCAGAATTTCATAGCAGACGGTTTCAACGGTTTTCACCGTGCCGCGTGCATGACAGGTCGGACAATCGCTGCACAGCACATGTTCGACGCTTTCGCGGGTACGTTTGCGGGTCATCTCCACCAAACCAAGGGCGGAGAAACCGTGAATACCGGTTTTCACGCGGTCTTTCGACAGCGCCTGCTCGAGGCTGTGCAGCACGCGACGGCGATGATCTTCATTCGACATATCAATGAAGTCGATAATGATAATGCCGCCGAGATTGCGCAGCCGTAGCTGACGGGCAATGGCCTGCGTCGCTTCGGTGTTAGTGTTAAATATCGTGTCTTCCAGATTACGATGGCCGACAAACGCACCGGTATTAATATCCACGGTGGTCATGGCTTCGGTCTGATCGATAATCAGATAGCCGCCGGACTTGAGTTCCACCTTGCGCTCGAGCGCACGCTGGATTTCGTTCTCCACATCGAATAGATCGAAAATAGGCTGCTTGCCACTGTAATGCTCCAGCTTGCTGGTCATTTCAGGCATGTATTCGCTGGTGAATTCGACCAGCAATTCATACGTCAGACGGGAGTCAACGCGGATGCGGTCCAGTGCTTCACCGGCAAAATCACGCAGCACACGGTGCGCCAGTGCCAGCTCACCATACAGCTTGCACTTGGTTTTGTTGCGACGCTTGCGCTCCATCACCTTGGTCCACAAGCGTTTCAGGTAGGCCGCATCTTGTTTGAGTTCTTCTTCACCCACGCCTTCGGCTGCGGTACGAATAATATAGCCGCCGTGCTCATCACAATATTCTGAGACGATACGTTTGAGGCGATCACGCTCGGCTTCGCTTTCAATACGCTGCGACACGCCAACGTGTGACGCACCAGGCATGAACACCAGATAGCGGGAAGGCAAGGTAATGTCGGTCGTCAGACGCGCACCTTTGGTGCCCAGCGGATCTTTCACCACCTGCACCATCAGATCCTGGCCCTGATGCACCAGTTCTGCGATGTCACGCACGTGGAAATTTTTCTGCTCGTCACGCGCCACACATTCGGTGTGCGGCATGATGTCTGAAGCATGTAAAAATGCGGCTTTTTCAAGGCCGATATCGACAAATGCTGCCTGCATACCCGGCAGAACACGGCTGATACGCCCTTTATAAATATTGCCGGCAATCCCGCGCTTGGTCTCGCGCTCAATATGGATCTCCTGCAGAATGCCACCGTCAATGTAAGCCACGCGGGTTTCAGACGGGGTGACATTGACCAGTAATTCAGCTGTCATGTTTTCTCCTAAGCTCGCGTAAGGCAGAAAATTCATTGAGCAGTTCCTGAGTTTCCACCAGAGGAAGGCCCACAACTGCATAGTAACTGCCGCGAATTTCACGGACGAAACAACCGCCCTTTCCCTGAATACCATAAGCGCCCGCTTTATCCATGGGCTCACCGCTCAGAATATAATGTGCAATATCGTCGGAGGATAGTGAACGGAAAGTGACATCGGTCACAACCAACGTATTGAGGCATTCCTGCCTGTCGGCAAACGCAATGGCGGTCATCACCTGATGCTGTCTGCCAGACAATGCCTTAAGCATAACAGCGGCTTGCGCTTCGTCACGTGGCTTTTCCAACACTTTACCGTCGAGGACCACAATCGTATCTGCGCCAAGCACCGGCAAATCCTCTGCCGCGACCGCCACACCGGCCTGCGCTTTATCTTTCGCCAGCCGTAAAACATAATCTTGCGGGGCTTCGTCAGGCTGACGCTCTTCTGCAACTTCAGTCACCAGACGCTCAAAAGGCAGTTCCAGCAAGGCCAGTAATTCACGGCGACGTGGTGACCCGGAAGCCAGATAAAGTGCGGTCATAACATCCTCATTGCACAGCAAACTGACGACGAATTTTACGCATCAGCAGGAACAGCCATGGCCACAGCACACCGTCGACCACACTGCTCCAGAAAACTTCAGGCCGGAACGACACATTGACTACCAGGAATTCTCCCCAGAACACCATGACGTCCACAGCCAGCGAAAGCACCATAACAATCAGCGCTTGTTGCCACAGAGCCAGGTTACGGAATAACTGGAATTTGAACGCGACCAGGTAGGCGGTAATGGCAAAAGCCAGCGCGCGGATACCCAGGGTCGATCCCAGGATCAGATCCATAATAAACCCGACAACAAAACCGGTACCCACGTTGACGCGATGCGGTAATGCCATCACCCAGTAAATCAGGATCAGCATCAGCCATGACGGCCTGAACATATAAATCTGTTCAGGCCACGGCATCACCTGCAATAACATGGCTATTAAGAAGGATAGCCAAATAATCCAGCGTCCGTGGCTCCGGTAGCTGTTCATTGCGTCGCTCCCTGCACAGCAGGCGTGCTAACCGGTGTCGTTACCGTACCCGTTGCCGGTGGAGGAACAGGAGCTGGCGGCCCCATATCTCCCGGAGGTGGCAACACTTGCGGCATCATTTGCATCAGGCGTTCATTGGCCACGCGATGAACTTCATCCGGCGGTAAAGGATGCTCGCCATTACGGTCAGACCCCCATAGTAACAGCAGGTAACGCAGACGTTGCAGACCGGCGGTCGGACGCGCCTGAATGACGGTATACGCACGCTGATTATCAACTTTAACCGAAGATACAACGCCGACCGGATACCCTTCAGGGAAACGTCCACCCAGACCTGAGGTGACCAGCACATCACCGACACGAATATCGGTGTTGCTTGGCAAGTGTTCAAGTTGTAAGTCATCAGCACAGCCGCTACCGGCAGCGATAACGCGGATGTCATTACGCAGCACCTGAATCGGCAACGCATGTGAAGCATCACAAATCAGCAGCACACGGCTGGTCAGCGCGGCAACAGCGATGACCTGGCCAACAACGCCTTTATCGCTGATGACGGGTTGCCCGATATACACACCGTTGTTGCTGCCTTTGTCGATGACGATCTGATCGCTGTAAGGATCATTGCTGGTGGAGAGAACCTGCGTCACCATTTTGTGCTCGTCCTGACGCAACGGTGATCCCAGCAGCTCGCGCAAGCGAGCATTTTCTTGTTTGTATTGGCCAAGCAGCATCAGGTCGCTGTTTTTCAGCAACAATTCCTGACGCAAAGCGCGGTTTTCAAGTTCCAGCTGGCCACGGGTGGCAAACGTAGAAGAGACCTGATCTAAGAATTCACGCGGGGCATTGGACAAAAAATAGAAGGGACTGACGGCAGTATCCATATAGGTGCGGATTTTAACAAACGTACCTATTTTACTGTCGGCAACAATCAGGACAATGGCCGTGAGAATAGCCAAAAAAAGTCGCAGTTGCAGGGAAGGTCCCCTGCTAAAAATTGGCTTCATAAAATATGCGAGTTCCTCGGCAACAGAAGGTTTCAGCCAGTCGAAGTAAAGACCTCACCTGACAGAAACGGCGGCAATCTCATGGGATAGCCAAAACACTGGCAGAGCTTTATCGCTCAGCCAGTGTTTGCACGGATCCACATTGAACACTGCACACTTCGCGTTGCAGGTTTTACCTGACGGACAACCACCTTCCCGGGCAGACTATTCTTGCTTGCAACAAGACTTGTTTGAATCAGCAAGTCTTCGCTGAGATTACTCTTCGCTGAATAAGTCGCCGCCGTGCATGTCGATCATTTCTAATGCTTTACCACCGCCACGGGCGACGCAGGTCAGTGGATCTTCTGCGACAACAACAGGAATACCCGTTTCTTCCATCAGCAGGCGATCAAGGTTACGCAGTAATGCGCCACCGCCGGTCAGCACCATGCCGCGCTCGGAGATGTCAGAAGCCAGTTCTGGCGGACACTGTTCCAGTGCAACCATCACCGCGCTGACGATACCGGTTAGCGGCTCTTGCAATGCTTCGAGAATTTCGTTGGAGTTCAGCGTGAAACCACGTGGAACACCTTCAGCCAGGTTACGACCGCGCACTTCGATTTCGTGCACTTCATCACCCGGATAGGCAGAACCGATGCTGTGCTTGATACGCTCAGCCGTTGCTTCACCGATCAGTGAACCATAATTACGGCGTACATAATTAATGATAGCTTCGTCGAAACGATCGCCACCGATACGTACAGAAGAGGAATACACCACGCCGTTCAGGGAGATCACGGCAACTTCTGTGGTACCACCACCGATATCCACCACCATTGAACCGGTCGCTTCGGATACCGGCAGGCCTGCACCGATTGCCGCAGCCATCGGTTCTTCAATCAGGAACACTTCACGCGCGCCTGCACCTTGTGCAGATTCACGGATAGCACGGCGTTCAACCTGAGTTGCACCGACTGGCACACACACCAGTACACGCGGGCTTGGGCGCATGAAGCTGTTGCTGTGAACTTGCTTGATGAAGTGTTGCAGCATTTTCTCAGTCACGAAAAAGTCAGCGATAACGCCGTCTTTCATTGGACGAATAGCGGCAATATTGCCAGGAGTACGACCCAGCATCTGTTTCGCGTCGTGACCAACAGCAGCAACGCTTTTAGGTGAACCAGCACGATCCTGACGAATAGCCACAACTGATGGCTCATTCAGCACGATGCCTTGTCCTTTTACATAAATGAGGGTATTGGCGGTACCCAGGTCGATGGACAAGTCGTTGGAAAACATGCCACGAAATTTCTTAAACATAACGAAGGGATAATCCTGCTAGCTGGGGGCGGAAAATAAAATCCGCCTACTTTACCAACCACGCGAAGCAGCGACAAGGCGCAAAAACGTCCTGCTTCCGTGAAAATTGTCCGCGATGTCGCCATTCACTTGCGGTGACTTTTTGAGGCTGATGGCACTGCGAAATAATTCTGTCTCGCAGGCTCGGTTTACCTCGGGCAGGCACCCAGGCGAAGTAGCAACACCACACATAAATTCTTACACTTTTACCAACATCTTCCATCCATCTGCGGTCTGAGCACAAACACCGGATACCAGACAAGGGCGTAGGTCAAAAGCTGGCTCATTCTACGTTAAATAATGCGTTAACGGTCACTTAAACATCGCGGTTGTGTGAATATTTTTTACCGGCCGGTTCAACAGGCTCCGGACCGGCAAAAAAATCGCCCTGCCCGCCGTGGATCCCGCTTTTCAGCAGGACAGCCCACTCCTCTTTTGTGCGCACGCCAGAGGCAAATACCAGCGCCTGAGTCCCTTCGCACGCACTGAGTAAGCTTTGTACAAAGAGCTGATTTTCAACCCTTTTATCAATATCACGCACTAACCCCGGGTGAAGCTTGACTCTCTCCACCGGGAAAGTTTTCAGATAGGAGGTGCTGACCACCGTCAGTCCGGCTTGCGAAACGGCCAGACGACAGCCCAAACCCTGTAACAATCTGATCGCAGGACGCAGGCGGTCGGTATGTTGACAGAGATCCGCCTCAGCAAGTTCAATCAAAATTCGATTTCGTTGTGTTCTTTCGCACTGCAGCAAGGTATCGCGCAGCCAGCGAACAAATGAGCGCTGCAATAATGAATCAACCGTCAGGTGAAATGCTAACGTTTCATCCGGCCAACGGTTAAGTAACGGAATAATCTGACTTAACATGACCCGGTCAAAGCTTTGCGACAACCCGAACTGAACCACCAGCGGGATAAACTCCGCAGCCAGCAGTTCCTGCTCGCCGTCGAAGACACGCCGCTGCACCTCACGGTGATCCGGTTTGTTGTCCCGGGTGAAGGCGGGCTTCTGATAAAGACGCGGGCCGCCGCGCGCCAGCGTGTTTTCCAGCAGGGTCCGCCAGCGCACGCTGCCGCGACCTTTTTCCGGCACATTTTTATCATAGATAAACCAGCTGTTACTGCCCTGGAACGCCGCATGTCGCGTCGCCTGCTCGGCCATGTCCATCACCTGATCCGGCGTCTGACCGAAACGGTAGGCGCTGATACCGATGTACATCAGCGCATCGCGGTCAATTAGCGACGAAGTCGGCAGGACGCCGAGCGCATTGACTAATTGTGAGGCCATCACTTCCGCTTCCTTTAAGGTGCGGTGTGGCAACAGCACGGCAAAATCACTGTGGAAATAACGTGCCAGCAGCGCATCGACATGGCGCATCACGAACGTCGATAACAAATTCACCATCGCCGAACGCAGTTCTTCGACCACTGCCTGACCGTGCGTTTCGCGCATGGTGTCGAAATCCGGCAAGCGCAGTAACATCAGCACACCGTGCGCGCCCTTTTCTTCCAGCTGCGTCGCAAGCTGATTGTCAAAGAACAGGCGGTTACTGAGGCCGGTTTGCGCGTCCTGCTGAGCATAAGCACGGATCAAGGTATCCACGCGGCTGCGCTGTTCACGTGCTTCATTCAGATCCCTCAGCAGACGATCTATTGCGCTGCTGGCAGAATGCGGCCATTCGCCCACATGACCGGACAGCCCTTCCCGTTCACCGCGTAATATTCTGACCGCGCGGTCTTCCAGCTTTTCCACACCATCAGTTTCCTGACGTAACCAGCGAAAACTGAGCAGCAGCATAGCGAGCATGACCAGAATGGCGATCCCAATCGTGAACGTGGAACGCAGGGAGCGGATGTAACTGCTGACAGGATCAACATAGGAAATGTGCAGCGACATGGCGTGGTTGTGCATCAGCGGGATAATGGCAGTGTCATATTCCGGCATCACGCTGTCCCACGAGCGGTGTACATCCGGACGCTCGTGGTATTCAAAAACGGTGGTGTTATCAAGTTTGACTTCGATATCCGTGACATCAAGCATACGCATAGCCTGAGGCATCCAGCGTTGGGCATCTGCGGGGGGATGCGTTAGCAATGCCTGATCATAAGTCGTGGCAAGCGCCTGAAGATGTTGTTCGGTATCTTGTTTGTTCAGATAGATAAAGCTGAAAGTGACGCCAAGCAACATCAGTAACATTGCCAGCGCAACTAACATCGTCATCAGTGCCGATAGTCTGGTAGTAAATCGCATCCCTGTGCCTTACTCGCTACGGTGAGGGGAAAACAAACCCTTTCTCTGAGCTTGCCACGAAAAAACGCCGCTACTATAAAACAGAAAAATGCGATGAAAGGAGAAATTTTCGAAAGAGTCATTCGCATACATTCATAGCATAGCAACACAAAAACCAATCAATTCGTAATTCTTATATAAATGGTAAGTGCCTCCTCAATGTCTGCGGCAAAATGCGCTTTTTTAGCGTGATATCTCGCAAAGCGTCCGGTTTCACGCCATGCTTTGTTTATAACCATAAAAATGAATCACGAAAATGAGAATGCCGGAGAAGGCTATGTTCAAACCCCGCAAACTAACCGAAGCAGACGTCACACCCGAAAGTATTTTTTATGACCGGCGCAAAGTTTTACAGGCACTGGGGATCAGTGCCGCGGCACTCGCTGTTCCCCAAAATGCACGCGCAGATATCCTTTCCTGGTTCAAAGGCCATGACCGCCCTGCCGCGCCCGCCGGTAAACCGCTGGATTTCACCAAACCCGCTGCTTATCAAAATGACCTGACACTGACCCCCGAGGACAAAGTTTGCGGCTACAACAATTTCTATGAATTCGGGCTGGATAAAGCTGATCCGGCCGCCAACGCCGGGCAACTGGTTACCTCGCCGTGGAAATTAACAATAGAAGGCGAAGTTGCTAAACCGATGACGCTGGATATGGATGACATCATGAAGCGCTTCCCGCTTGAGCAACGTATTTACCGGATGCGTTGCGTCGAAGCCTGGTCGATGGTGGTGCCGTGGATCGGTTTTCAGCTGAGTGAGATTCTCAAGCTTGCCGAACCGACCAGCAAAGCGCGTTATGTCGCGTTTACTACCTTATATGACCCGGAACATATGCCGGGGCAGAAAGACCGGTTTATCGGCGGTGGACTGAATTACCCGTACGTTGAAGGATTGCGCATAGATGAAGCGATGAACCCGCTGGCGATGATGACGGTCGGCGTTTATGGCAAAGCACTTCCGCCACAAAACGGCGCGCCCATCCGCCTGACCATTCCGTGGAAGTACGGTTTCAAAGGCATCAAATCCATCGTGAACATCAAATTTACTCAAGATGAGCCGCCGACAACCTGGAACCAGATTGCCTCCAACGAATACGGGTTTTACGCCAACGTGAACCCGCATGTGGATCACCCGCGCTGGTCGCAGGCAACGGAACGGTTTATCGGTTCCGGCGGCTTACTCGACGTGCAACGCCAGCCGACATTGCTGTTCAATGGTTATGCCGAGCAGGTAGCATCGATGTATCACGGTATGGATTTACGTAAGTTCTATTAAGGAAGAGGCGGTTCAGTTATGCGTCGTTTAAGCCCTGCCAATATTACCGGGTTGAAAGTGATCATCTATCTTTGCGCCATTTTGCCTTTTTTCTGGATTGTGCTTTCGATTAATCAGGGCTGGTTCAGTGCCGATCCCGCCAAAGATATTCAGCATTTTACCGGTAGGATGACTCTGAAATTTTTGCTGGTGACATTACTGGTCACGCCCGTCGCACGCTATGGCAAACAGCCATTACTGATCCGCACGCGCCGTTTGCTGGGGTTGTGGTGTTTTGCGTGGGGAACCTTGCATCTTCTCAGCTATTCATTCCTGGAGCTTGGGATCAACAATATCCGCCTGCTGGGAAGTGAACTGATATCGCGCCCGTATCTCACCCTCGGTATCATCTGCTGGATCCTGCTGCTGGCACTGGCCTGCACCTCCACCGTGTGGGCACAACGCAAAATGGGATCAACCTGGCAAAAGTTGCACAACTTCATTTATCTCATCGCCATACTTGCGCCGATCCACTACCTTTGGTCGGTAAAAGTGCTGTCGCCACAACCGGTGATTTACGCAATACTTGCCGTCATCTTGCTGGCATTCCGTTATAAAAAATTCCGCCAGTGGCTGCGATAAGCCGTGGAACTTTTGGCCCGGTTGCCCCTCATAATTTCGACAATTGCACCCACGTTGACCGGCCGAGGGTTGATTATCTTCGCTGATAAGACCAGTATTTAGCTGCGAATTGCCACGATATCATTATAATGCCCGACCTCATGCCGAAGAGACGGGCCGATTTGCCGCGAAATAGGTGACAAACCGGTGACATCAGGGTATTTTCTACAATCTTTGTCTAATTGCCGGAGATAGGCTCACAATGGCGCATAAGTTTGACATTTTGCTACTGAACGGTCCTAACCTGAATTTGTTAGGCACCCGTGAGCCTGAAACGTACGGACACACCACGCTCAACGATATTGTTAAAGGTTTGGAAGTGCAGGCTGCTGCTGCTGATGTAGCACTGAGCCATCTGCAATCCAATGCAGAACATGTCCTGATTGAACGTATTCATCAGGCACGCGGAAATGTCGATTTCATCCTGATCAATCCCGCGGCCTTTACCCATACCAGCGTGGCGCTGCGCGATGCATTACTGGGGGTGTCGATTCCGTTTATCGAGATCCATCTGTCGAATGTACATGCCCGCGAAGCGTTCCGGCACCATTCCTATCTTTCCGACATCGCAGTGGGCGTTATTTGCGGACTTGGCGCAGATGGCTACCACTTTGCATTACAGGCAGCGGTTAACCGCTTGTCAAAAACCCACTAATTTCTACGCAAAAAGAGTACGGAATCACACCCATGGATATTCGTAAAATTAAAAAACTGATCGAACTGGTTGAAGAATCAGGCATTTCTGAACTGGAAATTTCTGAAGGCGAAGAATCAGTACGTATCAGCCGTGCTGCACCTGCGCAGGCTTATCCTATGATGCAACAGGCTTACGCTATGCCTGTACAACAACAGCCAGGTCTGGCTGCTGCGGTTGCGCCAGCAGCTGCGCCTGCAGAAGCAGCTCCGGCTGCAATCAGTGGCCATATCGTTCGCTCACCGATGGTAGGCACCTTCTACCGTACGCCAAGCCCGGACGCTAAAGCCTTCATCGAAGTGGGTCAGAAAGTGAACGCCGGCGATACCCTGTGTATCGTTGAAGCGATGAAAATGATGAACCAAATCGAAGCAGACAAATCCGGTGTTGTTAAAGCAATTCTGGTAGAAAGCGGCCAACCGGTTGAATTCGACGAGCCGCTGGTCGTCATCGAATAACGAGGCGTACCATGGTAGATAAAATTGTTATCGCGAACCGCGGCGAGATTGCTCTGCGTATTTTGCGTGCCTGTAAAGAAATGGGCATCAAAACCGTTGCTGTGCACTCTACCGCTGACCGTGACCTGAAACACGTGCTGCTGGCAGACGAAACCGTCTGTATCGGTCCTGCACCTTCAGTAAAAAGCTATCTGAACATCCCTGCCATCATCGCTGCGGCGGAAATCACTGGCGCGGTGGCTATCCACCCGGGCTACGGTTTCTTGTCCGAGAATGCCGATTTTGCAGAGCAGGTTGAGCGTTCTGGTTTTATCTTCATCGGCCCGAAAGCTGAAACTATCCGCCTGATGGGTGACAAAGTTTCTGCGATCCAGGCGATGAAAGCGGCTGGCGTACCTTGTGTACCTGGCTCTGACGGCCCGCTGGGCGATGACATGGATCAAAACCGTGCCTTCGCAAAACGTATCGGCTATCCGGTCATCATCAAAGCTTCTGGCGGCGGCGGTGGTCGTGGTATGCGTGTTGTACGCGGCGACAAAGACCTCGAACAGTCCATCAACATGACCCGTGCGGAAGCTAAAGCAGCTTTCAACAACGACATGGTTTACATGGAAAAATACCTGGAAAATCCACGTCACGTGGAAATTCAGGTACTGGCTGATGGTCAGGGCAACGCCGTTTATCTGGCTGAACGTGACTGCTCCATGCAGCGTCGTCACCAGAAAGTCGTTGAAGAAGCGCCAGCACCGGGCATCACGGAAGATCTTCGTCGTTTCATCGGCGAACGTTGTGCCAAAGCCTGTGTGGATATTGGCTACCGTGGCGCAGGTACTTTCGAGTTCCTGTATGAAAACGGCGAGTTCTTCTTCATCGAAATGAACACCCGTATCCAGGTTGAGCATCCGGTTACCGAGATGATCACCGGTGTGGATTTGATCAAAGAGCAGCTGCGCATTGCGTCCGGCCAGCCACTGTCGATCAAACAAAGCGAAGTGAAAGTCAAAGGCCATGCGGTGGAATGCCGCATTAACGCGGAAGACCCTAACACCTTCCTGCCAAGCCCAGGCAAAATCACCCGTTTCCACGCCCCTGGCGGCTTCGGTGTTCGTTGGGAATCGCACATTTACGCAGGCTACACTGTGCCTCCGTACTACGATTCCATGATCGGTAAACTGATCACTTACGGTGAAACCCGTGAAGTGGCCATTGCCCGCATGAAAAATGCGCTGGCAGAACTGATCATCGACGGCATCAAAACCAACATTGAACTGCAAATGCGCATTATGGACGACGAGAATTTCCAACATGGTGGCACTAACATCCACTATCTTGAGAAAAAACTCGGTTTGCAGGAAAAATAAAAAAGACCGTACCGTTGCGTACTCTCTTATCAAGGCCGGATATTCCGGCCTTTTTTACGTTTTGAGGGGAGACAAGTAAATGGCGTTGGACAAACGTTTCTTACAAGCCAACCGTGAAGCCCGATGGGCTTTTGGGCTGACGATTGCTTATCTGCTGGCATGGAGTTTTGCCGCCTATATTCCTGACGATAAACAGGGCATCACCGGCCTGCCGCACTGGTTCGAAATGGCCTGTCTGCTGGTACCGCTGATATTCGTTCTTTTAAGCTGGCTGATGGTTCGCGTGATTTACCGCGATATTCCGCTGGAGGACAGTCATGCAGACTGAAGTCTTATTGCCACTGATTGCCTATTTGCTGCTGGTTTTCGGGTTGTCTGTTTATGCATATACCCGCCGCGAGCAGGGCAACTTCCTGACTGAATATTTCCTCGGCAACCGCTCCATGGGCGGCTTCGTGCTGGCCATGACCCTGACCGCCACCTACATCAGTGCCAGTTCCTTTATCGGCGGCCCCGGTGCCGCCTACAAATTTGGCCTTGGCTGGGTATTGCTGGCAATGATTCAGTTGCCTGCCGTCTGGCTTTCACTCGGCGTACTGGGTAAAAAATTCGCCATTCTGGCGCGCCGCTATAATGCGGTCACGCTGAACGACATGCTGTTTGCCCGCTACCAGAGCCGTCTGCTGGTCTGGCTGGCGAGCCTGAGTCTGCTGGTGGCGTTTCTGGGCGCGATGACCGTTCAGTTCATCGGTGGCGCACGCCTGCTGGAAACAGCAGCCGGTATTCCTTACGACACCGGACTGCTGATTTTCGGCATCAGCATCGCGCTGTATACCGCGTTTGGCGGCTTTCGTGCCAGCGTGCTCAATGACGCCATGCAGGGACTGGTGATGCTGCTCGGCACCATTTTACTCCTGATCGCTGTCATTCACGCGGCGGGTGGCCTGCACAGTGCGGTGGATAAGCTCCAGCAAATCGATCCGAAACTGGTATCCGTGCATGGCGGGGATGACGTCCTTTCACTGCCGTTTATGGCTTCTTTCTGGGTTTTGGTGTGCTTTGGCGTGATTGGCCTGCCGCATACCGCCGTGCGCTGTATTTCCTACAAAGACAGCAAAGCGGTACACCGTGGCATTGTGCTCGGCACTATTGTGGTCGCCATTTTGATGCTTGGTATGCATCTGGCGGGTGCGCTGGGGCGCGCCATTTTACCTGATCTGAAAATTCCCGATCAGGTGATCCCGACGCTGATGATCACCGTGCTGCCGCCTTACGCCGCCGGGATTTTCCTCGCGGCACCGATGGCCGCCATTATGTCGACCATCAACGCGCAGCTTTTGCAATCATCTGCGACTATCGTTAAAGACTTGTACCTCGGTATTAAACCGGAACAACTGACTAACGAGCGCAAGTTAAAACGCTTCTCAAGCTGGGCCACCTTTATACTGGGATTACTGGTCTTACTGGCCGCATGGCGTCCGCCGGAAATGATTATCTGGCTGAACCTGCTGGCGTTTGGCGGGCTGGAAGCGGTATTCCTGTGGCCGCTGGTGCTCGGTTTGTACTGGGAGCGGGCGAACGCCACGGGCGCACTGAGCTCAATGATTGTTGGCGCGGTTTGTTATACCCTGCTCGCCAGTATTGACCTGCATATTGCCGGTCTGCATCCGATTGTGCCGTCGCTGTTGCTGAGCCTGCTGGCGTTTTATACCGGCAATAAGTTTGGTAAACAGCCACGCGAAAACGTACTCAAGCCGTCCTGAACAGGCGGCACTGATTTTACAGATTGTTAAGAAGAGAATGGCTATGCCTTGGATCCAACTGAAAATTAATACCACCGGTAACGACGCGGAAACGCTGAGCGACGCGCTTATCGAAAGTGGCGCCGTGTCCGTAACGTTCCAGGACACCCACGATAATCCGGTCTTCGAACCGCTGCCGGGCGAAACCCTGTTGTGGGGTGATACCGACGCCATCGGCCTGTACGATGCGGAAACCGACATGGACGAAGTGATCGCCATACTGGAGAACGAACCTCTGCTGGGCAAAGGTTTCGTGCACAAAATCGAACAACTGGAAGACAAAGACTGGGAACGCGAATGGATGGATAACTTCCACCCGATGCGTTTTGGCGAACGTCTGTGGATTTGCCCGAGCTGGCGCGATGTGCCGGATCCGAATGCCGTGAACGTGATGCTGGATCCGGGACTGGCGTTTGGTACCGGCACCCACCCGACCACCGCGATGTGTCTGCAATGGCTCGACAGTCTGGATCTGACCGATAAAACCGTGATCGACTTCGGTTGTGGTTCCGGCATTCTGGCGATCGCCGCGCTGAAGCTGGGTGCAAAACACGTGGTTGGGATCGACATCGATCCGCAGGCAATTCAGGCCAGCCGTGATAACGCCGAACGTAACGGCGTATCAGAGCGTCTGTCGCTTTATCTGCCGAAAGACCAGCCTGATAACCTGTCAGCCGACGTGGTGGTCGCCAATATTCTCGCAGGCCCTCTGCGCGAACTGGCGCCACTGATCAGCGTGCTGCCGGTAGCAGGTGGCCATCTGGGGCTTTCCGGCGTACTGGCCAGCCAGGCGCAAAGCGTAGCGGATGCCTATAAAGACCAATTCGAACTGGATCCGGTGGCCGAGAAAGAAGAATGGTGCCGTATAACCGGTGTTAAAAAAGCCTGATGTCAGCCTCCCGCTTTTTCTGTTTGTGCAGAAAGAGCGGGTTTCCCCCCAAAATCCTTTTCCGGCCTTTTCCCGTATTTCTCCTGCCGCGTAAACCCCTTACACTTCGCAAGGTTTATTACTCAACAAATGAAAGGGATAACTCTTGAAAGGAACAATATTGTCTGCCGCGCTGGCTGCACTTACGCTGTCAGTTTCTGCACAACCCGCCTTCGCAAACGAAACGCCACACTGGTCATATGATGGCGACGCCGCCCCGCAAAACTGGTCAAAACTCAGCCCTGACTTCCATCTGTGCGAGCAGGGCAAAGCACAGTCGCCTATCGATATCAAAGAGGCGTTAGAGGTGCACCCTCGCCCGCTTAAACTCAGCTATCAGTTACCGCCGGTGAATGTCATTAATAACGGCCACAGCGTGCAGGTCAATGTTCAGCAGGGTGATTTTGCCACGCTGGACGGGGATAAATTCGTCCTCCAGCAATTCCACTTCCACTCTCCGAGCGAAAATACCCTCAACGGTAAATCTTTCCCGATGGAGGCGCATTTTGTTCATATGGATGCTGACGGTGAAATTGCGGTGATTGCCGTAATGTTTGAAACCGGCAAAGCTAATGCCGAGCTGGAAAAAATCTGGCAACAGATGCCGGAAAAAGCGGGCGAATCTGTCACGCTGAAAGAGAAAGTCAGTCTTGATGGCCTGCTGCCCACCGATCTGACGCATTATCGTTTCAGCGGGTCACTGACTACGCCGCCTTGTACAGAAGGCGTTCGCTGGCTGGTCGTTAAACAACCTCAGACGCTGTCTGAGGCGCAGTTGAAGAAATTCCAGCATGCGATGCATCATGCGAACAATCGCCCGGTACAAGGACTGCATGGCCGCGTGGTAGTGGCAGAGTAATTCCGTACTGCAGATTAAGGTGCAGAATCTGTTTCTGCATCTCTTTGTCTTGTTTGTTCACCTTTCTGAAAATGAGTCACTTTTTAACCAAAAGACGATCTGCATCACAGAATTTTGTGGTTGTTGCTGCTTAAAACGTCAGATCTCCCCTTAGAATCAACTGTTATAACCGGATGATTCAGAGAGTTATTAGGAATTTGCCCAAGCGCACAATTTGACCGAAGTCACATAACTCAATGTAAAACCACGATAAAAAAACAAATCGTTATGAACTTCAGCGCTGACAAGGCATTTTCTTATCAAATTGCTCAAAGTTTGGCCTTTCATATCGCAGCGAAAATGCGTAATATACGCGCCCTTGCGGACATCAGTATGGTCATTCCTAGTTCATGCGCATCGGACACCACCAGCTTACAAATTGCCTGATTGCGGCCCCGATGGCCGGTATCACTGACCGACCATTTCGTGCCTTATGTCATGCGATGGGGGCTGGAATGGCAGTATCTGAAATGCTCTCCTCCAATCCGGAGGTGTGGCGGACGGATAAGTCACGTTTGCGCATGGTACATAACGATGAACCGGGGATCCGCGCCGTGCAAATTGCCGGTTGCGACCCCGAAGATATGGCGGCTGCTGCACGAATTAACGTGGAAAGCGGTGCGCAAATCATTGATATCAATATGGGCTGCCCGGCCAAGAAAGTGAACCGCAAACTGGCAGGTTCTGCATTGTTGCAGTATCCGGATTTGGTGAAACAAATCCTGACTGCCGTTGTTAAGGCGGTAGATGTGCCAGTCACGTTGAAAATTCGTACTGGTTGGGCACCGGAACACCGTAACTGTGTACAAATTGCCCAATTGGCTGAAGACTGTGGAATTCAGGCCCTGACTATTCATGGCCGAACCCGTGCCTGTCTCTTCAATGGAGAAGCAGAGTACGACAGTATTCGGACAGTTAAGCAGAGTGTTTCCATTCCGATTATCGCGAATGGCGACATAACTGACCCGCATAAAGCCAGAGCGGTGCTCGACTACACCGGAGCTGATGCTCTGATGATAGGACGTGCCGCTCAGGGGAGACCCTGGATCTTCCGGGAAATCCAGCATTATCTGGACACAGGGGAGCTGTTACCTCCACCTCCTATGGGTGAGGTTCAGCGCTTGTTAATAGGGCACGTACGGGAATTGCACGACTTTTACGGTCAAGGCAAGGGATTCCGTATCGCCCGTAAGCATGTTTCCTGGTATCTCCAGGAGCATGCCCCAAATGACCAGTTTCGGCGCTCCTTCAACGCCATAGAGGATGCCAGCGAACAGCTGGAGGCGTTGGAAGCATATTTCGAAAATCTTGCGTAACAAAAAAGAGCTGACAGAACTATGTTCGAACAACGCGTGAATTCTGACGTACTGACCGTTTCTACCGTTAATTCTCAGGATCAGGTAACCCAAAAACCCCTGCGTGACTCGGTAAAACAAGCACTTAAGGGCTATTTTGCTCAATTGAATGGTCAGGACGTGAATGACCTGTATGAGTTGGTATTGGCTGAAGTTGAACAGCCACTGTTAGACATGGTGATGCAGTATACCCGTGGCAACCAGACTCGTGCGGCCCTGATGATGGGTATCAACCGCGGTACGCTGCGTAAGAAATTGAAAAAATACGGCATGAACTGATACTAATCAGTCGATGTCTTAAAAAGGCGCTTTTCCGCAAGGGGAGCGCCTTTTTGTTTTCTGCTTTGCCCGTAAACCTTTACCCCAAAATCTGCGCAAAACCTAACCCAGATCAACCCAAATGAGAATAATTATCTCCTGCATTCAGCGATTAAGCACTACCTTAGACGGACAATAAAACGTCTCCGGGAGTCACTCTGATGAAGCAACTTTATCTTCGTTTTACCGCAGCACTGAACAAGCCTGATCTGGCGATTTTGCTGTTACGGATCACCTATGGACTGCTGATTTTTCACGGCTGGCATAAGCTGCATGACGGTCTGGGCGGTATTCAGGGCATGCTGGCAGGCTATGGTATTCCGGCATTTGTCGCCTACGGCGTGATCATCGGCGAAGTGATCGCCCCGATTATGATGATGCTGGGGATTTTCACCCGACTCGCCGCGCTGTCTGCCGCAGCGACAATGATTGTTGCGTGGCTGATGGTCGGTATCCATCACACCTTTGCACTCACCCCGGTCGGTGCCTGGGCGATTGAAGATATCGTCTATTACTTCATGGCAGCCGTCGTGATCGCGCTGTATGGCAGTGGACGATACTCTGTAATGAGCAACCCGCTGTATCGCTGATATTCCCTTTCAGCATGTTTCGCCAGCGGAGCATGCTGAAATATCATGTGGAGGATATCGCGACGTCTGAATGCTAATGCCTTCTTTCCGTAGCGTTTTCATTTTATTGTCTAAACCCACACGTAAATAAACAGTAAAGAGTGTGTTTATCGGACAATTACCCTCTGCGGTTAGATCACACGACATGTTATACTCACGGCAAGAGTCGAATTCGCCCCGCTCAACGCCTACGGACAGCCCTTCAGCTTCGCGATCCCGCCTTTTAATTGTGTCTTGATAAAGTAAAAGTGAGTCAATATATGTGCTTTCGGAAACGTTTACACCCGCATGTTGTCCCACTCTTTAACAGACAATTCGTATCGCGACTGAGCTAACCCCTGACGCGTTACCCCGGTTTTTTATGCAGATGATTGGGCTTTTATGAATTCTCCTCGCTTTCGCGCATCATTTTTACATCCACGTTACTGGCTGACCTGGTTTGGCCTTGGCGTATTGTTCCTGCTGGTTCAGCTTCCTTATCCGGTGTTAAACCGTCTCGGCATCTGGCTGGGCCGGACGTCCATGCGTTTCCTGAAACGTCGTGTGTCGATAACGCGCCGTAACCTGCAATTGTGCTTCCCGGATCTCCCCGCTGATCAGGTCGAAGCGCGCATCATCAGCAACTTTGAATCCCTTGGCATGGGCCTGCTGGAAACCGGCATGGCCTGGTTCTGGTCGGATGCCCGTGTTAAACGCTGGTTTGACGTCAGCGGCCTGCACAACCTGAAAAAGGCGCAGGAAAACAAACAAGGCGTGCTGGTGATTGGCGTGCATTTTATGTCGCTGGAATTAGGCGGCCGCGCGATGGGCTTATGTCAGCCGATGATGGCGATGTATCGCCCGCACAACAATAAAGCGATGGAATTTGTGCAGACCTGGGGTCGTATGCGGTCTAACAAGGCGATGCTCGATCGCAAAGATTTACGCGGTATGGTTCACGCGCTTAAAAAAGGCGAAGCCGTCTGGTTTGCGCCGGATCAGGATTACGGCCCGCGTGGCAGCGTATTTGCGCCACTGTTTGCTGTCGATCAGGCCGCAACTACCAGCGGAACCTTTATGCTGGCGCGTCTGGCAAAACCAGCGCTGGTGACCGTTGTGCTGGTACGTAAAGCAGGCGGTACGGGTTATGAACTGGTTATCCAGCCCCAGTTGCAGGATTACCCGATCGACGATGAAATGGCGGCAGCAGCCTACATGAATCGCGTGATCGAAAAAGAAATTATGCGTGCGCCGGATCAGTATCTCTGGCTGCATCGCCGCTTTAAAACCCGCCCGGCGGGTGCGCCTTCGCTTTATCGATAAGTGCCAGAGGCCATAAAACAGTAGCCCGATGCCACCGCGTCGGGCTTTTTTCATTCATTGCATCCAATAAGAGATCTGTAATCTTTATGGCTAAAAAACCCGACGCGACACCTTCTATCTTTGACCATCTCAAAGATGATGACAGCTTTGACCTTTGGGGGCGCTCAGGCCTCAGTTCTGCGCTCAACAAAGCCAAACCTAAAACGCCGGACAATGACCAGATTGCGGCGGCGCGTAAACTGATCAAAGGCAGTAAAGATCAGGCCAAATAAGTCACTCCATTTTCTCCGCTGCACTGATAATGTCCCCTGTTTTAAATCCCGTCATGCCAACATATCTCTCAGAACGCCTGGTCTGAGAGATTTACTCATCGTTTTGCCTCATTTTTTTTCCAAATATGAATGCACATTTCACTTCGCCGCAAACAGCGCGATCTGCACTCCAATATTGAAATATTCCGCACTCATTTAACGCAGCCACATTGACCGCGCACTGAAACGGGGCAATAAATTTTATACGCCTCGTCAATGTTACTGTGCAATTCCTCTACATGACTTGATTGATGGGGCGTTTTTCATGTTGGCACTCCCTTTGCAAAGACAGGTGCAGAGGGCGTTGCCCCATAAACAGACAGGGTGCTCCGGCACTTACACAATAATAATTTTCAGTTTTGTCTCACAGGACGCTTTATGAAAAAAATATTGCTCTCAACACTGATTGCCGCAGCAAGCTTCGTGACACTGGCTGGTCAGGCTCATGCAGGTACCACTCTGGATGCCGTTAAAAAGAAAGGATTTGTTCAATGCGGTATCAGCGACGGCCTGCCAGGCTTCTCTTACGCTGACTCCAAAGGCAAATTCACCGGTATCGACGTTGACGTCTGCCGTGCGGTGGCTGCTGCCGTGTTTGGTGATGCTGAGAAAGTGAAATATACCCCGCTGACTGCCAAAGAGCGTTTCACCGCGCTGCAGTCTGGCGAAGTGGACATCCTGTCACGTAACACGACCTGGACCTCTTCCCGCGATGCGGGCATGGGCATGATTTTCGCCGGCGTAAACTACTACGACGGTATCGGCTTCCTGACTCACCAGAAAGCGGGCCTGAAAAGCGCGAAAGAACTCGATGGCGCAACGGTCTGTCTGCAGGCCGGTACGGATACCGAGCTGAACGTGGCTGACTACTTCAAAGCCAACAAAATGACTTACACACCGGTCACCTTCGACCGCTCGGACGAAAGTGCGAAAGCGCTGGACTCAGGTCGTTGTGACACCCTGGCCTCTGACCAGTCTCAGTTGTACGCACTGCGTATCAAACTCGGCAAACCAGACGAATTCATCGTTCTGCCGGAAGTGATTTCTAAAGAACCTCTGGGTCCGGTGGTTCGTCGTGGTGACGAAGACTGGCTGGCGATCGTCCGCTGGTCACTGTTCGCGATGCTGAACGCTGAAGAAATGGGCGTAACCTCTCAGAACGTGGATAAGCTGGCGGCTAACCCGACGACCCCTGATATGAGCAACCTGCTGGGCAAAACCGGGACTTACGGTGCTGACCTGAAAGTACCTAATGACTGGGTAGTAAAAATCGTTAAACAGGTCGGCAACTACGGCGAAAGCTTTGAACGCAACGTCGGTCAGGGCAGCGAGCTGAAAATCAAACGTGGCCAGAACGCATTGTGGAATAAAGGCGGGATCCAATACGCGCCTCCAGTTCGCTAAATATCCTTTCTTCATGAAGTTGAAAAGTGTTTAAGGATGTTGATGCACCGGTCGTTCCCCGGTGCATCACTTCCCGGTGAAAGATTGCTAAAGGCCATTCACTATGTCGCAACGCCCAACCGAAAAAGGTTCGTTATCGCTGACCAACCCAGCCGTACGAGCCTGGATTTACCAAATTTTCGCGGTGGTGTTGCTGGTAGCCTGTTTGGGTTACCTGCTCCACAACACCATTACCAATCTGACTACACGAGGGATCACCTCGGGATTTGCGTTTCTTGAAAAAGGTGCCGGTTTCGGCATTGTTCAGCATCTTATTGATTACCAGGAAGGTGACACCTACGCCCGCGTATTTGTTATCGGTCTGCTAAATACGCTGCTGGTTTCCGCGCTGTGTATCGTTTTTGCCTCGATTCTCGGGTTCATTATCGGCTTAGGACGCCTTTCCGATAACTGGCTGATTCGCAAAGTCTCGACGGTATATATCGAGACGTTCCGTAACATTCCCCCGCTGCTGCAAATCTTCTTCTGGTATTTCGCCGTACTGCGTAACCTGCCGGGACCGCGTCAGAGTCTGAATGCTTTTGACCTGGCTTTCGTCAGTAACCGTGGCCTGTATCTGCCCTCACCGGAACTGGCACCGGGCAGTCTGGCGGGCTTTATCGCCGTGCTGCTGGCGATTTTTGGCATCATCGCGCTGCAACGCTACAACCATTTCCGCCAGATTCACACCGGCCGGATCTGGCATATCTGGCCGTGGGCGATTGTGATGCTGGTTGTCTTTCCGGCGCTGGCGCACCTGATTTTCGGGCCTGCGCTGCACTGGGACGTGCCTGCGCTACGCGGGTTCAACTTCCGTGGCGGCATGGTGCTGATCCCGGAACTGGCGGCGTTAACGCTGGCATTATCGGTCTATACCTCAACGTTTATCGCCGAAGTGATCCGATCCGGCATTCAGTCTGTCTCACACGGTCAGCATGAAGCCGCCCGTTCGTTAGGATTGCCGAATCCTGTCACGTTGCGTCAGGTGATTTTGCCGCAGGCCATGCGGGTGATCATTCCACCGCTGACCAGCCAGTATCTCAATATCGTGAAAAACTCCTCTCTGGCGGCTGCAATTGGCTATCCGGATATGGTGTCGCTGTTCGCCGGTACCGTGCTCAATCAGACTGGTCAGGCAATTGAAACCATTGCTATTACGATGTCGGTGTACCTGATCATCAGCCTGGCAATTTCCTTCCTGATGAACATTTACAACCGGCGTATCGCGCTGGTCGAGCGTTAAGGGAATCCCATGACAATGACAACACTTCCTCCGGGAGTCAGAGCCGTGAAATCCGGAACGCCACTCGGAACGGCCGTGCTCTGGGCGCGTAAAAATTTGTTCTCCAGTTGGTTTAACAGCCTGCTGACGCTGTTCTGTTTATGGCTGATGTGGCTGCTGATCCCTCCGCTGTTGAACTGGGTGATTTTCCAGGCCAACTGGGTTGGCACGGCGCGCACTGACTGCACCAAAGCTGGCGCGTGCTGGGTGTTTATCCACGCACGTTTCGGCCAGTTCATGTACGGGCTGTATCCGTTCGATCAACGCTGGCGCATCAACGTCACACTGATCGTCGGTCTGCTGACCCTTGCACCGATCTTCTTTAAAGCCATGCCACGCCGCGGACGTTATATCGCCTGCTGGATGGTGCTCTTCCCGATTTTCACCTGGATCATGCTGTACGGCGGTTTCCTGGGGTTGAGTCGCGTCGAAACCCGTCAGTGGGGTGGCCTGACACTGACGCTGATCATTGCCGCTGTCGGCATTGCCGGTGCGTTACCGCTGGGCATTATGCTGGCGCTGGCACGGCGTTCAAGCCTGCCTGTCGTGCGTATTCTGTCGGTGATTTTCATTGAGTTCTGGCGCGGCGTGCCGCTTATCACCGTGCTGTTCATGTCCTCGGTGATGCTGCCGCTGTTTATGACCGAAGGGACGAGTATCGACAAACTGGTGCGTGCGCTGGTGGGTGTGGTGCTGTTCCAGTCGGCGTATGTCGCGGAAGTGGTGCGCGGCGGGTTACAGGCGCTGCCGAAAGGCCAGACGGAGGCCGCCGAATCACTGGCGCTCGGCTACTGGAAAACGCAAGGCTTAGTCATTCTGCCGCAGGCACTGAAAATGGTGATACCGGGTCTGGTCAACACTATTATCGCGCTGTTTAAGGACACCAGTCTGGTGATCATCATCGGCCTGTTTGATTTGTTCAGCAGCGTCCAGCAAGCCACCGTCGATCCTGAATGGCTGGGCATGTCAACCGAAGGCTACGTCTTCGCCGCCGCCGTCTACTGGATTTTCTGTTTTAGCATGTCGCGTTATAGCCAGCATTTGGAAAGACGCTTTCACACCGGACGTTCCGCACACTGAGGTAAACCATGAGCGACCATCAAGTCACTGAAAACCAAAATATGATGATCACGCTGGAAAACGTGAATAAGTGGTACGGACAGTTCCACGTATTGAAAGACATCAACCTGAGCGTGAAACCGCGTGAACGTATCGTGTTGTGCGGTCCTTCCGGCTCGGGGAAATCAACGACCATCCGTTGCATTAACCATCTGGAAGAGCACCAGCAAGGGCGCATCGTGGTGGACGGAACCGAACTGAACGACGACTTGCGCAATATCGAACGCGTGCGCACCGAAGTCGGTATGGTGTTCCAGCATTTCAACCTGTTCCCGCATCTGACCGTCTTGCAAAACTGCACCCTGGCACCGTGCTGGGTACGCAAGATGCCGAAGAAAGAAGCCGAAGAACTGGCGATGCATTACCTGAAACGTGTCCGTATCGCCGAGCATGCACATAAATTCCCCGGCCAGCTTTCCGGTGGTCAGCAACAGCGTGTGGCGATCGCCCGTTCGCTGTGTATGAAGCCCAAAATTATGCTGTTTGATGAACCGACTTCTGCTCTCGATCCGGAAATGGTGAAAGAGGTGCTGGACACCATGATCACGCTGGCGGAAGAAGGCATGACCATGTTGTGTGTAACGCATGAAATGGGCTTTGCAAGAACTGTCGCCGACCGGGTGATCTTTATGGATCGCGGGGAGATCGTGGAACAGGCTCCGCCGCTGGAGTTCTTTGCCAATCCGAAGTCAGCGAGGACGCGGGAGTTCTTGTCACAGGTGATTCACTGAGCTGAGGCCGCAGCTTGACCGGCATCTAACGGAATGGTGAAAATTTCGGTTTCTCATTAGCGGTGATCACTTATCGCGCTGCGCCGAAACCGCCCAAAAGGGGAAAGTGCTTTTCCCCTTTTGGATTTCCCCTCGCTTTTTCAACCCGCGCTTCGCTCGCTGGCTATGTTTCAGCCACCACCGTGACAGGCTGGAAAGCTTGCCGCTTCGCGGTACCTTCACTCGGTCCTGGAGCCTCTGGTCTCCAGGCCGCTCCGTTCAGCAAGCTTTCTGAAACGCCCGCAGGCTTTTTTTAAAAGAGGATGGTGAGGTTGTGAAGTTAACGTTGAGGCCGGTTCCAAAATACCGCCGGAGGAGAGGTGGAAAACCGCGCGTCTTTTTGCGCGGGTTGTAACCCGAACGGAGGGCACCGCGCAGCGGCGGAATTTTGCGGCTATCGCTGCGGCACCTGAAACATGGCCAGCGAGCGGAGCACGTAGTAAAAAAGCGCGGAGTCCAGAGGCCCGCGCGTTACCGGGTCTCTGGTCGGTGTGGGCCGACGCCCACGACCTTGAATTTGAATTTGAATTTAAAGTTTCAGATCTTTTTCAAAAGATCATCACCACATCACTCCCCCGATCACCGGCGCAATCACCACGGTGACCACACCCGCCAGCATCATCACCAGGCTTGATACCACGCCTTCTTCCGCGCCCAGCTCATAGGCTCTCGCCGTACCCGCACCGTGCGACGCCGCACCGAAACCGGCGCCTTTTGCCAGTCCGCTTTTCACTGCCAGACGCAGAAACAGCATATCCCCGACCGCCATGCCGAATACGCCGGTGATCACCACAAACAACGCGACCAGATCAGGCTGGCCACCCATTTGTTTCGCGGCTGCCAGCGCAAACGGCGTAGTGATAGAGCGTACCGCCAGACTACGCTGGATTTCTTCGGGCAGGGTCAGCATGCGCGCCAGCCAGACGGAACTGCCGACGGCAACGACTATCGCCGTCAGCACGCCCGCACTCAGCGACATCCAGTGACGGCGGATCACCGCCATATTCTCGTAAACCGGCACCGCAAACGCGATGGTTGACGGCCCGAGCAGCCATAACAACCAGTGCGTCTCACCGAGGTAATCCTGATACGACGTGTGCGTCACCACCAGCAAAATCACCAGTACAATCGGCGTGAACACCAGTGGCATCAGCAGCAGTGTGCGCTTCTGGCGGTACAGTTTTTTGTTGCCGTAATACAACCCGAGGGTGACCACAAAACACAACATGCTGATCAGTAAATCAGTCACGGCTCGCCTTCCTTGCCGCCAGACGCTGCTCCAGACGATACACTTTATCGACAACCACGGCAGTCGCCCCGAGCGTCAGCATCGTGCTGATCCCAATCACCAGAAAGATTTTCCAGCCTTCGATCATCAGCAACTGGGCGTAATTCACCACAGCTACCACGGCCGGTACGAAGAACAGCAGCATTTCTGCCAGCAACCAGCGGGAACCGGCTTTCACCCATTTCACAGGCAAAATACGCAACATAATCAGCAGTAAAAGCATCAGCATCCCGACAATATTGGCGGGTAACGGCAGATGTAACGCAGTGACCAGACGATCAGCGATAACGAATAACACCGCGTACAACACCACCTGAACAGGGATCTGACAACGGGTCAGCAGGGACGGCGCTTTAGTGCGCAACGCCAACAACATGGGGACGACCTCGAAAGAGGGAAAAGTGTGAAAATGAAGTATACGCTGGCAGGAAACCGGTAAAGAAATGAATTAAAATCATAAAAATGATTCCAGTTTGGAATACTTTGTAACTCGCCGATCTGACCGGGGAAACATCAGCCCATGGACGTCCGTACCTTACGCTATTTTGTCGAAGTGGTTCGCCAGCAGAGCTTTACCCGCGCGGCGGAAAAGTTGTTCGTCACCCAGCCAACGATCAGCAAAATGCTGCGTCATCTGGAAGAAGAACTGGAATGCACGCTGATTGTCCGCGAAGGGCGGCGTTTACACCTGACCGACAGCGGTCAGGCGTTGTATCAGCGTGGCCTGAATATCCTCGAGGAATTCCGCCAGCTTGAAGCGGAACTGGAAGACATTAACTCGCTGAAATCCGGTCATCTGCGGCTGGGCATTCCGCCGATGGTCGGGACGCAAATCGCGCCACTTATCGGCAGCTTCCGCCAGCAATATCCCGGCATTGAACTGATTATTTCCGAGTTTGGCGGGCTGACCGTGCAACAGGCTGTGATTTCCGGCGAGCTGGATCTGGCGCTGACTGCCCTGCCCGCTGACGCCGTGCCTTCTATCGCCTCACTGCTGCTGTTCAGTCATCCGCTATGCGTTGTGGTGCCGCGCACGCCGCACTGGCTGAACCGCACGCGCATCGGGTTCAGTGATCTGGCTGATGAAAGCATCCTGATTTATAACGAAGATTTTGCCCTGTACCGCCAGCTGATGGACGCCTTTACCTCACACGGCTTTACGCCAAAAATTGCGGCGCGCAGCGGGCAGTGGGATTTCCTGGCGGCGATGGTACAAACCGGTATGGGTGTGGCGATTTTGCCGGAACCGGTCTGTCAGCGGCTGGATAAGAATGCGCTGATGTGGCTGCCGCTGGATCCGCTGATGCCGTGGCAGCTCGGGCTGATCTGGCATCAGGGCAGCTATCTCTCGCACAGTGCACAGGCGTGGATCACGTTGTGCCGCGACTACTGGAAATAGCCAATAAAAAACCGCGTGAACCTGGCAGCGCACGCGGTTTTTTCATTTCTGACAGAAACTACACTTCTTTTTCGACAAGCAGCGCTTCAAGTAAATCGAGGTCATGCAGCAGTTTTTGCAGCGTCTCGTTACTGATTTTCTGCGTGGCACGCAGGTGATACAGCTCACCACGTTCAGCGCGCAGCGCAGTCAGACGGAAGCGGCGCTCAAGGTTTTCCAGCTTCAGCGCGGTTTCCATATCATCGCGGTTGGCCGTACGTCGCCGTAACGTCCCGATAACCCGCGAACTGATTTCCTTCAGCGTCTGTTCATCAATATTTTCTTCGGTATCCGCCGCCAGACGCTCTTCCATCTTATGCAGGCTTTCAATCGCCACTTCCGCCGCGACCGATTTCGCCATGCGTTCTTCTTCGCGATAAGCCGTGCCGTCAGCCACCACCACGCCTTTGAGCAGGAACGGCAAGGCAATCACACCGGCAATCAGCGAGAACAGAATGACGCCGGTCGCCAGAAACACCAGCTGATAACGCGACGGAAACGCCGAACCATCGGCGAGGAATAACGGAATCGACAGCACACCGGCCAGCGTAATCGCCCCGCGCACACCGGCAAAAGACGCCACCCACAGTTCACGCGTACTGTAGCTGCCAAACAGCAGCGGTTTCTTTTTCAGGAAACGGTTGCTGAAATTCTTCATCACCCATAGCCAGACAAAACGCAGGATCAGCAGCGCAAAGTAGATAATCCCGACATCGGCAAACAGGTGCCACGTCACGATAGACGGGTCGTGTGTCGCCTGATCAATTGAGTTCTCAAGAATGCCCGGCAATTGCAGGCCCAGCATGATGAACACCATGCCGTTGAACACGAACTCAAGCATCGCCCAGACGCTGTTGGCACGCAGACGCATCGCCAGCGGTGCATTACGAATAATGCCGGACTGGCTGATGGTCATCCCTGCAGCCACAGCGGCCAAAATGCCCGACACACCGATATGTTCGGCAATCAGATAAGACGCGAACGGCAACAGCAGCAGGAACACGATTTGTGTCGCCGGATCATCACCGCTCCAGCGGCTCATAATGCGCAGCGATTTACTGTACAACCACGTCACCGCCACACCGGCCATCAGACCGCCAATCGCGACTTTCAGGAACTCTACACTGGCACCACCGACGGTAAAGATCATCGTGCCCATCGCCACGGCGATAGCGAATTTCAGCGACACCAGACCGGACGCGTCATTCATCAGCGCTTCACCTTCCAGCACGCTCATGATCGACTTCGGAATGCGGCCCTTACCGACAATGCCGCCCAGTGCCACGGCATCGGTCGGCGACAGCACCGCAGCCAGCGCGAACGCGGCCACCAGCGGAATATCCGGCACCATCATATAAATCAGATAACCGATACCGACGACGGTGAGCAGCACCAGCACCAGCGCCAGCCCGAGAATTTCGCGCCCGTGGTGGAGGAATTCACGGGTCGGGGTTTTCCAGCCATCGGCGAACAGCAACGGCGGGATAAAGAGGACGAGAAACAGTTCCGGATCGAAGTCCACGTGCAGGCCAAAATTGGGCCACGCCAGCAAAGCACCGACGGCAATCTGCATTAATGGAAGAGGAACCTGAAACGGCAACATTCTGGTGACGACACCGGAGAGCGACACCACCAGAATCAAAATCAGAATGGTAAAGAAGATTTCCATGCTTTCCTTAGACTCTTGTTTTTATGAATTTCAGCCAGACACAGGTGAGTGAGTCCGGAGCGAACCTTGGAATAGTAGATCAAAAGGGGACGGGATTTAAATCAGTGCGTGCGGTTACATCAGAGAGGGTTTGCTCCTCCCCCTGCGAAGGGGGAGGACGGGAGGGGGTTTTAATGACAAAACTCATGCCAAAGCACACTTCAACCTACTGATTCGTCATTAATACCCCACCCCAACCCTCCCCTTCGCAGGGGAGGGAGCAAACAGATCAAATCGCCCATCCGCCCGCATAAAACACCACTAACGCTACGGCGATAATCACCGTGCCGATGTTCAGTTTTCGCCATTCGCCGGAGAAGATGCGTCCAATCACCAGTGCGCTGAAACCGAGCATAATACCGGTGACGATGTTACAGGTCAGAACGATAAATACTGCGCACAGTAACCCTGACATCGCATCCACGAAATCATTGAAATCCAGTTTGGTGACATTACTGAGCATCAGCAAACCCACGTACATCAGCGCGGGTGCGGTGGCGTAAGCCGGTACCAGATAAGACAGCGGAGAGAGGAACAACATCAGCAGGAACAGCACACCGACGACGGTAGCCGTCAGACCGGTTTTGCCGCCCGCCGCCGTACCGGCTGCCGATTCGATATAAACCGCTGCCGGAGATGCGCCAACCAGGGAGGCGAAAATACTGCTCACGGAGTCAGCCGTCAGGGCTTTACCGCCGCTGATGATCTGGCCGTTTTCATCCAGTAAGTTTGCCTGTCCGGCGACAGCGCGGATAGTGCCGGTGGCATCAAACACCGCTGTCATCACCAGTGCCAGTACGCTGGGCAATACCGCAGCTTTCAGTGCACCCAGAATATCGAGATCGAAAATCACCGATTTACCGTCAGCCCCCGCCAGAGAAGGCATGGCGAATAACCCCTGATATTTCACTGTTGGATCGAAGATCAGGCCGATAATGGAAATCGCGATAATCACCAGCAAGATGCCGCCAGGAACGCGCAGTTTCTCCAGGCCAAAAATCACCGCCAGACCAAGCAACGTCATCACGACCGGGAATGAGGTAAATGCGCCGAGTGCCACCGGTAAGCCGTCCAGCGGGTTTTTCACCACCAGACCGACGCCATTGGCGGCGATCAGTAACAGGAACAGGCCGATACCAATACCGGTACCGTGCGCAACGCCGGTTGGCAGATTGCGCAAAATCCACGAACGGATGCCGGTCACCGAGATAATGGTGAACAACACGCCCATCAGAAATACCGCGCCGAGCGCCACCGGTACGCTGATGTGCTGGCCGAGAACCAGACTAAACGCGGTAAAAGCAGTCAGAGAAATGGCGCAACCAATCGCCAGCGGCAAATTCGCCCACAGCCCCATCAGCAGGGAGCCGAAACCGGCGACCAGACAGGTCGCGACAAATACTGCGGTTGGCGAGAAGCCCGCTTTGCCGAGCATCGAGGGCACGACAATCACCGAATAGACCATCGCCAGAAAGGTGGTTAAGCCAGCGATAACTTCCTGGCGGACGTTACTGCCACGCGCACTGATTTTGAAAAAAGCATCAAGCGGGCCTTTTGGCGCAACTGCGCGGCCAGCTTGAGGTTGTTGACTCGACATGGAAAATCCTCTGAATGTCTTTACTGATTAGCCGGCGTGGTCATTATGAAACCGTTTCTGCACGTTCACTTCCTTATTTGTCGCCTGAAATCGCCGAAAACGGCGTCAGAACGGCAAGGCAAACGTTTAACTCGCATCGCGTGTGGCAGGACAAAAAATTACGCAAACGATTATCCTGCCTTTAACCGCCGTACATCAACCGTGAATGACAACAATTTACCGTTGTCTGGTCAATAAAAACGCGGTTGTGGTGGAAATTTATCCGGTGGCAGAAAAAGAGACAAACAAGGAGGGGAAAGAAGGGAAATAAATAACAGGGTATTTATTGTGGTTTATCTTTTATAAGACGTTTATTACGTAAAACTCAGCCCGCAATGAACGCCTGAAAATATAAAAAATGGATAAGAAATTAACGCAAAATATTAAACGAACCGCCGTTTTCCAGCACTTTCTGATATGCCGGACGCGCTGTGACATTCGATAACCAGGCCTTCAGCAGAGGATATTTTCCCAGTCCGGCGCGGGCATTGATCGCCTCTATCGGGAAACTCATCTGAATATCTGCCGCGCTGAACTGTTGACCGGCGAAATAAGGATGTGTACTCAGATGCTGTTCCAGATAATCCATATGCGTATAAATCTGCTTATCCAGATAATTCTTCTGCACGCCCTGTCCTATGGCGCCGGCAATCGGACGGATGAGCCACGGCATCGGCGGTTTACCCAGACGGCTAAAAATCAGCTTCATCACCAGCAAAGGCATCAGAGAACCTTCAGCGTAGTGCATCCAGTAGCGATACTGCTGATGCTCAGCAAACGCCGTGGGTTTCAGCGTGCCCGCCTCATCGTACACTTCCTGCAGGTATTCAATGATGGCGCCAGATTCCGCAAGGATCAGCCCGTTGTCTTCCAGCACCGGTGACTTGCCCAGAGGATGGACTTTTTTCAGCGATGGCGGCGCCAGCATGGTTCCTTTATCCCGCTGATAACATTTGATTTCGTAAGGGACGCCCAATTCTTCGAGCATCCATAAGATTCGCTGTGAACGGGAATTATCCAAATGATGCACAGTTAGCATAAAAGTCTTCTGTCCTTTTTCAATTAATTATTTGTTAACTATAGACAACACTTTCAAAGCGCGTATCAGATTCGTTTTAATAACCCTGACTTTCCTCAGGGTTAATTTATCAAAAATCTTTTTATTTGATTAAAATCACTTACGGATTAATCTTAATTATGCCAAAAAAATTATCGCAACTTCGTTCGCCTTTAATAAGGCTTAATGCCATTATCGCCGGATAACAAATTAACCCGTCGCTTTCGACTCTCTGTTGGTGGAGCCTCACATGTTTTCCAGTAATTACAACAATGTGCTTGTGATGTTTTCGTTCATTGTTGCAATGCTTGCCTCTTATACCGCGCTTGATATGGCAGGCCGGGTTGCCACCACAGAGGGAAAGGCTTCCCGACTTTGGTTAACAGGTGGCGCCATTGCAATGGGTATCGGCATCTGGTCGATGCATTTTATCGGCATGCTGGCCTTTAATGCTTCGATGCCAATGGGTTACGACCCTTTAATTACCCTGCTTTCTATGCTGATTGCCATCATTTCCTCAGCTTTTGCGCTGTGGCTGGTATGCCTTGAGGAGTTACCCACCGGGCGGTTACTTGCCGGTGCCTTGCTGATGGGCGGCGGTATTGCCGCGATGCATTACACGGGTATGGCGGCGATGCAGATGATGCCGCCCATTGTCTACGATTACCGTTGGGTCGCGTTATCTGTGGGAGTGGCGATTGTCGCCTCCGGCGCGGCGCTGTGGATGGCGTTCAATCTGCGTCATCAGTCACCCAATGTCCGTCTGCTGCGCATCAGCGCTGCGGTGGTAATGGGCGCTGCCATTGTCGGTATGCATTACATCGGCATGGCTGCGGCACAATTCCCGATGGACAGCCACAGTATGGCGGCGTTCAGCGGCGTAGACAATAACTGGCTGGCACTGCTGGTGATTGTGGTCACGCTGGCGATTCTGGCGATCACCCTGATCATTTCTATTCTTGATGGCCGGATGCAGGCACGCACCTCGATTCTGGCATCTTCGCTGGCACAGGCGAACCGCGAGCTGACCCAACTGGCGCTGCACGACAATCTGACCCATTTGCCAAATCGTTTGTTGCTGGAAGACCGCCTGAGTCAGGCGTTTCAGAAAGCGTCACGTGGCGAATCACAGTTTGCGGTGCTGTTTTTCGATCTCGACGGATTCAAAGCCGTTAACGATGCCTTCGGCCATCACATCGGCGATCAGCTGTTAATTTCAGTCACCGAACGCCTGCAATCGCAGCTGAGGGCGACAGATACGCTGGCGCGGCTCGGCGGCGATGAGTTTGTGCTGCTGGTTGAGATCACCGAACCCACCGATGCCTCGCAACTGGCCGATAAACTGGTGCATCTGATTGCGCGTCCGTTTTACGTTTCCCGCTATGAACTGCTGGTCTCTGCCAGCGTGGGGATCGCGGTGTATCCGGGCGATGGCGAGAATGAACGCGAGCTGATGCTCAATGCTGATGCCGCGATGTATCACACCAAAAATTCCGGCCGTAACGGCCACAGTTTCTTCCAGCCGTCGATGAATGCCAACGCCCAGAACCAGTTGCAAATGCTCAATGATTTGCGTCTGGCGGTTGCACACCATGAGCTGCGTTTGCACTATCAGCCGAAATTTATTGCGCCTTACGGGCCGGTGAGTGGCTTCGAAGCGCTGCTGCGCTGGGAGCGCGACGGTAACCTCCTCAGCCCGGATGTGTTTTTGCCGCTGGCGGAAAAAACCGGACTGATTATCCCGATTGGCGAATGGGTGCTCAATGAAGCCTGTCGCCAGTTGCGGGAATGGCATCTGGCCGGTCATACGCAATGGACAGTGGCGGTGAATCTTTCCGCGCTGCAATTTGAGCAGGCGAATCTGGTCGAAATGGTGATTGAAACCATTGAACGCCATCAGATCCCGCCTGAAATGCTGACGCTGGAAGTGACAGAAACCACCGCGATGCGTAACCCGGATGCCAGCGTGGAAATTCTGGAGCGCCTGACACAGTACGGCGTAAAAGCCTCCATTGATGATTTCGGTACCGGCTATTCCAGCCTGCTCTATCTGAAACGTCTGCCGGCCAGTGAGCTGAAAATCGACGGTGCATTTATTAATGACCTGATTGCCGGTAGCGAAGACGCCAGTATCGTTTCTGCGATCATTGCCCTCGGCCAGACGCTGAACCTGAAAGTGGTGGCTGAAGGCGTTGAAACGATCCAACAACAGGAATTTCTGACGCAACTGGGCTGCGACACCTTACAGGGTTATCTTCTGGGGCGTCCGATGACGCCACAGCAGATTGCCCAACACCCCGATACGGACTGGGAGTCGCAGATAACCCTCACAGATAAAGCCTGACGCCCCCGGCTCAGGCCGTCGCCGTGCGGAAAAATCGCACGGCGTTGCGTAGCTCAACACTTTGTTCCGTCAGGGATTGCGCCGCTGCCGCTGCCTGTTCCACCAGCGCGGCGTTCTGCTGCGTCACCCTGTCCATCTGGTCAACGGCAATCCCCACTTCGTGAATACCGGTGTGCTGCTCAGAACTTGCTGTCGAGATTTCTCTGACAATTTCTGCCACCTTATTCACCGAGCTGACAATCTCATTCATGGCTTTACTGGCGCGATCAGCCTGCAATGACCCTTCGGCAATTTTGCTGACGGTGCCCTGAATCAGATCTTTAATTTCTTTCGCCGCCTGCCCGCTTTTTTGCGCCAGCACCCGCACCTCACTCGCCACCACCGCAAACCCTTTACCCTGCGTACCGGCACGCGCCGCTTCCACGGCGGCGTTCAGCGCCAGCAGGTTGGTCTGGAAGGCAATGCCTTCAATCACGCTGATGATATTGATAATTTCATTCGAACTGCCGGAAACATCACGCATATGTGCCTGCATCCCCGTAACAATCACGCCGCCCTGAGACGCCGTTTTCGAGGTTTCCAGCGCCAGCTGGCTGGCCTGCCGGGCGTTCTCAGCGTTCTGGCTGACGGTCGCGGTCAGGTTTTGCATATTGGAACTGGTCTGCACCAGCGAGGCCGCCTGTTCTTCGGTGCGCTGTGATAAATCCACATTGCCCTGTTCAATCTCACTGGCGGCATGATTGATGGATTCACTGCCTTCCATAATCTGATGAATGGTTTTATTCAGTTGCTGGTTCATGCCGTTCAGCGAAGCCAGCAAACTGCCGTCATCACCCGGTTTCAGCGTGATTTTTGCCGCCAGATTACCGGCAGCGATTTCACGCATAATAGAGGCGGCATAAGCCGGTTCACCGCCCAGTTGTTTCACCAGATGGTGCGCCAGCAGCAGCGCCATCGTCAGTGAAAGAATAAACGCCACGCCGACCAGCACTAAAAACATCGCGCTGGCCGTGTGATAGCTGCTGCGCGCATCCGCTGCCGCCTTCTCACTGTTGGTCAGCTCATTTTTGACCAGCGTTGCCAGATCCGCCATTAACTGTGTGCGATATTTCCGTGAGTTATCGCCACTGATTTTCGTGGCCTGCGCAATGTCGTTGCGTTCAACCGCCGCAATCACATCATTATTCGCCAGCGAAAACTGCTCAAAATTAGCGACGATTTGCTTAAACAGGTCTGACTGACTGCCGCCGCTGTCCAGCTTCAGATACGCATTTTCCGCGTCTTTAAAAGTGGCAACCGCCTGAAGGATTTCGACCCGGTGGCCGTCGCGCGGCGCCCCCTCTGGCGAGGCGATATATTGCACCTGTTGCAGGCGTAATTCCGCCAGCGTGCCGCGCATCACCAGCGGATACTGCACGCCGGGAAGCCGGTAGGCACGGTAGTTTTCAATCTGCTGATTACTGCTGTTGAGCAGCCAGGCCGACATCGCCGCCAGAATCAACAGCAGGCTCAGGACGAGTGCGAATGCACCCAGCAAACGGGCAAGTATGGAAAGGTTGGTGATCTTTTTCATCTGGGCACATCGGAAAGTCAGTGACAGGAAACACTCATAACGGCCGGAATGAAGGGAACTTTAGGGAAAATGAAACTATATTTCATTTTGTTAAGCGCTGTCTTTCGTAATGTAATTTTAGGGTTACCGGACGAATTTTTCATGTTACCGGCCCGCCTTAAAAACATGATCTGCCACGCATTGCAAAGATGTGCTCTCTCATAAAGAGAGAGCACTCAGCGCGACTCACTTTGGCTCACTTCGGTTCAAAAGCGGGCCATAACGGGATGACTGCCGACAACAAATTCGCCGTACCGGCCGCCACCGACATGTGTCGGAAATTGTCGCTGCCGTCCGCTGTCTTCGCGAATTTCACCACCGTTTCCAGCCCGGCCTCCTGACACAGCACCGCGCCGCCAGCGATATCCCACAGCGTGGTGCGCCGTTGCAGATGGCCGTCGATAATGCCTTTTGCCGCAAACACCATGCCGACCGTGGTACAGCGATAACAATGTACTGACCAGTCAGCCGCGCGGATCCCCTGATAAAAGGCCGAGGCTTCGTCCAGCTTGTCGTCCGCACTGTCGCCCAGCGACACAATCTGTACATCTTCAAAACGATCATCGCGACGGAAGGGTTTGTCGTTGAGGAAAATCCCCTTTCCGGATTCTGCTGCAAACAGGTCGTTTAAAACCGGCAGCGCCACAATGCCGATCACCGGCTGTTTATTTTCCACCAGGCCGAGCGACACGCCCCACAGCGGCGAACCGCGCAGGAAATTCGAGGTGCCGTCGATAGGATCAATCACCCAGCACGGCGCGTCGGTCAGAATGCCGCCCATCTCTTCGCCGATCACCGCATCCTGCGGAAAATGCTCTGCCAGCCGGGTGCGGATAAACTGCTCAACCGCCAGATCGGCTTCTGAAACGAAATCCTGCGTACGCTTACTGCTGATTTCGATAGTGTCCCGGCGGTGAAAAAAGTCCAGCGCCAGTCTGGCGGCCTGCGCCGCAATCTGACTGGCAACCGCCAGACGCGGGGACATCATAGTGTTGGTCATGATAAATCCTGAGTTTTCAGTCGGAAGGAACAAAAGCTGTCTTCATAGAATGCATCGGAATCGATGAATAAAAAATGACAACCTGCCACTTGCTAAAATAGCGTAAAACACTCTATATCTGTGTGCTTCAACTTTCTAAATTTTGCCGGAGATTTCCATGCCCGATGCCGCCCATTGGTTGCCCTTTCTGCTGATTTGCCTCGGGCTGGTATTAACGCCCGGCCCGAACATGATTTACCTGATTTCGCGCTCACTCTGTCAGGGGCCGAAAGCCGGACTGATTTCCCTCGGCGGCGTAGTGCTGGGCTTCCTGTTTTACATGTTGTTTGCTGCGCTCGGCATTACCGCGCTGCTGATGGCGGTGCCCTTCGCTTATGACGCCCTGCGCATCGGCGGCGCTGCATATCTGCTGTATATGGCGTGGCAGGCGGTGAAACCCGGCGGACGCTCGCCGTTTCAGGTCAGGGATTTACCCCGCGACAGCAATAAAAAGCTGTTCACCATGGGGCTGGTCACTAATCTGCTGAACCCGAAAGCGGCGGTGTTATATCTGACGCTGTTACCGCAGTTTATCGTGCCGGAACAAGGGCATGTGCTGACGCAGTCGCTGATTCTGGGCAGCTCGCAAATTCTGATCAGTGCGACGGTCAACGCGCTCATTGCCCTTTCAGCCGGTTACATTGCCGTCTTCCTGGCCGGACGACCATTGTGGATGGTCATCCAGCGCTGGTTTATGGGTGCAGTGCTGGGCGGGCTGGCTATGCGTATGTTGCTCGACGGGCGTAAATAACCGGCCATTTGTCGCCCGTCATATTCAGTTCCGCATCAACGCTATATAATCCTTTGCATAACGAAACCAGAGGATTTTTCCATGCGTCTATTTTCATCCCGATTTTTGCCTGCCGTTGCCTTGCTCGGGCTTGCCCTGAGCCTGGCTTCCCCTTGCGCTTTTGCCACACGCCAGATAACCGATCAGCTTGGCCGTCAGGTCACGATTCCCGATCAGGTGGATCGCGTCGTCGTTTTGCAACATCAGACCCTTAATCTGCTGGTTCAGCTGGATGCCACCAAAGATATTGTCGGCGTGCTGAACAACTGGCAGCGACAACTGGGCAGCGGTTATGTGCGTCTTGCGCCGGAACTGGCGAAAACGCCGGTGGTCGGCGACCTGACCAGCGTGAACCTGGAAAGCGTGGTGGCGCTTCATCCGCAAGTGGTGTTCGTCACCAACTATGCGCCACAGGAAATGATCGACCAGATCAGCCAGGCCGGGATCGCCGTCGTGGCGGTTTCATTGCGGGATGATCCGAAAGGCGAAGAACATATGATGAACCCGGTGCTGCCTGATGAAGATGAGGCGTACACCGAAGGGCTGAAGAAAGGCATCGCGCTGATTGGCGACGTGGTCAATCACCAGAAACAGGCACAGGCGTTGATCGACTATACTTTTTCTCAGCGTCAGTTAACTGGCGAGCGGCTGAAAGATATTCCGGCCAATCAGCGGATCCGCACGTATATGGCAAATCCCGATCTGACCACTTACGGTTCCGGCAAATATACCGGCCTGATGATGGCGCATGCCGGTGCGATGAACGTTGCGGCAGCCACAGTGAAAGGGTTTAAGCAGGTCGCGCTGGAACAGGTGATCGCCTGGAACCCGCAGGTGATCTTCGTGCAGGACCGGTATCCGGAAGTGGTCGGGCAGATCACCGGTGATCCGAAATGGCAGGGTATTGATGCGGTCAAAAATCACCGCGTTTATCTGATGCCGGAATACGCCAAAGCCTGGGGCTATCCGATGCCTGAAGCGATGGCGATCGGCGAACTGTGGATGGCGAAAAAACTCTACCCGCAAAAATTCGCTGACATCGATATGCAAAAACAGGCTGATGCCTGGTACCAGCGCTTCTACCGGACGGATTTTAAACCCGCGGCAGACGCGGCGCGCGCGGGGAAATAGCCTCGTCTCCGGCGCTTTACGTTGAGGCAATGTGACAAGGAGACCTGATGACAAATACGATTAAAGTGCTGGCGGCAGGGAGTTTACGCCGCGCATGGGCGCCGCTGTGCGATGCCTTTACGGAAGAAACCGACAGCAAAGTCGACGTGGAATTCGGCCCCGCCGGGCTGTTGCGCGAACGTATCGAACAAGGGGAAAAGGTCGATCTGTTTGCCTCGGCCAATACCGCGCATCCGCTGACCTTGCAGCAGCACGGTAAGGCGCTGGACGTGGAAGCATTTTGCGGCAACAGCCTGTGTGTCACCGCCCGAAAAGGGCCGGAACTGGAGAAACTCAACTGGCTGAGCGTATTACTTGATCCCCGTTTTCGGCTGGCGACATCGACGCCGCAAAGCGATCCTTCCGGTGATTACACCTGGCAAATGTTTGAGCAGATCGAAAGGCGACATCCCGATGCCGGGGCTATTTTACGCAACAAGGCGCTGCGTCTGGTGGGCGGTGAAAAATCGGCCAAAATTCCGGCAGGCAAACTGGCGGCAGAATGGCTGATTTGCAGCGGTCAGGCCGATGTTTTTATCGGCTACACCAGTTATGCCACGCTGTTGCGGGAAAATGATGCGCTGGAAGTCTACAACATTCCGGCGGATTACAACGTGCGGGCCAGATACGCGCTCGCGACCTGCACGGAGAAAGGGAAACCGCTGGCAGAATTTATTCTTTCAGAAACCGGCCAGCATATTTTGCAGAACGCCGGTTTTTGCGGGAGACATGCGGTGATGCCGGAATAGAAAAATACAAACAAGTACAACGCGACCTTAGTGATCGAGGTCTCTTTCTTTCATTGCCCGCTGACGATCGTAATACTCATCTTCAGCGGCAGTGATTTCATCGAGCAGCGAATCCACATCGGCTTTGTGCGTATCTTCGGTGAACAATCCGGTCAGAATAGTTTCCGGTGTCAGTTTGCCGTCTTCGTACAATGCCCAGATTTCTTTGGCAAAGCGCGTTTCCAGCAACTGCGGTGCAAACTGCCCGTAGTACTCGGTCATGTTATTCACATCGCGCTCGAACATCGATTCAGCGTGGTTATTGGCAGCGGCGTCCACGGCCTGCGGCAGGTCGATAATCACCGGCCCTTCAGCGTCCATCAACACGTTAAACTCTGACAAGTCACCGTGAACGATACCGGCGCACAGCATGCGCACGATGTTGCGGATCATGGTGTCGAAATCGGCTACCGCTTCTTCTTCAGTCAGGATGACGTCACTCAGACGCGGCGCGACTACGCCGTCAGCGTCGGTGATAAGCTCCATCAGCAGCACGCCGTCCAGACAAATGTAAGGCTGCGGCACGCGCACACCGGCATTCGCCAGACGGAACAGCGCATCCACTTCGGCTGTCTGCCAGGATTCTTCCTGCTGTTTACGCCCGAACTTTGACCCCTTTTGCATCGCACGCGCGTTGCGGGTGTTACGGACTTTACGGCCTTCCTGATACTGCACGGCCTGCTTGAAGCTACGTTGTGTCGCTTCTTTATACACTTTGGCGCAGCGGATCTCTTCACCGCATAAAACGGTGTAAACATCGGCTTCTTTGCCACTTTTCAGTCGACGGACCACATCATCAATCAGGCCGTCATCCACCAGAGGTTGGATTCTATTTGGGATTTTCATGCAGCCTTGTACCTTATTTCAGCGCATGAGGGAATGACCTGCGCAATATTCCCTGCATTACACACCAGACACGCCGTTCGCGTCATCCTTTCTGATCCTTATCGCTTACTGTTCTCAAGGGTACAGTTTAACGTAGTGGCGATGGAGTGGATACTTTATGCACATACGTTATCACTTTTTACCGCTGCTTTTCACCGTCAACGCCCGCCGGGGTTTTATGGCACCCTGATTAAATTTAACTTAAATAATTAATTTATGTCCGCTAATTATTTCTTACTGTAAATAAAGCATGCCAGTTAATAAATTTTTATGTCTTCGGAACTTTTTCTTTAACTTAAGCTTTTCGTGCTGTTTACGCTTCGTTTATTCAAGGCAAAAAACGGTATACGTTCCGTTTAGAATAGAGGTGATACTGTGCCGGTAATTTCCCGTTGCAGGTCTTCTGATATGAATACTATTTTAATAACCGGTGCCACTGGTTTTGTTGGCGGAGCTGTCGTTGAATATTTTCTGCGCCAGCAACTCACCACCAATAATGCATTATTACTCTTAGTCAGGGCTGACGATAATGCGACGGGACTCGCCAGAATTATCGATAATTTGAAGAAGTTTGAATTAAATGATACTCAGCTTTCTCCGCTAACTGAGCAATCAATATTGACCGGCGATCTGGCCGATCCGGAAAGTTTTATTCATGACGCGCGTTTAGATAATGTCACGCACGTTATTAACTGCGCCGCCATCGCCTCGTTTGGTCATAATCCGGCCATGTGGCGTGTGAATGTCGAAGGTTCACTGGCCTTCGCCAAACGTATGGTGCAGGTAAAAGGCTTGCAGCGATTTGTGCATGTCGGTACCGCGATGGCATCGATGCCGGATAAAGACAGCGTCTTCTACGAAGGCATGCCGGACAACGAGCAGAACGAAGATCTGGTGCAGTATACAGCTTCCAAGCGGGCGATTGAGAATCTTGTCCGCGCCGAATGCCCGTCGCTGCCGTTCGTGGTTGCACGACCGTCGATTATTGTCGGTCACACACAGCATGGCTGCCAGCCTTCAAGCAGCATCTTCTGGGTGTTCATGATGGCGATTAAGCTGAAGAAATTCACCTGCACGCTCGACGATCAGGTGGATGTTATTCCGGTGGACTATTGCGCGATGGTGCTGGTAAAACTGTGTCTCGCCAAAGACCTCAGCCATAACTTTTATCATATTTCTTCCGGCGAAGAGATGTGTACGCCATTCCATGAAATAGATACCTCGGTGGCAAAAGCCAATAATACTTCACGCATTATCAGTGAATATGAACAGACCAGTTATCAGGAATTTACCGGCATCCGCAAACAATTTAAAGATGTGCTCGGCCCGTGTAATGATAAAATTATTTTACGTGCCATTAAACTTTATGGCGGTTTTGCTCAGTTAAACGTGAAGTTTGATAATTCTCGTTTATTAGATATGGGCATTCCAAAACCTGCTGCCTTTAACAGTTATATTGATAAATGTGTTTCCTCAACCCGTGGACAATCTATCAGCGAACTGATGCAGGTTGATTTTAAATAAACCCGGTGTCTGTTAAATATTAAACACTCCCCTAAATCATTCAGTTGCTTCAAGGCGGCAACTGAATGAATCCCCGGGAGCTTACATAAGTAAGTGACCGGGGTGAATGACCAATCTGCAGGGAGCAGATTGGAACGCTGCTTGCAGCGTGAAGGATGACGGGGATTAGACAAGGCCGTTTCGGCCATACAGCCTGAAACCTTCGCGCTGATTCAGGCGGTCATAATACGCCGTCACTGCCGGTAACGCCGGACGGGACATGGGTGTCATCGACCAGCGGTTCACTGCCAGCCCGATGGGAATATCCGCCAGCGTAAAATTATCCCCCAGCACATAATCGCCGCTGCGCTGAAGCTGTTCTTCCAGCATCTGCATATGACGGTTCCACTCGCTGACACCGGCATCAATCAGCGCCGGATCCTGATGCTGCGGACTGTTTCGCGCCAGCGCCGGAAACGCATAACGCCAGGAATTATTCAGCTCACCGGATTGCCAGTCCATCCACTGTTCGGTCAGCGCACGACGTTTCGGGTCAGATGACAGCAAATCTTCGCGCCCTTCCCGCGCCGCCAGATACCGGCAAATCACGTTGGATTCCCACAGTACAAATTCGCCATCGAGCACTACCGGCACCATCGCATTCGGGTTCAGTGCTTTAAATTCCGCAGTCTGGACAGACTGAAAACCCGAACCGAATTGTTCCTGTTCGAAATCCAGCCCCAGCTCCTGACAGGTCCACAACACTTTACGCACATTGATCGACGGTGATTTACCCAAAATCTTTAGCATGATTTCCCCTGTTAACGTGGTACACGAATAGCCGGTCACGACGGACGAATAAAGATCCGCGTGGCTGAGCCGTGATAAGTGGTATCCGTTTTTGCCACGAAACCACATTTTTCCGCCAGACGAACCGAGGCCTGATGCTCCGGCGCAATAATGCAGCATAGCTGACGATCGACGTGTGTACCGGCCCATTTCAGCACTGCCTGCGCCGCTTCAAAGGCGTAGCCTTTGCCGTGAAATGCCGGAGAAACGACCCAGCCCATTTCCGCCATGCCTTTGAGCGAGGGTGTGATATCGCGCTGATAATCCGCCAGACCAATTTCGCCAACAAACGCGCCTTCTGCACCCGCCGTTTTTTCGAACACAATCCAGTAACCGAAACCGAGCATCTGCCAGTGGCCCGGATACCGCAGCAGACGACTCCAGCTGGCTTCGCGACCCGAAGGCGTGCCACCAATGTATTTCACAACCGCCGGATCGGCCCATTGCGCGGCAATATCTTCAAAATCATCAACATGATGGCCACGTAAAATCAGACGTTCGGTTTCGATAACAGGAGCACAGGTCTGCATGGTTTTTCCTGAATAAGGTGAATTACCATTAACTTAGCACCACAATTGTGCTGACCGGAAGAGAGGTTTTAGCGGGAAATAAAAATCAGACGATAATGCCGCCGCGCAGTGCCGTCGGCGTTATGCCACGCACGGATTTGAAACGGTTACTGAAATGGCTGGCGGAGCTGAATCCGCATTCCAGCGCAATGGACGTGATATCCATCTGACTGGTTTTCAGCAAATTTTCCGCGCGGATCAGCCGGGCATTCATCACGTACTGATGCGGTGCCAGCCCCATGCTTTGTTTAAACATGCGGGCGAAGTGGAATTCGCTGAATTCTGCCAGCGCGGCAAGTTCCGGCAGTAATAAAGGCTGCCCGAGATGCGTGTGAATATAATCTTTTACGCGGTTGAGCATATGCGGTGCCAGCCCGCCGCGTACCGTTGGCAGCGCCCATTGCAGATGGGTGTAATGTTTCACCAGATGCGCCATCAGCAGATTGGCGGCGCTGCTGAGCATCAGCTGATTGCTGTTTTCCTGCCACTGGCTGCTGAGCAAAAAGTGGCGATACAACAGCGTAATTTGCGGATCTTCTCCGAATGTGCGTTCTTCCAGCTCAATCGCCGCCGGGCTACGATCCCAGGTTTGTTCCACCAGATGTCGCAGGTGTTCGTCGGAGCAATACAGATGCACAAACGACAAATCGTCGCGCACATCCCAGCTCGACATACTGCCTTTCGGCATCAGACAAAAACGATCCGGCCCGCCGCCGTTACGCCAGCCGCTGCGGGTTTTGTGATAACACTCGTAGCCGTCGGCAACGTACAGGCTCAGCGTATGGTGATCAGCGCTTTCCTGATTCACGATGTCATTTTTGTTCGACCACGCCGCCAGCTGAATGCCGGAACCCAGTTCCACACTGTCATGCAGAACCGCTTTGTGCTGACGCAGCGTTTCGAAAGCCTGATAGACCTTAGTCATGGCGTACCCGTGTGGAGGAAAGATGACGCCCATTTTACGTTTTTCCCCCGCCCCGGTGCCAGATCTTGCTGTGCGGGTGACTGAAAAAATGCGCAAGAATATGCAACTCAGCGCAAAACGTTGAAAGCCAGCGGTCTGCCGTTACCGCAGAATGTCCTCAGTCATTACTGTCTGAGTGAGAGAACTCTATGAACGCACTGCTTTATATTTTGGTGATCCTGATCTGGGGTACCACCTGGTTTGCGATTTATCTGCAACAGGGCGACGTGCCGGTCACGGTGTCGGTTTTCTACCGTTTCCTGCTGGCTGCGGTGATCATGCTGGTGGCATTGCTGGCGACACGCCGGTTGCGTCGTCTGGCGCTGAAAGATCACCTTTTCTGCCTGGTTCAGGGTTGCTGCGTTTTTTGCTTCAATTTTTACTGCTTCTATCACGCCGCAGCCTACATCACCAGCGGGCTGGAATCGGTGATTTTCTCGATGGCCGTGCTGTTCAACGCGTTCAACGGCATGCTGTTTTTCCGTCAGAAACTGGCTCCGGCAGTGATCCCGGCGTCGGTTCTCGGGCTGGCAGGTATTATCACGCTTTTCTGGCATGACCTCAGCGCCGCGCATATCGCACCGGAATTGCTCAAAGGCATCGGCCTCAGCCTGCTCGGCACTTACGGTTTCTCACTCGGCAACATGATCAGCTCACGCCATCAGCGTCACGGGCTGGATGTGCTTTCCACCAATACCTACGCGATGTTTTACGGTACAGCCGTCATGGGCGCGCTGAGCCTGATGCAGGGCGCTTCCTTCGCCATCGACCTGACGCCGCAATATCTCGGCTCGCTGGTCTATCTTTCCGTTTTTGGTTCGGTACTGGCTTTCGGCATTTACTTCACGCTGGTCGGCCGCATCGGTGCCAGTCAGGCGGCCTACAGTACGCTGCTGTTCCCGCTGGTCGCACTGACGGTTTCCACATTTTATGAAAATTATCAATGGCATGCCAATGCGGTTATCGGGCTGGCGCTGATCCTGCTCGGTAATCTGGTGATGTTCTGCCGTCCGGCCTGGCTGGAGATGTTCAGACGCAAAGCCGCTGCGGCGTAGGGCGGCTTACCGGCGGGTACAAAAAAACACTCGACAACTCTCCTCCTCGTGTTGCATACCTGAAAGGCCGCATCCTAAGAGATGCGCGCCCTACAGAAAATAATGAGGAGAATAAAATGCCTTTTGTACGTATTGATATGGTCGAAGGAAAACCCGAAACCTACCGCAAAACCGTCGGCGATGTGATCTATGACGCGCTGCGCTCAGCTCTTAATGCGCCGGAAAACGACAAGTTTATTGTCATCTCCGAACACTCTCCGGCAGAAATGATGATTTCCCCTGATTATCTGAATATCCAGCGCAGCCCGAACTGCATTGTGATTCAGGTAACGCTCAACACCGGCCGTACACTGGAAATGAAAAAGGCGTTCTATCACGCCGTCGCTTACGGGCTGCATGAAAAAGTCGGGTTACGTCTGGAAGATGTGTTCATCAGCCTGGTGGAAGTGCCGAAAGAAAACTGGTCCTTCGGCAACGGCGAAGCGCAATACGCGTGATCATAGCCGATTAAATAATCCCGCCATTCGCCTTCAGCGTCTGGCCGTTGACCCAGGCACCGTCGGGACCGGCGAGGAAGGCGACGACGGAGGCGATATCTTCCGGCTGACCGAGGCGCTCGAGCGGCGAGGTTTTGGCGATGGTTTCCACCAGTTGATCCGATTTACCGTTGAGGAATAAATCCGTTGCTGTCGGGCCGGGCGCAACAGTATTGACGGTTATCTGACGGCCGCGCATTTCCTTGGTGAGCACGCGGCTCAGCGCCTCGACAGCCGCTTTGGTCGCGGCATACACGCCATAAGTCGGCTGATATAACCCGACCACGGTCGATGAGAAATTGATGATACGTCCGCCGTCGTGCAGATGTTTCGCTGCTTCACGCAGCGTGTTGAAAGTGCCTTTCAGGTTGATATCGATAAGGCGGTCGAATGCTGCATCGTCGGTTTCGGCAATGGCGGAAAGCGTCATAATACCCGCATTATTCACCAGCACATCCACGCCGCCAAACGCCTGTTCCGCGCTGGCAAACATCCGGCTGACCGCCGCCGCGTCGCTGACATCCGCCTGCGCGCTGATGGCTTTTCCGCCTGCCTGTTCAATTTTGCTGACCACCGCGTCGGCTTCTGCCGCACCGCGTGAGTAGTTCACAATCACGGTAAAACCGTCGTGCGCCAGACGCTCTGCGATGGCGGCGCCAATACCCCGTGATGCGCCGGTGACCAGCGCGACTTTCTGTTTGGATGAAGTCATGATGCGTTTCCTTTTTTCAGTGATTCGGATCTGTTGTCAGTGAGGAAAGCGTAGCCGATTGACGCTGCCGGATAATTACCTGATATTCGTTATCACTATCCGGAAAAGGCGAACAATCATCATGGATAAACTCGACAGCATGCAGTTATTCACCCGCGTGGTGGAGCTGCGCAGTTTTACGCAGGCTGCACAAGCGCTGAATCTGAAACGTTCCACGGTGACCGATGCCATTAAACAACTGGAGTCGCGGCTGAACATTCGGCTTCTGCAGCGTACCACCCGACACGTCAGCGCGACGCTGGATGGCGAAGCCTATTACCAGCGCTGTCTGCGTATTCTGGCCGATGTGGAAGATGCCGAAATGGCGTTTGCCGGTGCGCAGCCGAAGGGGTTATTGCGGGTGGATGTTCATGGCTCGATGGCGCGGCATTTTCTGCTGCCCGGCCTGGCGGATTTTCTGGCGCAGTATCCCGACATTGAGTTTTACATGAGCGAAGGCGACCGGCTGGTGGATCTGGTGCGGGAAGGCATTGATTGCGTGATCCGCGCCGGTGAACTGAAAGACAGCGATATGGTGGCGCGCCCGCTCGGTACGCTGCCGGAAATTACCTGCGCCAGCCCGGACTATCTGCAACGTTTTGGCATACCGGAAACGCCAGACGATCTCGCCGGTCACCGGATGATTGGTTTTCGTTCCAGCGCAACCGGCGGGCTGTTGCCGCTGATTTTTCAGGTGCAGGGCAAAAACCGTGAAATCCTGCTGCCGACCAGTTTGTCGGTCAGCGGCGCGGAAAGCATGAAAGAAGCGGCACGGCGCGGGATGGGGATTATTCAGGTGCCGCATTACGGCCTGCTGGAGGATCTGGCGCAGGGAAGTCTGGTACAAATCCTGGCGGATTTCCCGGCCGGTTCACTGCCGGTTTCCCTGCTTTACCCGCGTAACCGCCAGCTTTCACCGCGCGTACGGGTGTTTATCGACTGGATGGTGAAAGAGTTTGCGCGGCGCGATCCGCATCTGACATGATAGTTTTTCTGCTCTGAAAGCATGACGTCACAACGTTAACGACTGGAGATGCCGATGACCACACCTGCTGTATTGCTGCATATCGGCAGCGAAGAAACGCAAGTTATCGTCCGTAATGATGATAACGACGATAAAAGTTTGCTCCTGACACTGGGCTCACAACTCACCTCTGTCGGCTATTTTCGTCATTCACCGCCGACGCCGGATGAAATGGAAACTGCCATTATGGTGGTCGAGGACGAAGTGATGCGCATCCGGCACGACATTCCGCCGGGCGCTAAACTGTTCAGCACAGACAACGATATCCGTGCGCTGGCCCGCATTGCCGGTGAGGCGGAAAATGAAGTGATGACGTTGTCGCTCGACGCAGTGGAACGCACTTTCGACCGGCTGGCGCTGGTCATTAATGGCCGGCCGGCGCATTTCGAAGGTATCCCCGACGGCAATGATTTCGCCGCCACACTGCTGATTTTGCGCGAATTTATGCATCATCTGCAATTTGATGAGATCGTGGTGAGAGGCATGAAATTTGAGATGTAATGATTAACAGCCCCGTCAGGGGCTGTTTTGGTTTTATCTACACTAATGAAGGACCGTTTTTCAACTGCGCAGCATCCGATTCCATCAGTACCATCCCGCTGAGATCCGGCAGGGTCTGATGATTCAGATAATCCCGGAACGACATGCGCGGGGCGTTATTTTCCCAGGCCGATTGCAGCGTGCCCAGCAGGTCAGTGGTTTTCGACGTGATTTCCGGCGTGGTGATGTCGGATTCCAGTGCACCTTTCACATATTTCTGAATATGTGTTGAGTTGCTGGCGGACTGAGCCACTGTGGCACTCATCAGCGCACCTTTGTGATATTGCACGGACGTCGTGCTTTCTGCCTTGTCATCAATCTGATAGTAAAGGTAATTCTGCGAGTTGCGGTCGCTGGTCAGATTCAGTTTCAGCCCCGGTGTCAGCGATGCATGATAACTGGCGACCAGATGTGACTGTTGCTTCTGCGTGATATTGCGGTCCTGCGTACCCGTGCCGGTGATCGTGCTGGTTTGAGAAACCTGATAAGAGAACGTATCGGTTTCATCCGGGCGCATCGGATTGGTGGAATCGACCGGGGTCTGCGAGACTGACGCCGTGAAATCCGCCAGCCCGGTCATCATGTTTTTATCGGTTTTGGTCAGCGAGAAATAGACCGGCTCAGCACCCCCGCTTTTATAAGTCGTCGCGGTTTCGCCATAATTGCTGTTCAGCGCCGTAAAGGCCTCTTTGAACATGTTCATCAGCGATTCGTCAGCATTACCACGGTTGCCTGCGCTGCTGATTTGTTTCAGATAACTGTTCAGCGCCTGCTTCTGCTGGCTTTCTGTGCCCAGCAGTGCGCGCTTACTCATGTCGACGCTGATATCCACCGTGCCAGCAACACCGGTCGATTTCACTGAGCGGGTATTCGCATCAGCATGAAAATCCAGCGTCTGAGTATTGGTGATGCCCAGCGTGGCATGTAAGTCCACCGACGACAGCACTGAGGTATCAAACTTCGTCAGGCCACTCAGATCGAGCTTGGGCGGTTGCGCCGTCAGGCCATCAATCGCTTTCTGAAAACCTTCCGCCAGTCCTGCCAGCGCTTTGCGATCCGTATCGCTGAGCGTGCCTTTGCTGACATTCACCTGCACGCCGAGTCCGTCATCATCACTGCCCAGCGTGATATCCACCAGTGCGCCGCTGGCAGTTTTAATGCTCAGGTTTATCTGGTTATCAGCTTTGGTATGAAGTTGGGTTTGGGCGGCAACGTTGGCCACCGAACCGGTCGACTGAGCGGAAGTCTGCTTCATCACCGATTGCGAATAACTGCTGCTGTCGGTAGTGAAACGCTCAAGCAGCGCCGCACCGAGTCCGGTAAAACGCGCCGCATTGCCGGAATGGCTGAAATTCGATGCAAGCTTTGAAGACATCAGATCGCTGGAAGAACGTTCCCAGACCAGTGCCGGTTTGGTGATGTTGTAGACCGGCGAAGTGGTGTCCGCCTGGCCGATCATTACCGTGGTGGATTGCGCCGTCGAAGCCTGCTGCTGGCTGGCTGCAGTAGTGACTGCCGTCAGTGATTTTGTTGACGTAACCAGCGTGTTGAGCGTCTGATTACCTGTCGCAGAGATAACTGTCATCCCGATGAGTCCCTATGTTTTTGCGCCATAGCGCCAGTGGATACCTTGATCCTTCTGATGCTATTTTCGGCAAAAACACAGGAAGCTTTAAGGATATGTAAAAGTTGTTTCTTACGCCCCCGACGTTATTCCAGCGGACCGCCCAGAATGGTTTCGCACATGCCGGAAAGAATGCGTTCGCCGGTTTCGCTTTTCAGATCCTCATACCATTGTTCGGTCACGGCCATTTCTTTGCCGTGGGTGACATCGCAGCGTTTACGCGCCTTCAGCACCAGATCCTTCACGCGATATGCCCGTTTTTCCTGATAACGCAGCAATGCATCTTCAATGCCTAATGAATTGGTTTGCAGCATATTTGCCAGCACCACTGCATCTTCCATCGCCGCGCAACCGCCCTGCCCGATATCCGGCGTGGTGCTGTGGCCGGAATCACCGAGCAGCGCAATCCGGCCTTTGACCAGTTGCATAAAGGGTTCGATGTCGTGGATTTCAACGCGGTTGGTGGTTTCAGGAGTGATCTGGCTGATCAGCTTCTGTACCGGTTCCGCCCAGCCCGCAAAGTAACCCTGTAAATCCTCGCGTACCGTAGTGCGATCCTGCGGCAAGCCTTTCGGCAGCGGCACATCAAAGAAAAAGTAGAAACGGTTGCCACTCACCGGCATCAGGGACACGCGTTTACCCTCGCCGACAAACGTCGTCCACTGGTCGGCAGGCGCGATGCTTTCATCGATTTCCACCAGGCCGTTCCAGTTAACATAACCGGCATAGCGGCGCTCTGTCGCATAACCCAGAACGTGCTGGCGGATAATGGAATGGGTGCCGTCAGCGGCAATCAGCAGATCGCCGGTCGCAGACGTGCCGTCGTCAAACCAGGCGGTGACGCTGTCGGCAGATTCTTCAACGTGCGTCACGCGCTTGCCAAACTGCACCTGATCGCGTCCATAAGTCTCCAGCAGCATCGACTGAAGTTCCGCACGCGCCACCGGATATGGCTGCTCGCCGACGCTTTGGATCAGCGGATCCATACTGAAACGCGTCATGGTCTGGCCCTGCTGATATTCTTTGTAGGCCATAAAACGCATGTTGCCGCCGAGTTCGCGCAGCGCCTCTTTCATGCCGAGATAATTCAGACACTTTACGCCGTTAGGCCAGATGGAAATCGCCGCACCGACCGGTTTGATCTCTTTCACCGCCTCGTATACCGCCGTTTCGATACCAAAACGCTTCAGCGCAATCGCCGCACACGCCCCGCCAATACCGCCACCAATCACGATCGCTTTCATATTTTTCTCCCCTGAGTCTCTTTAGGGAAAAGCAATTTCTGTACCAGAAAGACGATTTGCCGCCAAAGCCTTGTATACAATCTTAAGGCAAATCAGTAACGGCCGAAGCGCAGGTGAAATGCGCTAAAACGAGGCGTCGTTTTGGAGCAAGAGTGGCGTAATAGCCGCGAAGTGAATCAATCTGGTGCGAAAGGATGGGGCGGAGAGAAAGCCGGAGGAAGATTTACATCAGACAAATATTCGCAAATCACTCCCCCAGCAGAGGGAGTGATAATTTGGATCCACAAATGCCGCAGTGCGTTACTTGCACCAACCCCAGTGCAGGTTACGAGGTAGCGTTCCCCACGTTTCTATGCAGGTATTTTCCTGTTTGGTCAGTGACTGGGAATATAAAGCCCGTCCCGTTCCTGTTACACCTTTAATTTTTACGTTCGTCGCTTCAGCAGGAATAATAACCTGCTGAGTATTACCCAGCGATAATTTATATTCTTTATTGAAATTGGCTTTAGTACTGCTGTTGGTATAAGTGAGTCTGTAATAACCTGTGTAACCGCCTTTATTACGCAGACTCAGGATGTAACTTTTCGGTACAGGTGCCATTTCCGGGACGTTGAAATTAAGTGTAAATTCCGCTCCCGGTGACATTTCATCAATTTTATCATTGCTTACCATATATGTTTTTCCCATCTGCTTATTGTAATCAAGCTCAAGAATCAGCATATCGCCGTAATAAGCCGCCCCGCTGTTTGATGAAGAGATACCATGTGAATGGCCACCAAATCTTATCGAGCCGCCATACTCCCCCAGTATATCCCGCGTTGGAGTCTCATTTTCACTGTAACTTTCACCTCCATGCTCCAACGCTATTGTTGCTTTACCTTTTATGCCTGCATCGCGTAACTGCTCACGGAACCAGCCTTCACCGTCCCTGACCTTAATATCATACCGGCGGGCAGCATCCGAATTAAACCCTGAAAATTCCTTCGTATAATGCAAATTATTATTAAGCTGAATGAAACGAATACCCGCAATATCAAAACTGTAACCGAAACTGCCAATATAGTTGGTACTGAGATGCGGGAATTTATAACCATTCATGACGTCGTAATCAACGGAAACGACATCTTTCAAACTATTAATATGATCAACTAAATTCCGGATACTACGAATTGCACAGCGATTTTCCCACAAACCACAGTCATTCACATTGCCGTCATAATCATGATTACCCAGCCCGTACCAGTAAGGTGCATTAAGTTTGCCAAAAGCTTTCTTGGCATCAGACCACTCGCCACCATGCCCCCAGTGGGTAATGTCGCCGTTAATAATCGTCCCCCTGAAGGCATCACCGTATTTGTCTTTCAGTGTGTTAATTGCATCAATCTTCTTAAAGTTAGCTTTGCTGGGCACCGTGTTATATGGCGTAGATGTAGTCTCCTCCCCAAAATGCCAGTCAGACGTAATGGCATAATATTCTTTTGGATGAACAACACGCCACCAGGCATTATCTTTTTTATTTTCCGGGTAATACCAGTTTTTACTTTTCGCATTACCATTAAACTTTGCTTCAAAGAATTCAGTAGTCCCGTTAACCTGACGGCCATGTATTTCACCGACCGTCGTATCAGCGCTCCAGGCTTTTGGCGCAGCAATGGAACCATACACCGCAGAGGTTACCGCCGCGTCCGGGAAGACCTCCTGTCTCAGCTGTTCTTTGATATTTTTCAGTGCTTCGAATGTTTCTTCCGCACTGTCTGTTGAAACTTCGTAAGGACGGGAATGCTCCACCCCATTTACATCGGTGTAAACCATCTTCCCTTTTGCAACAACTGGAGAGATATTGTTATCACTGGAATCGACCGTTTTAGCTTCTAATAAACGCACGGCTTGTCCACCAGGCACAGTGATTGCTTTTATTTCATATGGATTTGAATTCTCTGAAACCTTATAGCCAGATATTTCGGTTGAGAGTTTCATCCGGGCATAGTCATTTTGATCATCAGGAATAGGTAACCCGTCCTGATGAGGGTCAGGAACCGGAACAGGCGCGGGAGGATTAGGAGAAGGAGAAGGACCTGGTGATATTTCCCGACGTATAGAACTCATGTCGATCATCTTCATGCCATCAGGCACAGTGACTACAGCATCTGGTAAATGGTAACCACCTCTTTGCGTTGCCACATTGCTAATATTTATTTCTGCTGAGGTATAAAATGGCAAACAAGCAGCGATAGCCATGGCTATCCTGCCATATTTAATTTTATTTTTTGAGACGAACATACTTTCACCCTTGAGGTTAATCATTTTACTGTTAGTAAATTATCGTACCTCGACATTATAATTTGTAACAAACATTTGTTTTAAAATAAATAATTAAGTTGACTTATTTTACAACGACCATTAAATAATCGGAATACAGATAGTTAAATACATATCAACGCTAAGAATAAAACCTCAAAAGTAGTTTTTCACTGTTATCTGTGAATCCGGAGATTCAGGAAAAAACGGAAGCTGAATAATGTTCAACCGTCAACATAAAGTACTGGCTGTAGTATTCAGAAAAAATATGTATCAGAAATTTTTCCATTTCATCGCTGATACCATTCTTAAAGGGAAAAACCGTCTCACCATAATTGGGGTCAAAGATTTTTATTTGATTGGATTCTGCCCTGAGACCTAATGAGTGTCCGCTGGAAGATTTTTTAATCGATATATGACAGCCATTGCCCTGGCTGACACTTTTTAATATTGACTGCGCCATGGTAATTGCGGTGTTTCCAGTCAATTTTATTTCCTCCCGAATAAAATTAACCTGATAAGATTTTAGAATGCCATGAAAAACACTTTTCATTTCTTTCATATTCCCGCTGGCACTCAGGTGTTCCTGAAAATTCATGATCCCCCGCACCACCGTCTTACCTTTTTCACTGGCAATATAGGCACTGAACCGGCTCCAGCTTTGACCTGATATCAGGTATGCGCCCACCAGCCCCTGACACACACCGTTTTCAAGACCATATTCAACCACCCGACCGGCGCGATCATAGACATTTCCGGTCCATGCGCCTTTTCGTTTTTTCTCATCACAATGATCCCATTTGTTTTTCTTAATATATTCCCCCTGTCGGAATTTATTATATATCCCATTATAATTTTGTATCAGTCTAACTGAATCCATTCTCATAAAATCACTTCATTCCATTATTAAGAAAAACTTTGCAAATGATAAAGAAAAAAGACTTTCAATGTTGAACATGATTAATTCAGAAAACATAAAGGAAACCTTTTCTTCTAAGGGGTTCTCAGTCCCTGGTCTGGTGCGAGAGCGGGAAGGTTGATACTCTGCTAAGTATTGATATTTCGAATACCAAAAGCATAAACATTTAAAAAATGAATCGCTATCCAATGTTCAGCCCGCAGCAGTTGCTTAGTTTTGTCGCCGTCTGCGAAACCGGCAGTTTTACCCGTGCGGCCGACCGCGTGTACCTGTCGCAATCGACAGTCAGCCAGCAAATCCGCCGCCTGGAAGAAGCGCTGGGAAAACCTTTGCTGGAACGCACGTCTCATCAGGTGCAACTGACTGAAGAAGGCGAACGGTTGTTGGGTTATGCGCGGCGGATTATCGCCCTGAACGGTGAAGCGCACGATGCGCTGAGTGACCAGTGGCCGGACGGCGTAGTGCGTCTCGGCGTGCCGGAAGATTTTGCTGCGGCTACCACGTCCCTGCTGGCGCAATTCAGCCGCGCCCATCCGCATATTCGCCTTGATGTCACCAGCGGCCTGAGTCACGAACTGCGCCGCGCCTGGCAACAGGAGATGCTGGATATCATTCTGGTGAAACAACTCACCGGCGAAAAGGCCAACGCCTCGCGCCCTGAGCCGATGCTGTGGCTGGACAGCGCGGCGTTTCCGGCGTTTGAACGGGATCCCATCCCGCTGGTGCTGTTTCCGCTCAACGGGTTATACCGCGAAGAACTGTGTCAGGCACTGGATGCTCTCGGACGTAGCTGGCGTATCAGTTACAGCAGCGCCAGCCTCGCCGCGCTGGTCGCTGCCAGTGCGGCCGGATTGGGCGTCACCTTATTGCCCGCCAGTTGCCGCCAGCCGGAGCACCGGATTCTTGGGGCAGAAAGCGGATTGCCGCCGATTGATAACGTCGAGCTGGCGCTGTTTTACCGCCACGACGCGACGCCTGCGCAAATCGCACTGGCCGGAAAATTAAAGGATTTTTGTCAGCTTAGTTAGCCATTGCATTTTCCACTGGCAGGCAGTGGGAAAAATCGCAGCCGGAACCGGCGTCATCTTTTAAGGTGAAGGGAAAAGCAGCATCCTCCCGTCCCGCATCATGATTAAGGAATTCGACGTGCAAAATCCTCAGCAACAAAGCCGCAGAAACTTTCTTTCGCATAGCGCCAAAATCACTGCCACCGGCGCGCTGTTAACCGCAGGTATGGCATCAGCCTCCCCGTTCAAACCGGGCGCGATGGACGAAAAATGTGACGATGCCAGCCAGATCAACGCAATTTCTGCGTCGCATTACCAGTTGCGCAATGTGCGGCTGGAAGAGGGTTTTGAGCGCGAAGGCGATATCGTTATTGCCACCCAAACCGGCCTGTACAACCTGGAAATCAACAACGGCAAAATCGTGGCGATCCAGCCTGCAAAAGACGCCCCGGCCAGCACCTTGCCTGCTTTTGATGCCAGAGGATTACTTCTGCTGCCCGCCACGCGCGACATGCATATTCACCTCGACAAAACCTTCTACGGCGGCAAATGGGAAGCGCCACGCCCGCGTAAAGGCAAAACCATCATGGACATGATTGCCCGCGAACAGGTGCTGATCCCCAAACTGCTACCAACATCGGTGGAACATGCCGAAGCGATCATCGGGCTGCTGCATTCCAAAGGCACCACCGTGGCGCGCAGCCACTGCAATATCGACCCGGTCAGCGGCCTGAAAAGCCTTGAGCATCTGAAAATCGCACTGGAAAAACATCAGCAGGATTTCAGTTGTGAAATTGTGGCGTTCCCGCAACACGGCTTGCTGCATTCGAAAGTCGATGGCCTGATGCGTGAGGCGATGCAAATGGGCGTGCAATACGTCGGCGGACTGGATCCGACTAACGTGGATGGCGCGATGGAAAAATCCCTCGACGCGATGTTTCAGATTGCACTGGATACGAATAAAGGCGTGGATATTCATCTGCATGAAACCACACCGGCCGGTATCGCGGCAGTGAAATACATGATTCAGACCGTGGAGAAAAACCCGCAACTGAAAGGCAAAGTGACGCTCAGCCACGGTTTTGCGCTGGCGATGATGCAGGGCGCGGAACTCGACGACGTCATTGCCGGGCTTTCAGAGCAGCAGTTCACCGTCGCTTCCACCATTCCGCTTGGCAAACTGAATATGCCGCTGCCGCAGCTCAGCCAGAACGGCGTATTTGTCATGACCGGCACAGACAGCGTCATTGATCACTGGTCGCCGTTCGGCACCGGCAGCATGCTGGAAAAAGCCAGCCTCTACGCCCAGCTCTACGGTAACTCCGACGAATTTGGCCTGACGCGCTCCCTCGCTATCGCCACCGGCAACGTCCTGCCGCTCGACGACAGCGGCAAACGCCAGTGGCCTGCGGTGAACGATAACGCCGAAATGATCCTGGTCGACGCCAGTTGCTCTGCCGAAGCGGTGGCGCGGGTGTCAGAGGTGAAAGCGACATTCCATCAGGGCAGATTAGTGTTTGGTGCGGTGGGGAAAGTGTGAGGAATTGAAAGTAGTCAACGCTGCAAAGCAAAAAGCCCCTTTCGGGGCTTTTTGCTTTGCAGCGTTGATGCCCGAAGGCAATGAATCAGAACGGGATATCGTCGTCGAAATCCATTGGGGGTTCGTTGTTCTGTGCTGGCGCGTTGTTTTGCGCAGCCGGACGAGATTGCTGACCGCCGCTGAACTGGTTGCCGCCTTGTGGCTGCTGAGGCTGACCCCAACCGCCCTGCTGGCCGCCTGCGGATGGCTGACCGCCACCTGCTGGTGCGCCGCCGCTTGCACGGCCGCCGAGCATCTGCATGGTGCCGCCGACGTTAACAACGACTTCGGTGGTGTATTTTTCAACGCCAGCCTGATCGGTCCATTTACGGGTTTGCAATGCGCCTTCGATATAAACCTGAGAACCTTTCTTCAGGTATTCGCCTGCGACTTCCGCTAATTTGCCGAACAACACCACACGGTGCCATTCGGTTTTTTCTTTCTGCTCGCCGGTGGCTTTGTCACGCCAGCTTTCAGACGTTGCCAGAGTGATGTTGGCAACCGCGCCGCCGTTAGGCATGTAGCGGACTTCCGGGTCTTGCCCCAGATTACCGACGAGAATAACTTTGTTTACGCCTCTGCTGGCCATGTGGATTCTCCTGATGATGTATGTCGTGGTTGAAACCACAGTTTGGGGTGTGAGGAAACTCACTTCGCGACATTATAACCACAAAACGTTGCCTCCGTACCACGGATGTCATGCACTGCGATTTTCTTTCCAGATTGTTCAGCAAACATTCCATTGTTACATTGAGTACTGGATATACATTCAGGTTTTGGGGTGGCACAGGCTGTGATTTGTGTCATAATTGCGCGTTACGTTCTTCTCTGTGCCCGATTCGATGGCTGGCGCGAAACTGGTTTTCACGGCGGTCACCGGCACGGTGAGCTATCAAGTTAATCCGGGAATGATGAATGGATAAGATCGAAGTTCGGGGCGCACGCACCCATAATCTCAAGAATATCAACCTGATTATCCCGCGCGACAAACTGATTGTTGTCACCGGCTTATCCGGTTCAGGCAAGTCCTCTCTGGCGTTCGATACGCTGTACGCCGAAGGCCAGCGCCGCTACGTCGAGTCGCTGTCGGCCTACGCACGCCAATTTTTATCCTTAATGGAAAAACCGGACGTCGACCATATTGAAGGTCTGTCTCCGGCGATTTCGATTGAGCAAAAATCAACGTCGCACAACCCGCGCTCTACCGTCGGGACCATCACCGAAATCCACGACTACCTGCGCCTGCTGTTTGCCCGCGTGGGCGAGCCGCGCTGCCCGGATCATAATATTCCGCTGTCAGCCCAGACCGTCAGCCAGATGGTGGATAACGTGCTGGCACAGCCGGAAGGCCAGCGTCTGATGCTGCTGGCGACCATCATTAAAGACCGCAAGGGTGAGCATACCAAGACGCTGGAAAATCTGGCGTCGCAGGGCTATATCCGTGCGCGTATTGATGGTGAAGTGTGTGATTTGTCCGATCCGCCAAAATTAGAATTGCAGAAGAAACACACCATTGAAGTGGTCGTTGACCGCTTTAAAGTGCGTGACGATCTGGCACAGCGCCTGGCGGAATCGTTTGAAACTGCCCTCGAACTTTCCGGTGGTACCGCCGTGGTCGCCGATATGGATGACCCGAAAGCCGAAGAAATGCTGTTCTCGGCCAACTTTGCCTGTCCGGTGTGCGGCTACAGCATGCGCGAGCTTGAACCGCGTATGTTCTCGTTCAACAACCCGGCAGGTGCCTGTCCGACTTGTGACGGGCTGGGCGTGCAGCAGTTCTTCGATCCTGATCGTGTGGTGCAGAACCCTGAGCTTTCGCTGGCGGGTGGGGCTATCCGCGGCTGGGATCGTCGTAACTTCTATTATTTCCAGATGCTGCGCTCTCTCGGTGAGCATTATGATTTCGACGTGGAAGCGCCGTTTAACGAACTGAGCAGCGACGTGCAAAACGCCATCCTGCACGGTTCCGGCAAAACCACCATTGAATTCAAATACATCAACGATCGCGGTGATACCTCGATTCGTCGCCATCCGTTTGAAGGCGTGCTGCACAATATGGAGCGCCGTTATAAAGAAACGGAATCCAGCGCAGTACGTGAAGAACTGTCGAAATACATCAGCAACCGTCCGTGTACTTCCTGCCGCGGCACCCGTCTGCGCGAGGAAGCGCGTAACGTATTCGTGGAAGAAACCACGCTGCCGGAAATCTCTGATTTCAGCATCGGCCATGCGATGGATTTCTTCCGCAATATGAAACTCAGCGGTCAGCGCGCCAAAATTGCTGAGAAAGTGCTGAAAGAGATTGGCGATCGCCTGAAATTCCTGGTGAACGTCGGCCTGAATTACCTCTCGCTGTCACGTTCTGCGGAAACGCTGTCCGGCGGCGAAGCCCAGCGTATCCGTCTGGCGAGCCAGATTGGTGCCGGTCTGGTGGGCGTGATGTACGTGCTGGATGAGCCGTCTATCGGCCTGCATCAGCGCGACAACGAACGTCTGCTGGAAACCCTGATCCACCTGCGCGACCTCGGTAACACGGTGATTGTGGTCGAGCACGACGAAGACGCGATCCGCGCCGCCGACCATATTATTGATATTGGTCCGGGTGCAGGCGTACACGGTGGCGAAGTGGTGGCTGAAGGCACCGCTGAAGACATTATGGCGACCGAGAATTCACTGACCGGCCAGTTCCTGAGCGGTAAACGGGAAATCTCCGTACCGGCGCAGCGCGTCCCGGCGGATGCCACCAAAGTGCTGAAACTTTCCGGTGCCAAAGGTAACAACCTGAAAGATGTCACGCTGACGCTGCCGGTGGGCCTGTTTACCTGTATCACCGGCGTGTCCGGCTCCGGTAAATCGACGCTGATTAACGACACGCTGTTCCCGCTGGCACAGCGCGAGCTGAATGGCGCAACGATTGCTGAAGCTGCGCCGTACCGTGAAATCGAAGGTCTGGGCCATTTCGATAAAGTCATCGACATCGACCAGAGCCCGATTGGCCGTACGCCGCGCTCTAACCCGGCAACCTACACCGGTATTTTCACGCCGGTGCGCGAGCTGTTTGCCGGTGTGCCGGAATCACGTTCACGCGGCTACACGCCGGGGCGTTTCAGTTTCAACGTCAAAGGCGGCCGCTGCGAAGCCTGTCAGGGCGACGGCGTGATCAAAGTTGAAATGCACTTCCTGCCGGATATTTATGTGCCGTGCGATCAGTGCAAAGGCAAACGCTATAACCGCGAAACGCTGGAAATTAAATATAAAGGCAAGAGCATCCATGAAGTGCTGGAGATGACCATTGAAGAAGCGCGTGATTTCTTCGATGCCGTCCCTGCGCTGGCGCGTAAATTGCAGACGCTGATCGACGTCGGTCTGACCTACATCAGCCTCGGCCAGTCAGCGACCACGCTGTCCGGCGGTGAAGCACAGCGCGTCAAACTGGCGCGTGAGCTGTCCAAACGCGGCACCGGTCAGACGTTGTATATTCTCGACGAACCGACCACCGGCCTGCACTTTGCCGATATTCAGCAACTGCTGGAAGTGCTGCATCAGCTACGCGATCAGGGCAACACCATCGTGGTGATTGAACACAATCTGGACGTGATTAAAACCGCGGACTGGATTGTCGATCTCGGGCCGGAAGGCGGTGCGGGCGGCGGACAGATTCTGGTCGCCGGTACGCCGGAAACCGTTGCGGAATGCAAAGAATCGCATACTGCGCGCTTCCTGAAACCGTTGCTGGAACGCCACAGCCAGCAGGCGAAGAAAAGCGCTTAAAATCATGAATTAGCAGATACAATGCGTCGAAGTTATTTTTAAAAGCTAAAGGGTAGCGTTATGGAAATTAAAAACATTCGTCTGATTAACGTTGGTCGTTTTGAGGATTTGGAAATAGCGCTATCACCAACTGAGAATTGTACTGGCAATACGACCGTTTTTGTCGGTAACAATGGGGCAGGAAAAACCTCATTACTTAAATCTATAGCGACATCGTTGAGCTGGTTTATCTCACGCATTCGTTCGGAAAAGGGCAATGGAAGCCCTGTTTCGGAAGATGTCATCCTTAATGGACAAAATTCGGCATCCATTGAACTCGAAGTCCTCGACGCGCACGTTGGAAAATCTTTTACATGGGCAATAGCCAAAACCCGTGCAGGGCGAAAAGCTGTATTTCAAACACATTTGAGTTCTTTGTCTGCATTAACTGATATCTACAGGACCAAGCTTTCAGATAATGACAAAACTGCACTGCCACTGATAGCGTTCTACCCTGTTGAACGGGCAGTCCTGGATATCCCACTTAAAATCAGAGAAAAACATACCTTTACTCAACTTGATGGATACGATAATTCGTTGAGTCAGGGAGTAGACTTCAGGCGCTTCTTTGAGTGGTTTCGCGAACGCGAAGATTCTGAAAATGAGCGGGGGTTTACTGAAGAATCTTTTGAAGCAATGACCAAAATTATTGGTGAAAATCATGCATCTATCGTGAAACTTAACGAACTTCGTGATGCAGCCAAAGACAAGCAATTAACGGCCGTACGTTCTGCTATCCATCACTTCATGCCAGGTTTTACAAATATTCGGGTAAGGCGTAAACCCCGACTGCATATGACCATTGATAAACAGGGCGAGACGTTAAGCGTTTCACAACTGTCACAGGGTGAGAAGTCTCTGATGGCATTGGTGGGAGATATTGCACGACGCTTAGCAATTATGAATCCTGCTTCAAACAATCCGTTATCAGGTGATGGAATTATTTTAATTGATGAAGTGGATATGCACCTTCATCCGCAATGGCAACGCAGTTTAATAGAGCGCTTAACTTCAACGTTTCCAAATTGTCAGTTCATTTTATCAACGCACTCCCCTTTGGTGATCCGCGATTACAAAGATGTATTGGTTTACTCCTTAGAGAATGGCCAAAGTAAAGAAGTCTCAACCCAATACGGACAAGATGCCAACTCTGTTCTGTTAGATGTCATGGACACTGATATCCGCAATAACCACATCAACATACGTTTGAACGACTTATTAGATGCAATTCATGACAAAAAAATCGACGCGGCCAGATCAATTATTAACGAACTTGAGACCGTACTCCCTGCGTCAAATATAGAATTAATCAGGGCAAGATTGTTGCTGCGTAAACAGGAGTTACGCCGTGAGGAAAGTTGATAAAGGAATGGAGCCACCCAGTCTAACCGATTGGAAAGCCGCAAATCCTGCGGGCAATTACACCGGACTGACAAACCGGGAAAGAGTTGATATTCGCTTTTACTGTGTGCGTGAACAGTTTTATATCTGTGCGTATTGTTGTCAGGCAATTACCGGTCAGAATGATGACTGCATGAATGAGCACGTTGAGGCTCGAAAATTGGCACCCCACCGCAGTCTGGATTACACAAATATCGTGGCCAGCTGTACGGCGCTCAATCAATGTGACGACTCACATGCCGCTCAGCCTCTGCCACTGACACCTTTTATGAACGAGTGTGAAACTGAGTTTCGTTTTAAAATTAGTGGGCGAATAGAAGGCTTAAGCGCACGCGCTGAAGAAACAATCCGCGTTCTTAACTTAGGCGATACCGAAAAAAATAATCGTGCCCTGATTGAAAAGCGAAAACAGTTAGTCAGTACATTGATGCTGAAAAATGGTCTCGATGCGGAGGCAGGGCTGGAGGACGATGATCTTTTGCGAGCGGTTATAGAAGATATCTCAGCACCCGCGGACGGTCATCTTGAGGCATTCTCCCCCGTAATGGTTAATATTTTAAGACAATGGATCACGGCCTGAATACCTCATTAAGCTGATTTGGATAAGTATAAACAACGCCACTTCCGCGACGTTGTTCATATGTTACTTAAATATCTTCTGCACAAACTCCGCATAGGCCGGGCGCCAGACGTCCATTTCATGGCCGAGATTCGGGAATTCGTGGTAATCGAATTTAATCTTTTTCTCTTCCAGCTCGGTTTTCAATCCGGCAATGTCCTTCCCTGTTACCACATCTTTCTCGCCGACAACCACGGTGAAGTTTTTCAGCTGTGCATTGATTTTTTCCGGTTCAGCGAAGCGTTTCGCCACATCCGCATTGGGTACGGTGGTGGTGCTGACACCGCTGAGTGTCGCCAGCCAGCCAAACTGGTCGAGATGCGTCATGCCACTGACCAGCGTCTGATAACCGCCTTGTGAAAGCCCGGCCAGCGCGCGTCCGGTTGCGTCATCACGCACACGGAAGGTTTTAGAAATCAGCGGGATAATATCACCGGTCAGCTCTTTATCTGCGGCGGCAGCATTGCGCGGATAAAACTCTTTGCGGCGATCTTTGGTGACGTAATCTTCCGGCACCACACCTTTGGCGTCGGTTTCGGTATCCGGAATGACCACCAGCATCGGCACGATTTTTTTCTCCGCCAGCAGGTTATCCATGATTTGCGGAATGCGCCCCTGATCCAGCGCCGAGCGACCGGTGTCGCCAAAGCCGTGATAGAAATACAGCACCGGCAACGGCTGTGAAGCATCGGTGTAACCCGGTGGCGTCCACACCGCGACCTGACGCTCGGAATTCAGCGCGGCGGAATGATAGGTCAGCGTGCGGACTTCGCCGTGCGGCACGTTTTTCACATCAAGAATACTGCCGGGCACCAGGATCAAACTGGTATTCACCTGACGCTGTGGCTTGGGCATTGCACTGCCCGGATCGGCAATCCTCAAGCCATCCACGTTGAAGAAATATTCATACAGATCAGGCTTCTGTGCACCCGATGTCCAGCTCCAGACACCTTTATCGTCCTTGGTCATCTGATGCGGAATGTAGGTCACCGGCGTGGCACCGGTCACCACATCGACATGTTCGGCAGTCGGCGCATACAGCCGGTAAGTGATGGTTAAATCAGGATTCACCGCCGTGATGTAATTTTTGGCAGGCACCGACGCATCAGGATCCTGCGGCAAGCTTTGCGCAGAGACGGTCAGCGGGAACGGCGCGCTGAGCGCCAGAATCAAAAGCGTGGCAAGATTCAGCCGGTTACGGGTCATCATCCTTTCCTTCTGGGTTGGCGTGAGCAAACGGACAACCTGTCCTCAAGTAACTCACTGTTTTTGCACAACTCTCAGAGTAGGTTATTTTTACCGCCCGCGAGCGTGATCGGCGTCACTGTTCCGAAGATGCATCTAAAGCATGAAGCTGCGGCAGTGCACTCAGCCGCTGATAAGCAAAATCCCAGAAAGTCCGTACCTTGCGTGGCATTTGCTGTACCTGCTGCGCCACCAGTTGTACCGGCAACGGCAAAGGTTCGAAATCCTTCAGCAGCCGCACCATACGGCCTGCCTGCACATCATCCCTGACCTGATACGACAATAACCGTGCGATCCCCTGCCCGCTGCGCACCGCCAGCAGTTGCGATTCCACATCGTTGGAAAGCAAACGTGGCGACAGCCGCACGCGCAAATCGTCCTCATTCGGCCCGAAACGCCATTCACGGATTTGGGTACGCAGCGTGCCCATCACCGTCTGATGAGAAGCGAGTTCCGACGGATGCTGTGGTTCGCCATGCTGCGCCAGATACGCCGGACTGGCGACCAGAACGCGGGTGACTTGCGCAACCTTACGGGCGACTTTGCCTGAATCTTCCTGATGACCGATGCGCACCGCCAGATCTAACCCTTCGTCAATCAGATCCAGATTACGGTCATTTAACATCATTTCGATTTGCATATCAGGATGTTGCGCCAGAAATTCCATCACCAGCGGCGCGACGTGTTTACGACCAAACTGTACCGGTGCGGTGATGCGCAGCAGGCCGCTGAGCTGGGTTTCCGCGGTATCTTCTACCGCGTTCTGATACTGGCTGAGCAGCAGTCGCGCTTTTTCCGCCAGCCGTGCGCCTGCTTCTGTTGGCGCCAGACTGCGCGTGGTGCGCTCGACCAGCCTTGCGCCGAAACGGTGTTCCAGCGAGGCAATGGCGCGGGTGATCGCCGGAGGAGAACGGTGAAGTTTACGGGCAGCTTCCGCCAGGCTGCCATACTGAAGTACAGCGACAAAAATCGCCATTTCGTCTAAACGGTCCATAGATTCTTCCACCAGGTGAAACGCTCAATTTCAATCTTCGTGGATCCCAATCATTTGATGCAAGAGTAATCTTGACGCCAGACCCATAAAGGAGACATTCCATGCCAGCCATTCAACTTTACAGCACACCGCTTTCCGGCCATTGCCACCGCGTAACTCTGTTGCTGAACATGCTCAGCCTGCCCTTTGAGAACAAAGACGGCGGCAAAGACATTCGTCAAACCGCCGAATTCGCGCAGTTAAATCCGCTGCAGCAGGTGCCGGTGCTGACCGACGGCGAACTCGTTGTCACCGACAGCAATGCGATTCTGGTGTATCTGGTGAAACGTTACGCGCCCGACAGCCACTGGTTGCCGGAAGATCCGGTGCAGGCCGCTGAGGTGCAAAAATGGTTGTCCCGCGCCGCCGGTGAAGTGCGTTACGGCCCGGCATCTGCCCGTATGGTGAAACAGTTCGCGGCCCCGGAATCTTATGAAAGCGCGCTGGCCGTGACAGCAAAGTTTCTGCCACAGCTTGAACAGCATCTGGAAAGCCGCGAGTTTCTGGCGACGGAGCGGGCAACGATTGCCGATCTGGCCTGTTACAGCTATGTGGCGACGGCACCGGAAGGCGGCGTTTCACTGGCGGATTACCCGGCGATTCGCCGCTGGCTGAAACGGGTGGAAAGCCTGCCGGGCTTTACGCCACTTCCGGCGTTGCCACTGCCTGAAATGGCGGGGTAAAACGCGATGAACAATCCTTTCCATGCAGACGAAATCCTGGCACAGGACATGGCAGGGTTTGATGTTTCCGCACACGGCATCCGCGATGCGATGCCGGAACAGCACCGGCTTTTTTTCGCCGCGCTGCCGTATCTGTTTATCTCAACACTGGACGAAAACGGCTGGCCGGTGGCAACTCTGCTGACCGGCCCCGCCGGGTTTATCAGTACGCCGGATGACATCCATTTGCGGATAAATGCGCCGCGACGGGCGGACGATCCGGCCCTGGCCGCTTTACAGCCGGGGAAACAGATTGGCGGGCTGGGGATCGATTTTTCCAACCGGCGGCGTAACCGCGTGAACGGCAGGATCGGGCGCATGGATAAAAACCGCATTGAGATCGTCGTCGATCAAAGTTTTGGTAATTGTCCGCAGTATATCCAGATACGCAAACTGGCCGATGTGCCCGTCAGTTTGCCGCTGGCTGCGCGGGAGGATATGACCGAACCGGATGCTGACGCCCGCGCACTGATTGCCCGCGCCGATACGTTTTTTATCGCCAGCCACGCGCACGGCGGTGCCGATGTGTCGCATCGCGGCGGCCAGCCGGGATTTGCGCATCTGGTGGGAAACCGCTTGTGGGTGCCTGATTTTCGCGGCAACCGTTATATGAATACGCTGGGGAATTTGCTGGCAGAACCGCGTGCAGCGCTGCTGTTTATCGATTTCGAAAACGGTGACCTGCTGCATCTTCAGGGACACACGCTAATCCACTGGCAGCCGGAGGATATTCCCGGGCCAGCAGGCGCAGAACGTTACTGGAGTCTGGACATCACCCGCGTGTGGCGCTTTCGCGGCGCACTGCCGTGGCGGGCAGAGGTGGCGGACTTCTCTCCTGCAACCCTCAGCAGTGGCAACTGGCCGGATAATCAGCGGCCAATTTCCTGACGCACCGCCTCCGGCAGACCGGATACCACCAACTGGTAGGAATCATCAATCAGATAATAAAACTGTGAATCGGGCAGCGAGCCGTCGAGGAACACGGTATTCCAGTGCGCTTTGTTGAGATGATCTCCCGGCACAATATCCGGATGTGCTGCCCGTAATTGCTCTGCCAGTTCAGGGCTGGTTTTCAGCGAAATAGCCTCGCGGCCATCAATTTCACACACCATGGCAAACATCGCGTCGCCCACTTTTACCTGATTTGCACCGCGCTGATTTTCAACACTTTGCTCCGCACCGGGTTTTCCCATGCAATAGGTCAGCAATTCCGAACTGGTCATGTTTGGGTTTCTCCTTGTAACGTGATGGCTACGTAGCACGAAAGTGCCCTCGGTTAACCATAGCAAACCTGAACGATTTACAGGCTTAACACAGACGTCTTTTCTTTGCCGGTGACCGGATCTGAAATCTCCCCTTTTTTGCGCGCACCGATTTCCTCAATGATTCTGGCAAAGCGTTCCTCATTGAGTTTGTAAAATACGCCCATAATGATCGCCGCACTGATAGCCAGTGCACAGGGCCAGATAAAGATCAGCTGACGCAAACCGAGTAAGGTCGCGCTGCCCTGCACCACATTCGGGATATAACCGATTTGAGTCAGCATAATTCCCGGCAGGAACCCGGCAAGCGCGGCAGATATTTTCCGTGAAAAGGTATAACCGGTATACACCGAGCCTTCGGCACGAATACCGGTTTTCCATTCGCCGTAATCCACGGTATCTGGCACCAGCGCCCAGTTCAGGCTGTTGACAAATGCGGTGCCAAAAAATGCCATGCAGGAAAACAGCACAAAGCTTAACGAGCTGTTTCCCCACAGGAAATTAAGCATATCGCCGGTTGCCCATAACAGTAATCCCCCCAGGTACACCTGTTTTTTGCCAAAGCGTTTCACGCAACCCGGCACCAGAAAGACACCGACCAGAATGCAGCCCATGCTGAAAAACCCCATCCACGACAACAGATGAATATCATTAAGCACGTACTGCGTGTAATACACCTGGATCGCCAGTTTGATGTTAAACGCCGCCAGCGTACACAGATTGGCGAGGCACAGTACCAGCAACGGCGGATTACGAAATATGGCGCGAAACGACCGCAGGATGCCGGATTTATGTCCCGCAGGCGTGAGTTCAACGTAACGTTCCCTGACGCCGCGATAGCACCAGCCCATACACAGAATGCCGCAGGTGGCGAAAATCAGGGCAGCGGAGAAATACCCCACCGAAGGGGAATTGCCGAACAACGCCTGTACCGGCATAAACCCGACGGTACACAACAATAATCCGAGCGTGGCACCGCCCTGGCGCCACGCGGCAAGCTGCGCCCGTTCATGGGGATTTTTGGTGATAGCGGGCACCATCGCGCCGTATGAACAATTCATCAGGCTGTAGAACAAGCCGAACAACATAAACAGTACGGTGGCGAGTGCCGTTTTCACCGGCAGGCCAAAATCATTCGCCATAAACTGCGCCGTCGCGATCAGCCCTACCGGGACGGAGGCATACAAAATGAACGGTCTGAACTTACCCCGCGCACCAATATGACGGCGGGAATCAAGTAACACGCCCGTCAGCATATCGGTGAAAGCGGTGAAAAACTTCGCCACCAGGAAGATGATGCCGCCATAAAACGCCGGCATGCCCAGTTCATCGGTATAAAACTTCAGGAGATACAGCGTCCCGATACATAACATCAGGTTCGAGCCAAAATCGCCCATTCCATAGGCGCACTTCTCACGCAACGTCAGCGGATCAGGGTGATGACAATCCTTCATAGGCGATCCTCAAAGCGCCCCGCAGGGCGCTGTTACAGTGAATGCATTATGCCGTCTGCTTACGCTGCTCAATTTCCGCAACGATGCGCACGTACATTTTCTCGTTGAGGTTATAGAAACAGCCCATCGCCACGATGGTGATTGCCGCCAGCGCACAGGGATAAATGAAGATCAACTGGCGCAGCCCTTCCTGCGTGTGCGCCGACTGCACCACGTTAGGCACATAGCCGATTTGCGTCAGCATCAGGCCGGGGAAGAACCCCGCCAGTGCCTGTGAAACTTTGCGAAAGAAGGTGAAACCGGTGTAGACCGTGCCTTCCGAACGCACGCCGGTGCGCCACTCGCCGTATTCCACCGTGTCGGACACCAGCGCCCAGTTCAGGCTATTGACGAACGCCGATCCGAAGAACGCCAGACAGGAGAACGCGACAAAGCTGACCGAGCCGCTGCCATAGAAGTAGTTAAGGATGTCGCCGACAATCCACAGCGTCAGACCGCCGATATAGACTTTTTTCTTACCGAATCGCCGGACGGCGGCAGGCATCAGGAACACGCCAATGAAAATGCATCCCATGCTGAAAAAACCCATATAAGAGAGCAGGATCGGGTCATTCAGCACGTACTGTGTGTAATACACCTGAATCGCCAGTTTGACGTTAAACGCCCCCAGCGTGCAGAGATTGGCGATGCACAGAATGAACAGCGGACGGTTACCGGCAATCGCCCGGAATGACGGCAACAGCCCCGGTTTTTGCGTATCACTGGCGGGCTGCGCCTCGACATAACGCTCTTTCACCCCGGCATAACACAGCCACATAAACAACAAGCCCACCAGCGAGAACAGCGTCGCCGCAAAGATATAACTGCGCTGCGAACTGCCTTCGAGCAGATTCATCACCGGCACAAATCCAACGGTACACAACAACAGCCCCAGCGTAGCACCACCCTGCCGCCATGCCGCGAGTGACGCCCGCTCGTCCGGGTTTTTGGTGATATCAGGCACCATCGCGCCATACGAGCAATTCATCATGCTGAAAAACAGCCCGTACAACATAAACAACAGTGTTGCCACGACGGTTTTACCGGTGATCTCAAACGGTGTGCCGACGAAATTGGCGACGGCCAGCAACGTCACCGGAAACGCGGCGTACAATACGAAGGGGCGGAATTTGCCCTTTGGCCCGATCTTACGGCGCGAATCCAGCATGATGCCGGTGCCCATATCGGTAAATGCGGTAAAGAATTTGGCGATCAAAAAGATAATGCCGCCGTAAGTCCCCGGCAGGCCGAGCACGTCAGTGTAAAATTTCAGCAGGTACAGCGTGCCAATATCGAGCAGGATATTGGAGCCTAAATCCCCCATGCCGTAGGCCAGTTTCTCCCTGAAAGGCAGGCGCAGGGTCGCGGGGTTTTCCGATGTTGTCTGACTCATTATTATTCTCCTTCACCCGCCGGGGCGATGTATTCCCCCCCGGCGGGCAAGCCTTATCAGAGGTGACGTAATGCACCGAACAGCGCTGCCCACTCGCTGTCTGCACGATAAAAGACCGGCGGCTGTCCTAACGGCGCGGCCACCGTAATATCGCCGCCGTGATGCGTTTCCCCGGTCCAGGCGTTGATCCACGTATCCTGCGGCAGATACAGCGACCAGTCGCTGCGCCCTTCTTCATGCACCGGTGCCACCAGCAGATCGCGGCCAAACAGGTACTGATATTTCAGGGCATACGTGCGGGCATCGTCTTCGTAATGCAGGAACAACGGACGCATCACCGGTAAACCGCGCTGACTGTTTTGTTGCACGGCCTGCCGGATATACGGTTTGAGATGAGTGAACACGCCGGTCATGCGGGCGAAATGCGCAATGGTTTCCGCGTCGCCGTCAAACTGCCAGTTATCGCCCGGACGGTTGCCTTCGTGAGTGCGCATCATCGGGGTGAAGGCGCTGAAATCGCACCAGCGCAGCAGCAGTTCTTTGCTGCGTTTCATCTCGAACAGCGTGGTGTAACCGCCAATATCGCTGTGATGCAGACCGTGGCCGCTCATTGCCAGCGACAAGGCCGCCGGGATCACCGAGGCCAGCCCGTCGTCCAGGCTCCAGTCAACGTTCTGATCACCCGCCCACATCATCGTCGAATATTTCTGGCTGCCGGTGTAACCGGCGCGCATAAAGAACAGCACCTCGCCGAGCTTGCCGGTTTCCTGCAAGGCTTCGTAGTTACATTTCGCCCACAGTGCGGGCCAGGCGTTATGCATGATTTCCGCACTGACGCCGTTGTGCAGGAAAGTATCGGTTGGCAGATATTCACCGAAATCCGCCATCCAGCCGCCACATCCCAGTTCAATCAGGTTCTTTTTGATGACGTTTTTGAACCAGTCATAGGCAGCAGGATTGGTCAGATCGACCACGCCTGCGTAAAACTCGCCGAACTCGACGTGATAATCGCCCCCCGTGGCATCTTTGGTCAGATAGCCTTTTTTTGAGGCTTCGGCACACAAATCCCGATCGCTGGCGACATACGGATTGATGTAAGAAAGGAACTGCACGCCCTCTTCTTTCCACTGAGGAATACGCTGGTCGAGTTGCGGATACAGCTCACTGTTCCACTTCCAGTTCCACATCACGCGTTTGCCGAATGAGGTCATGCGGATACCGGACCAGTCCTGCGCCCAGATGCCGTTGACCTTCACGCCGCCTTCGCGCATCACGTCGAGTTTCTGCTGGCAGACTTCCGTGCCGCCCTGAATACCCAGCGTCACGCCGTCGTATACCCAGTCCGGTAATTCCGGCTGGCGGCCCAACAGCGCAGTGAGTTTTTCCAGCAGGCTGATATAGTCGTCGGCGCATTCAAAACGCAGCGTGGCGCTATCTTCCCAGAAGGCCAGTTCGTGGTAGTCCGGCGCGCTGAAATCGAAATTCATATAACCGCTGTTTTCAACATGGCAGTAAACCTTCTGCGTGCTGACAAAGGTCGGCTGGGGGAAGAACGTCCAGTAATAGTCGCCGCCTGCGTTCTCTTTGCAGTCGGCCTGCCAGGTCACATAGGTTTGTTTGTTGCGCCCGACGCCCTGCTCGCTGGTCCACAGCGGGAAAGGTTTGCCGCGCAAATCAAAGTAAGAGAATTGTTCACCGCAGCCGTAAATATGATCTTGCGGTTGCGCTGCCAGCCGCAGCCAGATGCGGTTATGTGCGCGGTTATCATTTTGCAGGTTGAGCTGTAAACGCCCGTTATCATCGGTGGTGATAACCAGCGTGGCGCTGAGCGTATTGCCACGGCTGAAATGTAAGTGCCATCCCGCGGGTTGCGCAGTGATCTTAACGTCTGTCAGGGCGACCTTTTCATTCAGACGATCTTTAATACTGAAATTACCGCGAAACATATCGATATCCGCTTCGCCGCCGCCAATCCACAAACAAGGCGCTTGCGCGGTATGACGTAAAATCAGACGCTGCTGATAAATCAGCGAAAATTCGTTATTACCGGCGATAAATTCAATCTGAGTATTTTTATTTTGTAGGGTACTCATGATGGTCTCCGTGATTTTTATTTTGCATTAACGTCCAGCAGACCCGCAGCCACGGCAGGCGCCAGCCCAGGTGCCAGCGGCAGACGCGGGATCACCAGACAGTGCAGCAGATGATAAATATCCTGTTTGCCGTCCCAGACTTTGGTGGTGACGTTGTTGTCAGTGTCCAGCTCCTGCCACCACGAACCATTTTCGTAGTCCATCAGGTATTTCACGCAGTAATCCCACCAGGTCTGATACCAGGTTTCGTATTGCGCCTCACCGGTCACGCAGTGCAGTGCATACGCGGTGCCCATTGCCTCAACAACCGGCCAGCGCACGCGTTCACGCACGATGGGTTTCCCGTCCCAGTCAACGGAATAAACAAAACCGTCTGCGCCATCCGGTGCCCAGGCATCGCGGAGGGTGGCGTGGAACAGCCCTTTGGCATCTTCCAGCAACCAGGCTGGTGGCGTTTCAAAACGGGCTTCCAGCGCGGCATGCAGATGCAGCATCAGCCGTCCCCATTCGATCCAATGCCCCGGCGTGCCGCCGTAAGCGCGGAAACGGTGCGCCGGATTATCTTTGTTGTAATCGCGGATCGGGTTCCACTGCGTATCGAAATGTTCATTAACGCGATACTCGCCAGGCCGGGCGACGTCATGAATAATGACCGAGGCAATTCTCAGTGCGCGATCCAGCCATTTGCGTTCGTGCGTGACGTCATAAACAATCAGGAAAGCTTCGACGGCGTGCATATTCGCATTGCCGCCGCGATAGGCTTCGGTTTCGCTGAACGCTTCATCCCACGACTCGAGACACATCTGTTCGTCTTCACTCCAGAAATACTTTTCGATCACGCCGATGGCCTGATCGAGTAACGCTCCGGCCTCAGGATGGCCGGTGGTGACCGCGCTGGCGGCGCCCAGCAAAACAAAGAAATGCTGATAACCTTGTTTCGAGGCATCCACCACGCCTTCATCATTTACGCAGGCGTACCAGCCGCCGTATTGTTTATCCGCCAGCGCGCCATTGAGGGCACGAATGCCGTGATCCACCAGCGCATACGCACCGGGACGCCCCATGCCTGCGGCAACGGAATAGACGTGCAGCATGCGGGCAGTGATCCACAAATGGGTGCCCATCTCTGCCCGGACCTGGCCGTTATTGCCCAGCCAGCCAAAGCCGGTGGCCACAGCGGCATTTTTGCCAAAATCGAAGATCCGGTCGGTTTCCTGCTCAAGCCAGCGATGGTGGCTCAACGTGTTAAACCATTTCATTTTCCACTCCTTTCGTTAGCGGCGGCGCGCCATCATCTCGTCCACAATGTCGCCCAGACGCTGTAATTTCGGCGCGGAAACATCCCTGAGCATGAGTTCGGTATCAGGTAAACCGACCACGGATGACCAGACCGCACGGCCTGCGAGGAAACCGGACGCGCCCGCCGTCATGGCGACGCTGACCGCGCGCGGGAAGAGTTTTTCATCAACGCCGGAGGAGAGGATCACCCACGGCATATGAATATGTTCATTGAGGTGTTGCGATGCACGTAGCAGTTCAGCCTGCGTACCGCGTCCGCTGAGTGGCATTTCGACTTTATAAAGATCAGCGCCGCTGTCGCCGAGTTCTTTTGCGGCATCGATAATCGCCTGTTCGCGGTCAAATTTATCGCCACGGCGCGGCGGCCTGACCACCGGCTCGATAATGCTCAGCAGCCCGTGTGCATGGCAGCGTTGATTGAAGGCTTTCACCATCGCCAGACGTTGCTGCGGATCTTCATCGCTGCGCCACAGCACCAGTAATTTCAGCGCCTTACCGCCGTTTTCCCGGACCTGTTGCGGATCCACACTTTTATCGATCACCACGCTGTCCACCGGAATGCCGTTGCCCGGAATAAATTCGTCAGCCGCGACAATCATGGCGCAGCTTTTCGCGATGGCCTGTTGCTCAACAATCTGGCGGTAACAGAACTGCTGATCGACCAGAATCGCGGAGGCGTACGGCGATAAAATCCGCGCGGCATTGACTTTAAAATCAGTCAGCACCTGATCGGCGACCGGGGCTTTTGCGCCTGCGGCCATGAACATTAAGCGCATCGCTTCCCGCTGATCGACCGCCAGCATGGCGAAGCCGCCGGACGGACGGGTGATATCGTTAAGGCTGTAATGAGTCATTTAACTTTCCTTGGTTAATGCGTTACGGATGTGTTTTCTGAGCCAGACCGGCGCTGGTGCGCACCTGCTCAAGAATGGCGGTCCAGTCCTGACGCCCGCGCCCGGCGGCACGCGCCTGGTTGTACACTTCGCGGGAAGCCGCACCGAGCGGCATCGGCACATGTAGCTGATTAGCGACGTCCAGCGCGATACCGAGGTCTTTATGGGCGAGGTCAATCATGAAGGCCGGTGACAAATCGCCTTTCAGCACTTTGTTCGGCCACGAGGTGGTGAAGTGACCTTTTCCGGCCGGGGTGCCGCTCATTACCTGCAGCGCCACATCAAAAGAGAGATCCAGCGCTTCGCACAGCACGGCGGCTTCGGCGGAGAGCGCATTCAGGGCGATACTCATGTAGTTATTGATCAGCTTGACGCGGATACCTTTGCCCGGCCCGCCCGCATTAATCAGCTCCGAGCCCATCGCCATCAACACTGGCCTCGCGCGCTCAACCTGTTCTGCCGTGCCGCCTGCCAGTAGCAGTAAGGTACCGGCCACTGCGTGATCAGAGGTTCTGCCCACCGGCACATCCATCATGCTGAAACCTTTTTCATGCATCTGCGCAATCAGCTTGTCGGTCTGTAACGGATGGATAGTCGACATATCAATAACCAGCGCGGACGGGCTCAGGGTTTCGCAAATACCATCACGGCCAAATAAAACCTCACTTACCAGATCGCCGTTGGGCAGCATAGTAATGACAAATTCTGCGCCCGCCGCCGCTTCTGCCGCGCTCTTGCTGCCCGTTGCCCCCTGCCGTATCAGTGAGTTAACCGTCTGCGGGTTGAGGTCGAACACCGCTAACCGGTGTCCCTGTTTAATCAGATTGGCCGCCATCGGAGCGCCCATTTGCCCCAGACCAATAAATGCCACGTTTGCCATCCGTCTCTCCTTTGTGCTGATCAGGCATGTCACTTTTTGATAATCAGCGGTGTCTGTGTTTGTCGTTTTTTGATCGTATTTGTAATTTAAGGTCAAAAAATTGACAGCCATCACTTTTTTAACAATTCGCTAAATTAAAATAACCCCATCAAAACACGCTTAAGGAATAGCCATGATTCGTATCGCCTGTGTCGGAATTACCGTGATGGACCGGATCTATTACGTTGAAGAACTGCCTGCGGAAGGAGGGAAGTATGTCGCTGAAAAATATCATGAAGTGGGTGGCGGTCCGGCGGCCACGGCTGCGGTGGCGGCGGCCAGACTGGGCGCACAGGTGGACTTTATTGGTCGCGTGGGCGATGACGATACCGGCAACCGGCTGCTCGCGGAGCTGGAATCCCTGGGGGTAAATACCCGCTATGTCCGTCGCGTTGAGCAGGCCCGTTCTTCGCAATCCGCCATTCTGGTGGACAACAAAGGTGAGCGGATCATCATCAATTATCCCAGCCCGGATTTACCCGTTTCCGCCACGTGGTTACAAGCCATCGACTTTTCCCAGTGGGATGTGGTGCTGGCTGATGTGCGCTGGCATGACGGCGCGAAGCAGGCGTTTACCCTGGCGCGCCAGGCCGGTGTGCTCACCGTGCTGGATGCCGATGTGACGCCACAGGATATCGCCGAACTGGTGGCGTTAAGCGACCACAGCGCCTTTTCCGCACCCGGTTTGCAGCGGCTGACCGGAAATAAGGACGCCGGTGCTGCGTTAGTTGACGCCAAAACGCTCACAAATGGTCATGTGTATGTCACGCAGGGCGGGCAAGGTTGTCTCTGGCTGGAAAATGACCGTCTGCATCATCAGCCGGGTTTTGCCGTCAACGTAGTGGACACCACCGGCGCAGGGGATGTTTTTCACGGCGCACTGGCGGTCAGTCTGGCCCAGGGAGCGTCGCCCGCCGAAGCCGTGCGCTTTGCCAGCGGTGTTGCTGCACTGAAATGTACCCGGCCGGGGGGCCGTGCGGGGATACCTGACTGTGATCAGGTCCGGTCTTTTTTGTCACTTTCTGTATAGAATACGACTCAGACGCTCATTTTAAAGGATGTATCCATGAGTCTTACTGAACTGACCGGTAATCCGCGCCACGATCAACTGCTCGCATTGATTGCCGAGCGTGGTTACATGAACATTGAAGAACTGGCGGCGTTACTGGATGTCTCGACCCAAACCGCCCGCCGCGATATCCGCAAACTCAGCGATCAGGGGCTGATCACGCGCCATCACGGTGGCGCGGGGCGGGCCTCAAGTGTGGTCAATACCGCCTTTGAGCAACGTGAGATTTCCTGGACGGAAGAGAAAAAAGCCATTGCGGAATCCATCGCCGATTACATCCCCGACGGCTCAACGGTGTTTATCACCATTGGCACCACAGTCGAGCAGGTCGCGCATTCACTGCTCAATCATAACCGGTTGCGGATTATCACCAATTGTCTGCGCGTCGCGCATATTTTGTATAAGAACCCGCGCTTTGAGGTGATGGTGCCTGGCGGCACGCTGCGCCCGCATAATGGTGGCATTATCGGCCCGGCTGCCACGGCTTTTGTCGCCGGCTTTCGAGCCGACTATCTGGTGACCAGCGTCGGCGCAATTGAAAGCGACGGTGCCCTGCTGGAATTCGATGTCAACGAGGCCAGCGTGGTGAAAACCATGATGGCGCATTCACGCCATATCCTGCTGGCTGCTGACCACACCAAATATCATGCCTCAGCGGCGGTCGAAATCGGCAATGTCTCACAGGCCACGGCGCTGTTCACCGACGAACTTCCGCCCGCCGGATTGCTCAAGGTGCTGAAAAACCATCAGGTCGAAGTGATAAAAGTCAGTACCGCGGAATAAAAAAGGCCGACATTTCTGTCGGCCTTAATCAACATCTTATCCCCTAAATAATTCGGGTTGCGGGAAGGCGGTAAGCTCACGCAGCCCGAAGTATGACGGGGATTTACTGAACCGCGGCGAAAGCCTCAGCCACTTGCTTCACATTGTGGTGATTCAGACCGGCCATGCAGACGCGGCCGCTGAGTATCAGGTAAACGCCAAATTCTTCACGCAGACGGACAACCTGCGCTTCGCTGAAACCGGTGTAGCTGAACATCCCGCGCTGTTGCAGCAGGTAGTCAAAATTACGGCCCGGCAAGGCGGTTTTCAGGCTGTCGACCAGCGTGTGGCGCATTTCGAGAATACGGGTACGCATTTTCTCGACTTCGGCTTTCCACTGGGCATTCAGCGCGCTGTCGCTCAGGACTTTCGCCACTACTTTTGCGCCGAAGCTTGGCGGGCTGGAGTAGTTACGGCGCACGGTGGCTTTCAGTTGCCCCAGTACACGTCCCGCCGCATCGCTGTCTTCACAGACCACAGACAGACCACCGACGCGTTCGCCGTACAGGGAGAAGATTTTTGAGAAGGAGTTGCTGACGAAGCAGTTCACACCTGCCGCAGCCATCGCCCGGATGGCGTAAGCGTCATCGTCAATGCCCGCACCAAAGCCCTGATAAGCGATGTCGAGGAACGGGATCAGCTCACGCTGTTTGGTGATTTCAATCACCTGATCCCACTGCGCTGGCGTCAGGTCAGAACCGGTCGGGTTGTGGCAGCAAGGGTGCAGCAGCACAATGCTTTGCGCTGGCAAGGTTTTCAGGCGGTCAATCATCGCCGGGAAATTTACCCCCAGCGTCTCCGGGTCAAAGTACGGATAGGTATGCACTTTGAAGCCTGCGCCTGCAAAGATAGCCACGTGGTTTTCCCAGGTCGGGTCGCTCACGTAAACTTCTGAATTCGGGAAATAAAACTTCAGGAAATCAGCACCGACTTTCAGTGCGCCGGAACCGCCGACGGTCTGAATGGTCGCAATACGCTGTTGTTTCAGCGCCGGATGATCGGCACCAAACAGCAATTCCTGAATGCCTGCGCGGTATGCGGGCAGACCTTCCATTGGCAGATAGACTGACGCGGCCTGTGGCCCGGCGTTCAGTTGTTGCTCTGCATTTTCCACCGCCGCCAGTTGCGGAATAATACCCTGCTCGTCGTAATAAAGACCGATGCTCAGGTTTACCTTATCTTGTCTCGGATCGGTCTTGAAGCTTTCCATCAGCGACAAAATCGGGTCACCGGCATAGGCATCGACATGTTGGAACACGGTATACATCTCCTTGGTTTGGTTAAGTGGCGCTGCGATCCACATCCGGCAACCCGGCGCATCGCAACTGTTTCACAGACTATCAAAGTTCGTTAAAAAAGATGACAACTATGTTGTCGATTTTCGGGCACTCATTGCGTATCAAACCGTCCGTTCGCCTGAGATGCTGATCCGCTCACATCAACTACGATCAAATGGACATCTCATTCTTCCCGGAGCAAACCAATGACAACTCAACACTCACTGCAAGGTAAAGCCGCTTTCGTTCAGGGCGGTTCACGCGGCATCGGTGCCGCCATCGTTCAGCGTCTGGCCCGAGAAGGCGCCAGCGTGGCCTTCACCTACGTTTCTTCTGAAGAAAAAGCGCAGGCGCTGGTGAAAACCATTGAAGCCAGCGGCGGCAAAGCGCTGGCGATAAAAGCCGACAGCGCCGATGAAAGCAGCGTCCGTACTGCAATCGACAACGCGGCGAAAACGTTCGGTAAAATCGATATTCTGGTGAATAACGCCGGTGTGCTGGCGTTCGGCGAAATCGATGTGCTGACGATGGATGATTTCGACCGTACCATCGCCATTAATGTACGAAGCGTGTTTGTCGCCAGCCAGCAGGCGGCGCGTCACATGCCTGACGGCGGCCGCATCATCACCATCGGCAGCGTCAACGCCGACCGTATGCCGTTCCAGGGAGGCGCGGTGTACGCCATGAGCAAATCCGCCATCGTCGGCCTGACCAAAGGCCTGGCACGGGATTTGGGCCCGCGCGGCATTACCGTGAACAACGTACAACCCGGTCCGGTCGATACCGATATGAATCCGGCCGACGGCGAAATGGCTGACGGCATGCGTTCATTTATGGCACTCAACCGCTACGGCAAAGACAGCGAAATCGCCAGCTTTGTGGCCTATCTTTCCGGCCCTGAAGCGGGGTATATCACCGGCGCAAATCTGACGATTGACGGCGGTTTCGGCGCGTAACACTTGCCGGTTCATTCATAAAAATGGCGCAGCTCCCTGCGCCATTTTTTTATCCATTTCGTCAGACGCTGTAGCGCCCCGGACGGTGATTCATCGCAATGATCAGGTTGACGATCACCGCGCCCAGCACCGAAGCAATCAGCATTTCAAGGCTGACCACAAACAGCGATGCCAGCACGATGCAGCAGTCCACACCCATTTGCAGTTTACCGGCTCGGATGCCGTATTTGTCCTGCAGGAACAGCGCCAGAATGTTCACGCCACCCAGACTGGCTTTGTGGCGGAACAGCACAATGAAGCCGATGCCCATAATCACATTGGCAAACAGCGTGGCGTAAAACGGCTGAAGATGATCGAAATGAACAAACAGCGGATGCAAATCAGAAAACACGGAAACCAGCGCGACAGCAGCAAAAGTTTTCAGTGTGAACTGCAAACCCATGCGACGAAAAGAGAGGTAATAAAAAGGTAAGTTGATGATAAAAAAGGCCGTACCGAACGATACCTGCGTTACGTAATGCGCCAGAAACGCCATTCCCGCCGTGCCGCCGGTCAGTGCGCCGACCTGACGCAACATCACCACACCAAAAGAGACCATCAGCGTACCGATAATGATCGCCAGCGCATCTTCAACCAGCGTGTGCCCGATGCGTGGCTGCTCAACCGGCTGTTTGATGTCGTCTACACTTGCCATAATTCCCTGTACCTCAAAATAATAATACTAAAGACTGATTTTGAGATAATTAATGAGATGGAGAGTTAAGGCAATATTCACGCATAGAATTTGCATTAAAAATCGAAAATAAGATTTTATGACGCGTTAATTATTCTTTACATGCACAGATCACGCATATTAATTCAAAATATTGCACCATTAAAGTGAGTCTGCACCAAAATAAATCACCCAAACAGTGCACCTGAAATACGCCCTTATTTTTCTCAGCTCAGCGTCAATAAGCCGTTTTCTTTTAAACGGTTAAGCACTACCGATGTTTTTACGTGGGCGACACTTTTATGGACTGACAGAATTTGGCTGATCAACATGCTTAAACCGGCTAAATCTTTCACCGCAACTTTCAGCAAATAATCCGCATCGCCAGTGGTTTTATAGGCATCAATAATGGAATCGACTTCGCCCAGCATGCTGTGAAATGCATCGACCTGTGCGGGCAAATGATTGATAAGCCTGACTTCAATCAGACCAATCATGCCTAAGTCGAGGGCTTCCGGTGCCAGACGGGCATGATAACCGAGAATGAGTTGTGCCTGTTCCAGACCAATCCGGCGGCGTGAACACTGTGATGCTGACAGTCCGACCAGCTCGCTTAGTTCCTGGTTAGTCAGTCTTCCGTTGGTTTGTAATAAGGTCAGAATTTTCAGATCGTAATCATCAATGCTGTACATGGCAGTGTTCCTGTCGCTTTAATTTTTACATGTGGATTCTTATTGCAAAAAACATTCCCACTATAACCAGTTATAAATACTTTTCGGCCGTTTTTTCTTATACTTGCGCATGATTTAAACGCAAGGAAAAAATAATGAAAAAAGTATTCTACTCTCTCGTTTTGCTGTCAGTTTTGCCCGGTCTCGCAATAGCAGAGCCGGCATCTTCACGCCTTGAACGCGTATTACAGAAAGGCTCGCTGAATGTCTGCACCACCGGCGACTATAAACCGTATACATTCTTGAAAGAAAACGGTGAGTATGAAGGCATTGATATTGCAATGGCGGAATCGCTGGCGGCGAGTCTGGATGTGAAAGTGAACTGGGTACCGGTCACCTGGAAATCTCTGCCGGACGAAATGAGCGCAGGGCATTGTGATATCGCGATGGGCGGGATTTCGGTCACGCTGAAACGCCAGCAAAAAGCCTGGTTTGCCAACGTACTGGATCAGGACGGCAAAATCCCCCTGGTGCGCTGCGAAAATGTGCGTCAGTACCAGACGGTTGAGCAGTTAAACCGTGCCTCCGTGCGCCTGATTGAACCGGCAGGCGGTACCAATGAAGCCTTCGTACACAGCCATCTGCCAAAAGGCACGCTGACCCTGAGCGATAACGTGACCATCTTCCAGAAACTGGTGGATAAGAAAGCGGATGTAATGATTACGGATGCTTCGGAAGCGCTGTTTCAGCAGAAACATTACCCGAAACTCTGTGCTGTAAACCCGAAGAAGCCGCTGCAATATGGCGAAAAGGCTTACATGCTGCCGCGTGATGACGTGAGCTGGAAGATGTATGTCGACCAGTGGCTGCACCTGAGCAAAGCCACTGGTGAATATCAGAAGATCGTCAGCCAGTGGCTGGCCGTGAAAAAGTAAGACTTAGTCGCCAATATAAACGCGGGCAACGCGCTCGCTGAGCTGGGTAATCAGCTCATAAGCACTGATACCGGTTGCCTGCGCAATGCGCTCAACCGGTAATTTTCCACCCCAGAAAATCACTTCATCGCCGACCTTATCGGTCGCATCTGGCCCTAAATCGACAGTGATCATATCCATCGACACACGCCCGGCAACCGGCACTTCCCGACCATTGACCAAAACCGGCGTGCCGTTCGGCGCACTGCGCGGATAACCGTCGCCATACCCCATCGCCACCACGCCCAGGCGGGTATCACGGTTGCTGACCCAGGTACTGCCATAACCGACCGGCTCACCGGCAATATGTTCACGCACGGCGATCAGGCTGGAAGTCAGTGTCATTGCCGGTTGCAGCCCAAAATCGCTGGCTGTACCGGTTTCCATCGGCGATACGCCGTACAAAATAATGCCGGGGCGAACCAGGTTCATATGCGATTCCGGCCACAACAAAATACCGCCGGAAGCCGCAATAGATTTTTGTCCCGGCTTGCCTTCGGCAAATTCATTAAAACAGTTCAGCTGTTTCGGTGTGGCGTCGCTTTCCGGTTCGTCCGCGCGGCAGAAATGGCTCATCATATTGACCGGCTGAACCACGTTTTTGCAGGCACTCAGACGCTGATAAAATGCATCGGCCTGTGCCGGATGAACGCCCAACCGGTGCATACCGGTGTCGATTTTCAGCCAGACATTCAGCGGACGCGCAAGGTCAGCACTTTCCAGCGCATCAAGCTGTTCGAGGCTGTGAACAGCGGTATCAAGCTGATGTTCAATCAGCAACGGTAATTCGCTGGCGGAGAAAAAGCCTTCGAGCAGGAGGATGGGTTTTACCACACCGGCTTTACGCAGCATCAGCGCTTCGCTAAGCCGGGAAACGCCGTAATAATCGGCATCCTGCAAACTATGCACCGTCTCCAGCAGACCGTGCCCATAAGCGTTTGCTTTCACTACCGCAACCAGACGACTTTGTGGCGCCAGATGACGCACCCGTTGCAGATTGTGTCGCAGAGCGCGGCGATCAATGACAGCCGTAGCCGCTTTCATTTTGAGTCCTTTGCATGAATTTGAGAGTGTTAACCTAACCGCTAATGCTTAGGGGCGTCAGCGTCGCGGCCAGTTTGGACACGGCCAGCGCGGAAAAACCGGAGCGTACACAAAGTACGTGAGGATTTTGAGCACTGCCCGGGTTCAAAATGGCAAGTAAGCTAGCTCCGCACTAGTCTTCGTCGTATTGCGGGCCGCCATAGTTATCAAACCGCGACCACTGACCGTTAAAGGTCAGGCGGACGGTACCTATCGGGCCGTTACGTTGCTTACCGAGGATGATTTGCGCGATGCCTTTTTCTTCACTGTTATCGTGATAAACCTCGTCACGATAGATGAACATGATCAAGTCGGCGTCCTGCTCGATGGAGCCGGATTCACGTAAGTCGGAGTTGACCGGGCGTTTATCCGCACGTTGCTCCAGGCTTCGGTTCAGCTGCGACAGCGCCACCACCGGTACCTGTAATTCTTTCGCCAGCGCTTTGAGCGAGCGGGAGATTTCGGCAATTTCCAGCGTACGGTTATCGGACAGCGCCGGAACGCGCATCAGCTGGAGGTAGTCGATCATGATCAGGCTCAGGCCGCCGTGCTCACGGAAGATGCGTCGGGCGCGCGAACGGACTTCGGTTGGCGTCAGGCCGGACGAATCATCGATATACATGTTACGTTTTTCGAGCAGAATCCCCATGGTGCTGGAAATACGTGCCCAGTCTTCATCATCGAGCTGGCCGGTACGGATTTTGGTCTGGTCGACGCGCGAAAGCGACGCCAGCATACGCATCATGATCTGGTCGCCGGGCATCTCAAGGCTGAAGATTAAGACCGGTTTATCCTGCATCATCGCGGCATTTTCTGCGAGGTTCATCGCAAAAGTGGTTTTACCCATCGACGGACGCGCCGCCACAATGATCAGGTCGGATTTTTGCAAGCCTGCGGTTTTCTTGTCGAGGTCAGCATAGCCGGTTGAAACGCCGGTTACGCCGTCATGCGGGCGCTGGAACAGCTCTTCGATACGGGAGACCGTGCTTTCCAGAATACGGTCGATACTTTTTGGACCTTCGTCTTTACTGGCGCGGCTTTCGGCGATCTGGAATACGCGGGATTCGGCTAAGTCCAGCAGGTCTTCGCTGCTGCGACCTTGCGGATCATAGCCCGCGTCGGCAATTTCATTGGCGACGGAGATCATTTCCCGGACAACAGCACGTTCGCGCACAATGTCAGCGTAAGCGCCGATGTTCGCCGCACTGGGGGTGTTTTTAGAGAGCTCTGCCAGATACGCAAAACCGCCGACGGAATCCAGATCGCCTTTCTGTTCCAGCGATTCGGAAAGCGTGATCAAGTCGATTGGTTTGCTCATTTCCAGCAAACGCTGCATTTCGGTAAAAATCAGGCGGTGCGGGCGGCTGAAGAAGTCATTGCTGACCACCCGTTCGGCCACATTATCCCAGCGTTCGTTATCCAGCATCAGCCCGCCCAGAACGGATTGTTCAGCTTCCAGCGAATGCGGCGGAAGTTTCAACCCTTCCATCTGGCGATCGCGGTTTTCGTTCTGTTGATTGGTCGGTTTTTTTGCTGCCATCTGTGGATTATTTCCTGCTCTAAGCGCCTGTTTTATGAGCGTCGGGTTTCCAAAAATCGGAGCCTGACTCGCGCGACAGTATAAACCATTTCAAAAGGGTATTAACCCTTAGTGCCGAAAATCTGGATTGTCCCTGACATTTAGCCTAGGGTTGAAATCAGACTCCATCACGAGGAAAAAACATGGCAAAGCGCATCCAGTTTTCTGAAACAGGCACCCCGGACGTTCTGCAATACGTTGATTATCAGCCACAAGATCCGCGGGCAGACGAAGTCCAGGTCGAGAATAAAGCCATCGGTATCAACTATATCGATACTTATGTGCGCAGCGGTCTGTACGCACCAGCCAGTTTTCCGGCGGGTTTAGGCACGGAAGCGGCGGGCATAGTCAGTAAAGTCGGTAGTGGCGTAACGGACATCAAACCTGGCGATCGTGTGGTTTACGCACAATCCGCGCCCGGTGCTTACAGCGAATTCCATAACGTACCACAGGAAAAAATCGCCCTTTTGCCGGACGCGATAAGCTTTGAACAGGCCGCAGCCTCCTTCCTTAAAGGGCTGACAGTTTATTATTTACTGCGCAAAACCCATGAAGTACAGGCCGGTGAAACCATTCTTTTCCATGCCGCAGCCGGTGGCGTAGGCCTGATTGCCTGCCAGTGGGCGAAAGCGCTGGGTGTAAAACTGATTGGCACCGTGGGCTCTGATGAAAAAGCCGAACGCGCCAGACAGGCCGGTGCATGGGAAACCATTAACTACCAGAAAGAAGATATCGCGACCCGCGTGGCGGAACTGACGAACGGCGAAAAAGTCGGTGTGGTTTACGATTCCGTCGGCAAAGATACCTTTGAAAAATCGTTAAACAGCCTGAAACGTCGCGGTTTACTGGTCAGTTTCGGCAATGCGTCCGGCCCGGTAAAAGGTGTGGATCTGGCGATACTCAATCAAAAAGGTTCGCTGTTTGTGACGCGCCCTTCCCTGAATGGCTACGTGACTAACCGTAAAGAACTGCTGGAGGCGAGCAGCGAGCTGTTCTCAATGATCGCCAGTGGCGCGATAAAAGTGGATGTCAGTGACGCGCAGAAATTCCCACTGTCCGAGGCAAAACGCGCGCATGAAACGCTGGAAAGCCGCGTGACACAGGGTTCAAGTTTACTCATCCCATAAAAGTTTCCCTGAACCAATGCAAAAAAGGCTTTCACAGTTGTGAAAGCCTTTTTTACTGCCTGACTCAGACGACCTCTGATTTCAGACGGGTACTGCTGTAGGGTACTGCCGGGTAAATCCACAGGGCGATGTCACTTAAGCGACTATTGTGTGCCTCAGCGGACTTGATGAATTCGGTTTACAGCCTGCTGGCTGCCAATGAATTCCATCCTAACAGTCACCCATGTTAAAAAATATGATTTATGCATTTTGACCGCACATTCTGACCTAGCTTGTGATCGCTAGCACATAAGCAAAAGTTATCACTGCAACGGTTACATTTTTTTGCGCTCAGAATACGGTCAGCAATCCCCATCATTTCATGCAGTTACGGAAACCGATAAAGTGAAGCTGTTATTACGGCAAGCGACGGCGACGGTATTTTGGCTCATCAGGCCGGAAAAATGTCCGGTAAATCCAGACCGCAAGCACGGCCAAAAGCAGCCACGGCAACATTTTTACAACAATCGCCAAAAACCCACCCAACATCATCAGAGCAAATGCCACGACCAGCGCCGCAACCATACCCAGTAAAGAAATGCCGGTCAGCATCAGCATAAAGAAAAAACCAAGCACGAAGAGAATTTCCAGCATCGGGTGCTCCTTAATAAGCCATGTGCGATAAGACGTAGCGTCCAAACACGCATTAACCATTACAAGAAACATGCCAGTGTGATGGGATAAATAATTGATTGAATGATAAGGAAAAAATAATTCGCAGGCACGAATGGCCTGCGAAAAGATAGTAAATTTGACTAACAGATAGCGATTTTACTCACCCTGTTTTTATGCCTGTGCCACCACTTCCTGCGGCTGAGCAACCATCTGCAACGCCTGTTCGACCACATCGATGCCCGCGCCGGCTTTATGCGCATTCTCACTCAGATGACGACGGAACTGACGCGCGCCCGGCACACCCTGGAACAGACCAAGAATATGGCGGGTAATGTGGCCGAGGTAAGTACCTTTGCTCAGTTCCGCTTCGATATACGGATACAGCGCGCGGATAATATCCGGCCCGGTTTTCAGCGGCGCATCAGAGCCGAACAGCTCGCGATCCACATTCAGCAACAGGCCCGGATTCTGGTAAGCCTCACGCCCCACCATCACGCCATCCATATATTGCAGGTGCGTTTTGGCTTCTTCGAGGGTTTTGATACCGCCGTTAATTGCCATGGTCAGGTGCGGAAAATCTCGCTTGAGCTGATATACGCGCGGATAATCCAGCGGCGGAATTTCACGATTTTCTTTCGGACTGAGGCCCGAAAGCCAGGCTTTACGTGCATGAATAATGAAGGTGTCGCAACCGCCGTTTTCTGAAACCTGACGGATGAAATCACACAGAAATTCGTAGCTGTCCTGATCGTCAATACCGATTCGCGTTTTAACCGTGACCGGAATTGAGACTACGTCGCGCATGGCTTTGATGCAGTCAGCCACCAGCGACGCCTGACCCATCAGACAGGCACCAAACATGCCGTTCTGCACGCGATCTGACGGGCAACCGACGTTGAGGTTAATTTCGTCATAACCACGTTCTTCCGCCAGTTTTGCGCAATGCGCCAGATCAGCCGGATTGCTGCCACCAAGCTGCAAAGACACCGGATGTTCTGCATCGCCAAACCCGAGATAATCCCCTTTGCCGTGAATAATGGCGCCGGTCGTGACCATTTCGGTATACAGCAACGTCTGGCCGGTCATCAGCCGGTGAAAATGACGGCAGTGGCGATCGGTCCAGTCAAGCATCGGCGCAACGGAAAAACGCTGGGCGGAAAAGGGAGTGGTCTGGGGCATTACGTGTTGAGTTTCTGACATCGGCCTGACATTCGCTGAAGGGGTTCGTGACGCTCCCCCCGGCTTCGCGCCAGAGGGAAGGTAATCGCTGATTATACCACAGAACAAAGATTCGGCATCTTGTGCCGCTGAGCAGGCGGATGCCGACGTTGCATCACATCTGAATGGCGCATAATTCGTCGTTTTGGTGCAAGCATGATAAAATCATCGGTGGTCGCATGATGTGGCCTATTCATTCCAATCTGCGCTCAGAGACCGTTGCTATGACCCTGAATAATCCGGAAAAATTACTTTCACAAGCTGAAGAACTTTGCCAGCAGCGCAATGTTCGCCTGACGCCGCAGCGGCTGGAAGTACTGCGCCTGATGACGCAACAACCCGGTGCGATCAGCGCCTATGACTTGCTGGATCTATTGCGCGTAAGCGAACCTCAGGCGAAACCACCGACCGTTTACCGGGCGCTGGATTTTCTGCTGGAACAGGGATTTATTCACCGTGTTGAATCCGCAAACAGCTATGTTCTCTGCCATCATTTTGAAGAGCCAAGTCATACTTCTGCGCTGTTTATCTGCGACCGCTGCGGGTTAGTTACCGAAAAAACCACCGACGGCATTGAAGAGCGTCTGGCAAAACTGTCATTAGAATCCGGATTTGAGCTTCGCCATTCCGTCGTTGAAGCGCATGGCTTATGTGCAGAGTGCAAAGTAGTAGAAACCTGCGACAGCCATGACCATTGCGATCACGACCACAGTATTGTGGTGAAAAAACGCTGAATGATCGGGTTTTAAGGTTTTGAAGGTGACTCGTAAGAGGGGGATGTTTTGTACAGAGAAGAGGTTGGGTACATCCGTGTACCCGTATCCTGAAGCGTTCCGGGTAGGAGCAGCTAAATCTCAGGATACGTCACTGGCACGCGAGGGGGAGTCGCGTCTTACCAGTGATATTTGTTTTTGGTTTCCCATTCATTGAGCTCTTTCTCGGCCTGATCTTTTTGATAGCCGTAACGCTCCTGAATTTTACCGACTAACTGATCACGTTTACCTTCAACCACTGTCAGGTCGTCATCAGTCAGTTTGCCCCATTGTTCTTTCACTTTCCCTTTGAACTGCTTCCAGTTACCGTCGGCTTGGTCCTTATTCATAAAATATCTCCTGTTACCTTGGGTTTTATGAACTGCATTTCGTCTTGCAGCTCGTCCTTAACACTTTAAAGGTTAGTAGAGAATCTCGATTAATCCTCCCTAAACAGGGATAAAAACCACTATTAGGATTAATCTAAAGCATGAAATAACGACAAAGCTGCGCTTATTTCTTTGAAAATAGCTGAAAAATCAGTGCGACGGAGACGAAAACCATGTGTCATGCCGCCAGTAACGACGCCATATCCAGCCCAGTGAAATCCCGCGTAACCCGAGGAATACCGTCAGCGCCAGCCACAACGCATGATTGCCCAGCAGCGGTAAAGTGAACAATGTCAGCCCGTACCCCAGCGCCGCCACCAGCATGCTGTTTCGCATATCCCGCCCACGCGTTGCGCCGATAAACATGCCATCAAGCAAATAGCACCAGACAGCCACCAGCGGCAGTATAATTTGCCAGCCAAGATATCGGTCCGCCAGCTCACGCAATTCCGGTAATGATGTCAGCGCATCAATGATCGCCCCACCCGCCAGCGCGTAAACCAGAGCAAAAAACAGCGCAACCAGCCCAGCCTGACGACACGCGGCATGCCAGACATTCAGCAGTTTTTCGCGGTTGCGGGCACCGAATGCCTCACCGGAATGCGCTTCGATAGCATAAGCAAAACCGTCAAGTGCAAACGCGGTAAATGTCAGCAGGTTCATCAACACGGCGTTGACCGCCACAATGTGGCTGCCCAGCCGCGCGCCCAGAACGGTCAGCGATGCAAAGCAAAGCTGTAACAGTAATGAGCGCAGCATGATGTCGCGGTTAAGCCCGAGAAGACGGCGCAAATTACCACGCCACGCGGAGGTGATTTCTGCGCCGGTGATACCGCGTCGTTTCATCACCCGCCAGACGAAATACAGCCCGATGAGTAGCGTGAAATACTCGGAGCTTGCCGTCGCCATGGCTGCGCCACGCACGTTCCAGCCCAGCCCGATCACCAGCCACAGATCCAGAATGATATTCAGCAAATTCCCGGCAATCAGCAAAATCACCGGCCCGCGAACGTACTGAATGCCGAGCAGCCACCCGAGGATCACCAGATTCGCCAGTGAAGCCGGGGCGCTGAACCAGCGGATTTCGATAAACAGCCTCGCCTGTTCAAGCACGGGCTGACTGCCGCCGACAATGTGAAACGCCAGCTCCATCAGCGGATGACGGAATACCACAATAATGACGCCCGCCAGCACAGCCAGAAGAAAGGGTTGTACAAAAGCACGCGCCAGAAGCTGGTTATCTTTCGCGCCCAGCGCCTGAGCGGTCATGCCGGTGGTACTCATCCGCAGAAACAGTAAGAGCATAAAAAGGAAAGTGGTGATCATCGAACCCACAGCCACGCCGCCGAGATAATCCGGGCTGTTGAGATGACCGATCACTGCGGTATCCACCAGGCCGAGGAGCGGCACCGTGATATTGGAAAAAATCATCGGCAACGCCAGCATCCAGAGCGCTTTATCGGCAGGGCTTAAAAAGGTGTTTTTGAGTGTGTGTCGCAGGGAATGATGTTGCATAGAGAATCTCATGCCGGAGGTTCAGGTTATGCCTGTAAATGACATCGCCCCGAAAGGGGCGATGATGAGAGAAACGCATTTCTCTTTGAATTCACATGGATGCCAGAGGCGGCCGCCATCCATATTCAATTAGTTTTAGTCTTGTCTATCTGACACAGCAATTTCTGACTTAGTCATATCTGACCGAGTAATTCGCGTTATATCAAGGCGGCAACTAAGCGAACGCCGGGAGCATACACAAGTATGTGACCGGGGTTCGCGAAGGCAGCCAACGCAGAGATAGCTCGAAGTACGAAGGTCAGATCCAGTCGCCGTTGCGGATAACACCTACGGCTAAGCCTTCAATGCTGAAATTCTGCTCGCGCAAATCCACCACGATCGGCTGAAACTCGCTGTTCTCTGGCAATAACTGCACCACACTGCCTTGTTTTTTCAGGCGTTTCACGGTGACCTCATCATCGATACGGGCCACCACAACCTGACCATTACGCACGTCTTGCGTTTTATGCACGGCCAGCAGATCGCCGTCAAGGATACCAATATCACGCATCGACATACCGCTGACACGCAGCAGGAAATCGGCGCTCGGCTTAAACATTGCCGGATCGATCTGATAGTGCCCTTCGATATGTTGCTGCGCCAGCAGCGGTTCACCGGCGGCAACGCGGCCAATCAGCGGTAAACCTTCTTCTTCTTCCATCAGCAGACGAATGCCGCGTGATGCACCGGAAACAATCTCAATAACACCTTTACGCGCCAGCGCTTTAAGATGCTCTTCCGCCGCATTGGGAGAACGGAACCCCAGACGTGATGCAATCTCTGCGCGGGTTGGTGGCATACCGGTGGTGGAGATATGATCGCGAATAAGGTCGTAGACCTCTTGTTGTCTGGTCGTTAAAGCTTTCATTCCGCCCCCTGGTTGTTTATACAGTCTTGCTGTGAGTATATACAGCTAAACGGTCAATGAAAACCTAAGATTGAATAAAAACAGGGCATAACGTTGATTCCTGGAATGCAGATTCCAAATCAGAACCATCGCGACCAAAAGATGCTGACCCAGACAAAAATCGCCAATATGATGGTCAGAAGTACGGCAGCAGAGCCGATATCTTTTGCGCGACCAGAAAGCACATGAAACTCAGGCCCGATGCGGTCTATTGCACATTCCACCGCGCTGTTGAGCAATTCCGTGACACAGACCAGCACGACGGATCCCACCAGCAGGATACGTTCAATGGTGCTGACATCAAGCCAGAAAGATAGCAAAATTAACGGGATAGCGACGCTGGCCTCCTGGCGAAATGCCGCTTCGTTTTGCCATGCCGCTTTGAATCCTTTCCAGGAATAGCCGGCCGCTTTATAAATTCGGGTAAATCCGGTGACTTGGTTCGCCATTTGGGGTACTGATCCTTAGAGTGTTTGCAGCATTTTAGCTTTTATATGACCACAGATCTCCACGGATCTTTCTGGTATCCTTGCGGCGAAATTGCTAACAAGAGGCTTCACGTTTTTATGTCAGGTTGGCGTAGACTTTATTACACATTATTGAATTTACCACTCTCATTGCTGGTAAAGAGCAAGGTCATACCTTCAGATCCGGTTACCGAGTTGCATTTAGACCCGACGCGGCCGATTTTGTACGTATTACCTTATAATTCCAAAGCCGATTTGCTGACGTTGCGTGCGCAATGTCTGGCGCAGAATCTGCCTGATCCTCTTATTCCGCTGGAAATTGACGGCACCCTGCTACCAAGCCATGTCTTTATAGCCGAAGGCCCGCGCGTATTCTCTTATTACACGCCGAAGCAGGAATCCGTAAAGCTGTTCCACGACTACCTTGATTTGCACCGCAATAATCCGGATTTAGACATTCAGATGTTGCCGGTGTCGGTAATGTTTGGTCGTGCACCGGGCCGTGAAGGTCAGGACGACACACCGCATCTGCGCGTGCTGAACGGTATCCAGAAATTTTTCGCTGTGCTGTGGCTGGGGCGGGACAGTTTCGTCCGTTTCTCCAATACCGTTTCCCTGCGTTATATGGCGACGGAACACGGCACAGATAAGACGATTGCTCAAAAACTGGCACGTGTGGCGCGGATGCATTTCTCCCGTCAGCGTCTGGCTGCGGTTGGTCCGCGTCTTCCGGCACGTCAGGATTTATTCAATAAATTGCTGGCCTCAAAAGCCATTGAGAAAGCGATTGAAGACGAAGCCCGCAGCAAGAAAATTTCCCACGAAAAAGCCCAACAAAACGCCATCGCCCTGATGGAAGAGATTGCCGCTGACTTCTCTTATGAAGCCGTGCGCCTCTCTGACCGTGTGCTGAGCTGGACGTGGAACCGTTTGTACAAAGGCATCAACGTCAATAATGCCGAGCGTGTACGCCAGTTAGCGCTGGACGGTCAGGAAATTGTGTATGTGCCTTGCCACCGCAGCCACATGGACTATCTGCTGCTGTCTTACGTGCTCTATCATCAGGGTCTGGTACCGCCGCATATTGCCGCCGGTATCAACCTGAATTTCTGGCCGGCTGGCCCGATTTTCCGCCGTCTGGGTGCGTTCTTTATTCGTCGAACCTTTAAAGGCAACAAGCTCTATTCGACAGTTTTCCGTGAATATCTGGGCGAACTGTTCAGCCGCGGTTATTCGGTGGAATACTTTGTGGAAGGGGGGCGTTCGCGAACCGGGCGTCTGCTGGAGCCGAAAACGGGCACGCTGGCCATGACCATTCAGGCCATGCTGCGCGGCGGTTCACGTCCGATTACGCTGGTACCGATTTACATCGGTTATGAGCACGTCATGGAAGTGGGTACGTACGCGAAAGAATTACGCGGTGCGACCAAAGAGAAAGAAAGCCTGACGCAAATGCTTAACGGGTTGCGCAAGCTGCGTAACCTCGGCCAGGGTTACGTGAACTTCGGTGAGCCGCTGCATCTGACCACTTACCTGAACCAGAACGTGCCAACCTGGCGTGAAGCCATCGACCCGATCGAAGCACAACGTCCAAGCTGGCTGACGCCGACAGTGCAGGATTTGGCAGAACAGATCATGGTGCGCATCAACAATTCAGCGGCAGCCAATGCCATGAACTTGTGTTGTACCGCGCTGCTGGCCTCCCGTCAGCGTTCACTGACACGCGAACAGCTGACCGAGCAAATCGACTGTTATCTGCAATTGCTGCGTAACGTGCCTTACAACGCGGATTCGACGGTGCCTGATCTGACCGCTGACCAGTTACTTGATCACGCGCTGAACATGAATAAGTTCCAGGTTGAGAAAGACAACATTGGCGACATCATCGTTCTGCCTCGCGAACAGGCCGTGCTGATGACGTATTACCGCAACAACATCCATCATATGCTGGTGTTGCCATCACTGATTTCAAGCATTGTGATGCACCACCGCCAGGTCAGCCGCGCGGAATTACTGCATCAGGTCGAACTGATTTATCCGATGCTCAAAGCCGAACTGTTTATGCATTTCGATACGCCTGAGCTGCCACAAGTGCTGGATGTTCTGACGCTGGAACTGGCGCGTCAGCAAATCATTCACCTTGAAGATGATGAGCTGACACTTAATCCGGCCCGTATCCGCACCCTCCAGTTGCTGGCGGCTGGCGTACGTGAAACGCTGCAACGTTACGCGATTACCTTCTCCCTGCTCACCAATAACCCAAGCATCAACCGCGGTGCACTGGAAAAAGAGAGCCGGATTATGGCGCAACGTTTATCCGTGCTGCACGGTATCAATGCCCCTGAATTCTTCGATAAAGCTGTGTTCTCGACGCTGGTCGGCACACTGCGCGCAGAAGGCTATATCAGTGACACCGGCGATGCCATTCAGGAACAAACGCGTGAGATTTACCTCATGCTCAGCGACCTGATGACACCGGATATCAAGCTAACTATCGAGAGTGCGGGAATGCCTTCTGAGCTGCCGCAAGCAACGGAGCCACCGGCTGAACCGAAGATGGATGTACGCGATACCGATCATTAACCCGTATTAGCGCCAGACATCAGATTAAAAAAAACAAAACGCCCGGACTTTTTACAGAGTCCGGGCGTTTTTTTAATTGTTGTCGCGCAGGCTAACTCACTTAAAAATTGAAGCCTGACAGGCTCATCAGAATACCGAGGAACAACACCAGCCCGACATAATTGTTCTGGCGGAAAGCCAGAAAACAGGCATCACGTTCACGTTTAGCAATCAGCTTTTGCTGATGCACAAACAGCGCAGCAGCCAGCAGCAACGACCAGTAAAACGGGGCGCTGAGCTGGGAAAGATGACCGACAATCCCCATCAGGATCAGCGTTGCCAGTTGCAGAAGGCCGATGATCAGCGTGTCAAAACGACCAAACAGAATCGCTGTCGATTTCACGCCGATCTTCAAATCATCGTCACGATCGACCATCGCGTATTGCGTATCGTAAGCCACCGTCCAGCAGATATTTGCCACGAACATTAACCAGCAGCTAAGCGGCACGCTTTCGCTCACAGCGGCATACGCCATCGGAATTGCCCAGCCAAATGCCGCGCCCAAAACCACCTGCGGCAGATGGCTGACGCGCTTCATGAACGGATAAATCCATGCCAGCGCCAGTCCGGCCAGAGACAGCCAAATGGTCATGCGGTTAAGCAACAGAACCAGCAGGAATGACACCAGCACCAGTCCGGCGAATAATATTTTCGCCTGCTTGCCGGTGATCGCCCCGCTCGGCAATGGCCGGTGAGCGGTGCGTTTAACGTGACCATCAAACTTACGGTCAGCGTAGTCATTCACCACGCAACCGGCGGCACGCATGAAGAACACGCCCAGCACGAAGACCAGCAAAATCTTCGCAGACGGCATTCCCCCCCCCGCGACCCACAATGCCCATAACGTTGGCCACAACAGCAGCAGTGAGCCAATCGGCTTATCAATGCGCATCAGGCGGCAGTAATCACGCCATGTGCCCTGCGTCATACTTCCTGACACTCTCTGTTCTCCTTGTTGATTAGTCTGACTCATGCCTTGCTCACTTTGCCCTCAGGGCGGTGAACCGGCGAATCCGGGAGGAAAATTTCGGTCAGCAGCAGCGGCTTGTCAGACAAACGCAGGCGGGAACGGCGCGCCCATAATTCTCCCTGTTCACTGTGTAACTGGCCTAAGTGAATGTAATCGCGGGACAAGTTGTTCCCGCTAAACAGATAGCGCCCCAGCGGCACCGTGCCTAAATCGACCAGCGCCAGATCCGGCCCGGTCAGCGTTTCTTCAGGAATGACCGTGCGCCCCAGTAGCCAGGGTTCGGCATCGCCAAACAGCACGATTTCTCGGATCCAGTAACGGGCACTTTCCGGCAACTGCTGTGCTTCGCTTTCACCCAGTTCTTCGCGACTGACAAAACATTCATTTTGCGGTTTCACGGTGACGGTAACACCCTGCTTTTCAAACCGGCGGGTCATGGATCCCATTTCCATCAGCCAGTCAGCCACATCCGCAGGCACCTGCGAAGGGTCGTCAAACCAGTGGATCGGGGATGGTTCGGGGGAATGGGGATCAGACATCAACGGCTCCGTAATGAAGGCATTCATACCTCCAATGAATTATCTGCCTCGCATTCTAGCGCATCAATGCGAGGCAGTAATTGCCTGATTTATTCGCGGCGCAGACGTTCGCTATTGGCCAGAAACAGTGTCACGACCAGCACAAGGATCGCGCAGGCGTAAACCAATGTGTCATAAGGACTTTTGTGGTCGACGATGATCAGGCGGATAATCGCGGTGATGCCGATGTAAATAAAATACCGTAACGGGAAATGATAGCCCGACGAAAAATATTTAATAATCAGGGCAATAAACTCAAAATAGAGGAAGTAAATTACAATCCCTTCAATGAGCAGATATGACGAAGACTGATCGTTATTCACGAACAACACCATTGCTAAATGATAGGTTTCGCGCCCGATAAAAATCATCAGAATCGCGGCCAGTCCTAATAAGAATACGTTCAAAATTCGCTGCATAATGACGGATATCATTAATGCCCGTTTTGATCCTGCCATGTGATCTACATCCCACTTTTGTTATTAATCCCCGCAGAATACCACAGAGTCAGCACAGGAAAAGCGCCATTAAAAAAGGGCCAGCCGGTGAAGGCTAACCCTTTTATTGAGAAATATTTCGACCTGTCCCTCTAAATCATTCGGGCTGGATCAAGGCGGCAAGGGAACGAAGCCCCGGGAGCTTACATAAGTAAGTGACCGGGGTGAGTTCACGCAGCCAACGCTGAAACAGTCTGAAGGATGACGAGGGATTAGCGCCAGTTTTTGAAGCGGTTGATTAAACCGTTCGTGGAACTGTCGTGGCCTGTCACTTCTGAGCTACCTTCCAGTTCTGGCAGGATACGGTTTGCCAGCTGTTTGCCCAGTTCTACGCCCCATTGGTCGAAGGTGTAGATGTTCAGGATCACGCCCTGGGTGAAGATTTTGTGTTCGTACATCGCGATCAACGCACCCAGGCTGTAAGGCGTGATTTCACGCAGCAGGATGGAGTTGGTCGGACGGTTCCCTTCGAACACTTTGAACGGCGCAACGTGTTTAACGTCTTCTGGTTTTTTACCCTGATCGGCGAATTCTTTCTCGACAACATCCAGAGATTTACCGAATGCCAGCGCTTCGGTCTGGGCGAAGAAGTTAGACAACAGTTTCGCGTGGTGATCGCTCAGCGGGTTATGGCTGATGGCCGATGCGATGAAGTCACAAGGGATGATTTTAGTCCCCTGGTGAATCAGCTGATAGAACGCGTGCTGACCGTTAGTGCCCGGTTCGCCCCAGATGATCGGGCCAGTCTGGTAATCCACCGGGTTGCCGTTACGGTCAACGAATTTACCGTTAGATTCCATGTTGCCTTGCTGGAAGTAAGCAGCAAAACGGTGCATGTACTGGTCGTATGGCAGGATAGCTTCGGTTTCGGTGCCGTAGAAATCGTTGTACCAGATGCCGATCAGCGCCAGCAGTACCGGCAGGTTTTTCTCAGCCGGCGTATTCGCGAAGTGTTTATCCATCGCGTGCGCACCGCTCAGCAACTGTTCGAAGTTATCGAAACCGACAGACAGCGCGATAGACAGACCGATTGCGGACCACAGAGAGTAACGGCCACCGACCCAGTCCCAGAATTCGAACATGTTATCGGTGTCGATACCAAACTCGCTCACCGCTTTACCGTTGGTGGACAACGCCGCGAAGTGTTTCGCCACGTGTTGGTTATCGCCAGCGGTTTTCAGGAACCAGTCACGCGCGCTGTGGGCGTTGGTCATGGTTTCCTGCGTGGTGAAGGTTTTTGATGCAACCAGGAACAGCGTGGTTTCCGGAGACAAATCTTTCAGCGTTTCAGCGATGTGCGTGCCGTCAACGTTGGAGACGAAATGCATATTCAGGTGGTTTTTGTACGGACGCAGCGCTTCAGTGACCATGAACGGACCGAGGTCTGAACCGCCGATACCGATGTTCACCACGTCGGTGATGGCTTTGCCGGTATAACCTTTCCATTCGCCACCGATAACACGTTCGGTGAAGCCTTTGATTTTCGCCAGAACCGCATTCACTTCCGGCATCACATCTTTGCCGTCCACGACGATTGGCGTGTTGCTGCGGTTACGCAGTGCAACGTGCAGAACAGCACGGTCTTCGGTGCGGTTGATCTTCTCGCCAGAGAACATCGATTTGATTGCGCCCTGAAGGTCAGTCTCTTTCGCCAGCGCCTGCAGCTTATCCAGCGTCTCTGCGGTGATGCGGTTTTTGGAGAAATCGACCAGCATCTGGTCTTCAAACGTGGCAGAGAATTTGGAGAAACGATCACCATCTTCAGCAAACAGATGGCTAATCTGCACATCTTTCATCTTGTCGAAATGCTGCTGCAGGGCTTGCCAGGCAGCGGTCTGAGTTGGATTGATATTTTTCATAGCAATGCTCTTAGGCTGAGAATAAATATGAGGTAACTGTCCCGATTGTAGCCTGAAGTTCCCGGGAAGAGATGCCTTTTCTTGCGATAGGTTAGATCTGCTTAATCACAATGACAGAGAACAATATTAGATGAGAATCGCTCAAAATGTGGCGCATGCATTGCCTGACCGTTGACAGACGGGCGATAAACGGCTATTCCTAAGCGCCTAACTCGCGCGCTCGATGCGCGAGCCAGAAGAGGCGCGTCGCCCAGGCAGTGTATCGGAGGAGCCGAAATCCTACGAAGATACATCAGGGGGAGCGGCGCCGAGATCATAAGCCCGCGGCAGGCAAATGATCGACTACAGGGGCTGAATCCCCTGGGTTGTCACCGGAACACCCAACAGGGTGTCGGCTAGGTGGGGCGCTTCTGGGTGTATCGTAGTATCTCTACGCCTGCTCCCGTTTCCCGCTCTTCCCTTTGTGCCAATTCTTATGGAATCGATGGCCGTCATGATATGGCGACCCGGACACGAGGTTTTACATGAATCACGCAGTATCCCGCAACGCCAGCCAGCAGCCTTTGGGCAATGTCATCGTCGCCAAATTCGGCGGCACCAGCGTGGCGGATTTCGACGCAATGAACCGCAGCGCGGATATCGTGCTGTCGCGCCCTGAAGTGCGTCTGGTTGTTCTCTCCGCCTCTGCGGGCGTCACCAATTTATTAGTTGAGCTGGCAGAAGGTAAAGAAACCGAACGCCGGGTGTTCCTGCTTGATGAAATTCGCCGCATCCAGAGCGCCATTATCGACCGCCTCGATAATCCCACCGTGATCCGCGAAGAAATCGGCCGCATGCTGGAAAATATCGCCATGCTGTCAGAAGCGGCGAGCCTTGCGACCTCTACCGCACTGACCGACGAACTGGTGAGCCATGGCGAACTGATGTCCACCCTGCTGTTTGTTGAAATCATCCGCCAGCGCAACGTGCCAGTGGAATGGTTCGACGTACGTAAAATCATGCGTACCAACGATCGCTTTGGGCGCGCGGAGCCGGATACGCAGGTATTAAGCGAGTTAACCGTTCAGCAGCTACAACCGCGCTTGCAGGACGCCCTGGTAATCACACAAGGTTTTATCGGCTCAGAAGGCAAAGGCCGCACCACGACGCTTGGCCGTGGCGGCAGCGATTACACCGCCGCATTGCTGGGTGAAGCGCTGAGCGTTTCCCGTGTGGATATCTGGACTGACGTTCCGGGGATTTATACCACCGACCCGCGTCTGGTGCCGGCGGCAAAACGTATTGACCGCATTGCGTTTGAAGAAGCCGCTGAAATGGCGACATTTGGTGCCAAAGTTCTGCATCCAGCCACTTTGCTGCCCGCGGTGCGTCGCGGTATCCCGGTGTTTGTAGGCTCGAGCAAAGACCCGTCAGGCGGCGGCACCTTAGTGTGTGATACCAGCGATAATCCGCCGCTGTTCCGCGCGATAGCCCTGCGTCGCAGACAAACGCTGGTCACGCTGCACAGCCTGAGCATGTTGCATTCACGCGGTTTCCTCGCCGAAGTGTTTGGCATTCTGGCACGCCACAGTATCTCTGTGGATCTGATTACAACATCCGAAGTCAGCGTAGCGCTGACGCTGGATACCACCGGTTCGACCTCTTCTGATGCCAGCCTGCTGACCACCTCGCTGCTGACAGAATTATCCTCACTGTGCCGCGTGGAAGTGGAAGAAAATCTGGCGCTGGTCGCCATCATCGGCAACAAACTGTCCCAGGCCTGTGGCGTCGGCAAAGAAGTGTTCGGCGTGCTGGACCCGTTCAATATCCGCATGATTTGCTACGGCGCAAGCAGCTACAACCTGTGCTTCCTGGTGCCGGGCAACGATGCCGATCAGGTCGTTAAAACTCTACACCGCAACCTGTTCGAATAATGACGGGCGCGGTATGTGAGAAGACCGGGCCATGTGCCCGGTCTTTTTTTGTCTGTACTTTTGCAAACAACAAAGACAAGGATCACCTCAATGTTAGCCAAAATAACCCGCCTGTTCCCGTTGTGGGCCGTGCTGTTATCCGTCGCGGCCTATTACTCGCCCGGTACGTTCACGCCGATCGGCCCGCATGTTTCTACCCTGCTGATGCTGATTATGTTCGCGATGGGTGTCACTCTCGAATTCGGTGATTTCAAACGCGTGCTTTCCCGACCTGGCCCGGTTGCTGCCGCCACGTTCCTGCATTATCTGATCATGCCGCTGGCTGCGTGGGTGCTGGCAAAGCTGTTCCATATGCCCGCCGATCTGTCTGCGGGCATGATTTTAGTCGGCAGCGTCGCCAGCGGAACGGCATCTAACGTGATGATTTACCTTGCTAAAGGTGATGTCGCGCTTTCCGTGACGATTTCTGCGGTGTCCACGCTGGTCGGCGTTTTCGCCACGCCACTGCTGACGCGTCTGTATGTCGATACGCACATTAAAGTGGATGTGGAAGGCATGCTGTTAAGCATTTTGCAGATCGTCGTCATCCCGATTTTAGCCGGTCTGATCATTCATCATCTGTTCACGAAAACCGTGAAACGTATCGAACCGCTGCTGCCGCTGTTCTCGATGGTCTGCATCGTGGCGATTATCAGCGCCGTGGTGGCGGGCAGTCAGGGCTTTATCGGTTCTGTGGGGCTGATCGTGATTGTGGCGGTGATCCTGCACAACGGCATCGGTCTGCTGAGCGGTTACTGGGGCGGGAAACTGTTTGGCTTTGATGAAACCACCTGCCGCACGCTGGCGATGGAAGTCGGGATGCAGAACTCAGGTTTAGCGGCGACGCTGGGGAAAATCTATTTCACCCCGCTGGCCGCACTGCCGGGCGCATTGTTCTCGGTATGGCACAATCTGTCAGGTTCTTTGCTGGCCGGTTACTGGTCCGGTAAGCCGGTCAAAAAAGACTGATTTCCAGACGAAAAAGAAGATGAAAAAGAAACGGGCGCCTTCCTCAGCGCCCGTTTTGATTCGTCCTACACCCGTTGCACATCATCATTCGGTTCGCGCTGCTCATCTTCCTGCTCATCCTGATCCAGCACGTTATAGGCCACCGCACAGAACAGTGAGTTCAGACGTTTCATATCCCCCAGCAACCCGAGGTGCAGCGAGCTGGTTTCGATACTCTGCACATTATGCTGATGCAGGCGATCGACGTGCGCATGCGCATAACGGCGGTCGAGAATGCGGAAACGGTGTTTGGAGCGGCGCAGACGGCGCGCACTGGTCAGATCGTTCGACAGGAAAACGCCCAGACTCAGGCGCAGGTTATCCTGCAATTTTTCATGTAAGGCATCCAGTTCCACCAGTCCTTCCGGCGAGAACGCGCGGCGGGTAGCGTGGGATTTGGCGGTGATATCGCCGGTCATGCGCTCGATAATGTCACCGGCCTGTTCGAGGTTCAGCGCCATTTCGATGATTTCAGCCCAGCGACGGGAATCATCTTCGCCAAGTCCTTCCTTGTTGATTTGCGCCAGATACAGCTTGATGGCGGTATAGAGCACATCAACGTCATCGTCGAGACGCCGCACTTCGCGATCCTGCGCCAGTTTACCGTGCATCACTTCGCGGTTGAGGATCAGCATATGTTCGACCACGTCGCCCATGCGCAAGGTTTCACGGGCGGCATTGGCCAGCGCCAGCGTCGGGGTATCAATTGCGCTGACATCCAGATGGCGCGGACGCAGACGGGGATCATCTTCAGGCACATCGGCAATCATCATCTCGCAAACCTTGGCCATCGGCGCCGTCAGCGGCACCATCGCCAGACAACGGATCAGGTTGTAGAACATGTGGAAGTAGATCACCAGTTCTTCATCCGGAATGCCAAGCCGCGCCAGTTGCGTCGACAACAGTCCGACAAACGGCAGCACAATCACCAAACCAATCAGTTTAAACAGCGTACTGCCGAGCGCCACGCGGCGACCGGCGGCATTCATTTTACTGGCGTTAATCATCGCCAGCAGCCCGCTGCCGAGGTTGGCACCGATGACCAGACAAAGTGACACTTTAAGCGAAATCACGCCGGTCGCGGCAAGGGTTGCTGTCAGCAACACAGCCGCCAGACTGGAATAGCTGATGATGGCAAACACTGCGCCGGTCAGGGCATCGAGCAGCACATCACCGGTCAGGGACGAGAATAAAACTTTAACGCCGGAGGCCTGCATGATCGGCGTCGCTGCGCCCACAATCAGTTCCAGCGCCAGTAAAATCAGCCCCAGCCCGATACCGACACGACCCATTTGCCCCGCGCGGGTCTGTTTACGACTGAGGAAGAACGCGACACCGACGAAAATCAGCAGCGGAGAAAGCCAGGAGAGATCGAAGGTCAGAATACGCGCCATCACGGCGGTCCCGACATCTGCACCGAGAATAATCACCAGTGCCGGAGCCAGTGCTACCAGCCCCTGCGATACAAACGACGTGACCAGCAGCGCGGTAGCATTACTGCTTTGCACCAGCGCAGTAACGCCAATGCCCGCCACAAACGCCAGCGGTTTTTTCTCGACACTGTTACTCAGAACACGGCGCAGATTGGCGCCAAAGACACGCATGATGCCGGTACGCACGATGTGCGTACCCCATACGAGCAGAGAAATAGCAGACAACAAATGCAAAAGGGTTAACACGAAAGAACAGCTCCATTAACGCCAGGCATAGACCGGCCATCCTGCCTGCCGGGCGTGCTGGAGCAGGATAGCGTCTGGATTCACCGCCACCGGCTGGCCCACGCGGGTCAGCAACGGCAGATCATTATGGGAATCAGAATAAAAACTGGCTGATTGCAAAAGGGATGCGTCCTGATTGATGAGCTCCAGCAACCGCGAGACTTTTCCCTCGCGATAGGTCATCGTCCCTCGTGTGGCGCCGGTAAAACGCCCGTCTTTCATTTCAACACCAATCGCCAGCGTTTCATCAACACCGAGGAAGCGGGCAATCGGCTGCACCAGATGTTCACCGGACGCGGAAATAATTACCGTCCGGTCGCCCTGTGCACGGTGAGCAGCCAGACACTCACGCGCCTGCGTGTAAACACGCGGGGCAATCACATCCTGAATATAATTCGCGACCATTGCCGCGACATCACGTTGACTGCGGCCGGACAGCGGCACCAAAGTACAACGCATGTACTCCTGCATATCCATCTGACCGACAGCATATTGCTGCATCAGCGCGGCATCTTGTTGCAGAAAAGCCTGCTCATCGGCCACCCAGCCATTTGCCACCATGTAGGCTGACCACAAACTCGAACAGTCGCCGCTAATCAGGGTTTCATCGAGATCAAACAGCGCCAGTTTCATGCAACTTCCCGTAACGTAACAAGATCTAACTGTAGACCAATATCGCTGCCATCGGCACGAAGTGAGGCCACAGAACGGTTTAAGACATCCACAGAAAGCTCAACTCCGTGTGCTAAAACGCGATAACGCACGACGTTGCCAAGCAGACTGTGGCTGATAATTTTAGCCGGAATGCCTTCAATCAGCTCGCATATTGTGACCGACTCCGGACGGATGGCGACACGGCCCGTGTAAGTTATGCCGGTCAGCGCCATCGCCTGTTCAGGGCTTAGCAGGTTGTAGCTGCCGATAAAGCCCGCAGCAAACGCATCCACCGGTTCAGTATACAGGGTTTCAGCATCGGCATTTTGGACGATTTGCCCTTTGTTCATCAGCACAATCCTGTCGGACATGGTCAGCGCTTCTTCCTGATCGTGGGTCACGAAAATCGCCGTCAGATTCATTTCACGCTGAATACGGCGGATTTGCTCACGCAGATGCTTACGGATACGGGCATCGAGCGCGGAAAGGGGTTCGTCGAGCAGCAACAGGCGCGGCTGCGTAACCAGTGAACGCGCCAGTGCCACACGCTGACACTGACCACCGGAAAGCTGATGCGGATAACGTTTTGCGTAATCGTTCATTTCCACCAGTTCCAGTACTTCACCGACGCGCCGGTGCAGCTCTGACGCCGGTATCTTTTGCATTTTCAGGCCGAACGCGACATTGGCTTCAACCGTCATATTAGGAAACAGCGCATAGCTCTGGAAGACCATGCCGATGCCGCGCTGTTGTGGCGGCAGCGGCACAATATCCTGCCCCTGAATCAGAATTTTTCCGCTGTCGACGGAAGTCAGACCGGCCAGACAGCGCAGCAACGTGGATTTTCCGCAGCCGCTTGGCCCCAGCAGTGTGACGAATTCTCCCTCTTCTGCTGAGAAATCGATGTTGTTGAAAATCTGCGTCGGACCGTAAGACTTGTTGAGTTGAGTAACCTGCAAATACGACATAATCAGCTCTTTCCTTTGTTCAGCATGTTCGCCACCCAGGTGAAAATCAGGACGACCATGAAATAGGAGATGACCAATGCGCTGGTAAAATGGCCGCTGCCATTACGCATGTTATAGAGGTAAACCTGAACCGTTTCATAACGGCTGCCCGCCAGCAGATTGGCGAACACAAACTCCCCGATCAGGAAGGAAAACGACAGCAGGACGGCAATCATTCCGCCTTTGCGTAAGTTAGGCAAAACCACCAGCAGCGCCGCTTTCCAGGTGCTGGCGCCGAGCAGATGTGCAGCATCCATCAGGTCACGCAGGTTGATCGCCTGCATGTTGTTAGAAATGGCGCGATAGATAAACGGCAGCGCGATGGTGAAGTAACAGCCAATCAGGATCCACGGCGTACCGGTGAGCGCCAGCGGTTCAGCGGAATAGAGTTGCATCAGGCCCACCGATGACACCACCGGCGGCACGGCGAACGGCAGCAGGATCAGGATGTTCATCAGTGCATCGAGCTTAGGGAAATAGTAAGCAATCACAAACATTAGGGGCAGGATCAGCACCAGCGACAGAAAAAGTGTGCCGAAACACACCAGCAGCGAATGCCAGAGCGCAATCAGGAAGCGCGGATCGCTCCACAATTCCACCAGCCATTTCAGCGTAAAGCCGCTCGGTAAAATGGTCGCCCCCCATTCCAGCACCAGCGCATAGACCAGCGTCGCCAGCAGCGGCAACATCAGGACAATCAGTAAAATCCAGATCACCACACGGTGGTAAATCGCTTCAGACCGCGACATCTTACGTTCCTTTTTCTGCCCGTCAGCTGCGCTGACTGAGATAACTTTTACGCAATAACCACTGATGGATCAGCGTGATAAAGGCCATCAGCACCACCAGCAACATCGCCAGCGCGCTGCCCATATTCGGATCGAGAGAAATATCCCCCGAGACCAACGCCGCGATACGCACCGGCACCACGTTAAAGTTACCGGTGGTCAGCGCATACACCGTGGCATACGCGCCAAGGGCATTGGCGAGCAAAATAACGAAGGTACCGAGCAAGGCCGGGAACAGTACCGGAATACCGATATGACGCCAGTAACGCCAGCGTCCCGCGCCCAGCAAGGCCGCTGACTCGCGCCAGTCCTCCCGTAACGCATCAAATGCCGGATACATCAGCAACACGCCGAGCGGGATCTGGAAATAGGTATAGAGCACAATCAGGCCATCTTTTGAATAGAGGTCGAAGTGTTCCATCAGGCCATATTTTTTCAACAGCAGCGTCAGGCAACCATTCAGGCCAAGCAGGATAACGAAGGCGAAGGCCAGCGGTACGCCCGCAAAGTTGCTGGTCATGTTAGTAAACGACATCACAAAGTCGTGCAGCTTTGTCGGGCCAAGCTGGCGAAGTGAGTAACTACCCACTAACGCAATAAGCAAACCGTATAAACTCGACCAGATGGAAATATCCAGTGAGAAACGCATAGCCTGTAAATAGAACGGTGATGTCAGAATGTCGGTGTAATTGCCCAGTCCCCAGGCTTCATAGGTTTCGCTGTAAAAGCTGCTCACCGCAATCCATGTCAGCGGCGCCAGCTGAAAAGCGATGAAAAACACCAGAAACGGCAGCATAAACAACGCCGCAATCCACTTAGCTTTCATCGGGTATCCTCTAAAAGTGACGGGATTCAGGCCAGTAATGCCGCGCAATGTGGCTTGTCGTGGGCAATATTGAGGATCTGACAAACAGTTCCGCATAACTCCGTCTGCAACGGTGCGGCCTCTTTGAAGCTGAACGCACTGCCGAAGACGAACAGCGGCACCTGACGCTCCTCCGGCAAAATACCGCCGTGGCTGCGGTCATCATTCATACCGTGATCCGCAGTCACGATCACCTGATAACCGGCGTCCAGCCAGTCGCCCAGATAGCGCGACAGGATGCCGTCTGCGGTGCGTGCTTTGTTGCGGTATTGGGGCGTCGACAGGCCAAATTTATGCCCGGCATCATCAATGTTCATCGGGTGGATCAGCAGGAAGTCGGGATCATGACGACGACGCAGGCTTTCGGCGTCATCGAACAGATGCGAATCAGGGTAACTATCATCGTAATAAAAATGGCCGTGCTGGATGGTCAGCGAGTCATCGCTGGTGTGGCGGTCACGCGGCGGGTCAAACGGCGTGCGGTTATACAGCTCACTGACCCAGTGATAAGCCGCAGCAGCCGTCGTCAGGCCAGCGTCACGGGCATAGTGGAAAATACTACGTTGAGTCGATAACCGGTCAACGTGGTTGTGAACAATGCCACTCACCACCGGCGTGATACCGGTGAGAATGCATTCATAAAGTGGCCGGGACAGCGAAGGCAATTCGCATTCCAGTTGATACAAGCGGCCGCGTCCTGCGGCACACTGGGCTTGCAGATAACCCATTGCGTCGCGGCCGACCTGATAATTCAGCCCGTCGAGTACTACCAGAATGCTCTTCATACCATGTATACCTTTCATTTCTTACAGGTGTTGTTATTAACCAATGCTTTCGCTGTCCGGTTTTTCTTATTTTTTAATCAATTACTGCTGCATGTTGATCATGACGTTTTCCTGCCACAGACGCGGCAAGGTTTTCGCGCTCTTATCCCAGGCAGCCGGATCTGCAATCGGGTGCGCATTTTTGTATTCGCTGGAAGGCAGCAGTTTGGCTTTTGCATCGTCTGGCAGCGTGATGTGATCGGCACGGATTGGACGGGCATAGCCTTGTGCCAGATTGATCTGACCGGCATCAGAGAAGATGTATTCACGCGCCAGTTTGGCGGCGTTCGGGTGTTTGGCGAATTTGTTGATGATCGTGGTGTAACCGGACGTGATAGTGCCATCAGATGGGATCACCACGTCGAAGCGGGTTTTGTCGATTTTGTCGCGATAGCTCAGACCGTTGAAGTCCCAGACTACGCCAACCTGCACTTCACCTTTTTCCAGAGACGCGATGACCGGGTTAGTCAGGCTCAGACGCCCTGCTTTCGCCAGTTTGCCAAAATATTCCAGACCTGGTTTCAGGTCCTTTTCATTGCCGCCCATCGCGTAAGTTGCCGCCAGCACGCCGTTTGCGGCCTGCGCTGCGGTGCTCACGTCACCGATAGTCACTTTGTATTTGCTGTTTAGCAGATCAGCCCAGCTGTGTGGCTCATCTTTCACCTGCGATTTATCAATGATGAAGGCGATAGTGCCGGTATAAGCAAGTGCCCACATACCCTCTTTATCTTTTGCCCAGTCTGGCACCTGATCCCAGGTGGTCGGTTTATAGGGCTGAGTCACGCCTTTTTGCACGGCAACGGGTCCAAAAGCTGCACCCACGTCGCCAATATCAGCACTGGCATTGTCTTTTTCTGCCAGGAATTTCGCGATCTCCTGTGCCGAACTCATGTCGGTATCGCTGTGTTTCAGGCCATACTTGGTGCTCAGATCACTCCAGGTTCCTTTCCAGTTCGCCCAGTCATCAGGCATACCGACACTGTTTACCGTTCCTTCGGCTTGTGCCGCTTTCAGGAGTGCAGCAGGAGGTTCAGCGGCAAATGCCGATGAAGCGGAGAGGACAAGCGCGCTGGTTAACACAGAAGCGAACAACTGTTTCATAACGGATGCTCCGGATGGTAGTGTGTGTGAAGTGCTGGTCTAGTCCAGCAAGAACCAAGCCAATCTAACGCTCAATTGTGATAATTATATGTCAGCGCGAAAAAGCAGCAGTTTTAAGCTTATTGCTGTTAACAAGCGCACATTATTTACACGATGAAAGTTCAGATTGGTGCAAAAACGCACTGAAATGAGGCTTGCTGACCGATGAGTGAATCGCAGACTACCCTTGCCGTTATCTGCAAGGCATTAAGCGAAAGTATTGCGGCCGGGGCATTTTCTGCCGAGGGAAGGCTGCCTTCTGAGCGCACGTTGAGTGAACAGTTTTCCACTACCCGTATTACATTACGGGAAGCATTGAGCCAGCTTGAGGCCCAGGGTCTGATTTACCGGGAAGTACGCCGGGGCTGGTTTGTCTCCCCGCCACGCATTGTCTACAACCCGCTACAAAGAAGTCACTTTCACGCAATGGCGAAAGATCAGGGGCGCAGCGCAAAGACCACAGTGATTGATGCGAAGCACTGTATTGCCAGCGATACGGTGTGTCAGAAGTTATTGTTGCCGTCAGAGAGTGAGGTCATTTGCATCCGGCGGTTGCGTTATATCGATAACCGCCCGGTTTTGTACGTCGAGCACTATCTTAATCCGCTGTATTTTCAGGGCATTCTTGACGCGGATCTCACGACATCGCTGACTGATTTGTACGCATCCCGCTATGACATCCATTACGGACGCGTGCGTTTCGACATGGTGCCGACATTGCTGCCTGAAGAGGCGTCACATGCACTGAAAGTGGCTCCCGGCAGCCCGGCGTTGTTTATTACGCGGACCAACCGTGACCAGCATGACCGGGTCATCGACTGCGATTTAGAATACTGGCGCTATGACGCGCTGCACATTGATGTGGAAGTGAGTTGATTTAAGTGGAAAAAAAAACCGATGGGATACCCTAAATCATTCGAGATGAATTAAGGCGGCAACTGAATGAACCCCAGGAGCTTACTGAAGTAAGTGACTGGGGTTCGTGATGGCAGCCAACGCAGAGTCAACTTGAAGGATGACGGGTATTAGTCGGCGTCGTAACCTAAGTTCGGCGCCAGCCAGCGCTCCACTTCGGCGACCGGCATATTTTTACGTGCCGCGTAATCTTCGACCTGATCACGCTGGATCTGTGCCACGGCGAAGTATTTGCTGTCAGGGTGGCTGAAATACCAGCCTGACACCGCAGCACCCGGCCACATCGCAAAGGATTCGGTCAGTTGCATACCGGTATTGGCTTCCACATCCAGCAGCTTCCAGATTTGCCCCTTTTCAGTGTGTTCAGGACAGGCCGGGTAACCGGGCGCCGGACGTATTCCCTGATAATTCTCGCGGATCAGCTCTTCGTTGCTCAGATTCTCGTTGGCGGCAAAACCCCAATACACCTTGCGCACTTTCTCATGCAGGTATTCCGCAAACGCTTCTGCCAGACGGTCAGCCAGCGCCTTGATCATGATTTTATTGTAATCATCATGCTGTTTGTCATACGCCTCGGCCAGCGCATCCTCCTCCAGCCCGCCGGTTACAGCAAATGCCCCCATGTAATCTTTCTTGCCGCTGGATTTCGGCGCGACAAAGTCAGCCAGGCAATAGTTGGCGAAATCGGTTTTTTCCGTTTGCTGACGCAGATGATGGCTGACCACCAGCACGTCTTCGCGGCGTTCATCGCTGTAGATTTCGATGTCATCGCCTTTGCGGTTTGCCGGGAAGAGGCCGACGACGCCGCGTGGGTTGAGCAATTTCTCAGCGCAAAGTTTATCGAGCAGGTCATTGGCATCTTTGAACAGGCGTTTCGCTTCTTCGCCGACAACTTCATCTTCAAGAATGCGCGGATATTTACCTGCCAGCGACCAGGTCATGAAGAACGGCGTCCAGTCGATGTAATTGCGCAGTGTTTCAATGCTGGCTTCGACTTTCTGGATGCCCAGACGATGGACCACCGGTGGCGTGTAAGCTTCCCAATCGATAAAAGTAGCGTTGTCGCGGGCCACTTCAAGACTCACTGGCGGCGTGCGCGGCTTTTTACGACCATGCTGGATACGTACAGTGTCGTACTCTTTACGTGTACGTTCGATAAACGCGTCCCGCTGATCTTTTGACAGCAACGCAGACACCACGCCGACAGAACGCGAGGCGTTTTGCACGTAGCAGGTCACACCACTGTAATTTTTTTCGATTTTCACCGCAGTGTGCGCTTTCGATGTGGTTGCGCCGCCAATCAGCAACGGCATGGTAAAACCACGCCGCTCCATTTCTTTCGCGACGTTGACCATTTCATCGAGTGACGGCGTAATCAGCCCGGAAAGCCCGATGATATCGACGTTTTCTTCGATGGCGGTTTTCAGGATTTTGTCCGTCGGCACCATTACACCGAGATCGATAATCTCGTAGTTATTACATTGCAGCACCACGCCAACGATGTTTTTACCGATGTCATGGACATCGCCTTTGACCGTGGCCAGCAGGATTTTGCCGTTGGTCTGGCCCTTTTCCTTGCTGGCTTCAATGTATGGCTCCAGATAGGCCACAGCCTGTTTCATCACGCGCGCGGATTTCACCACTTGCGGCAGGAACATTTTACCGGCACCAAACAGGTCGCCGACGACGTTCATACCGTCCATCAGCGGGCCTTCGATCACTTCGATAGGACGCGCGGCCAGCTGACGGCACTCTTCGGTATCCAGTTCGATAAATTCGGTAATACCTTTCACCAGCGAGTATTCGAGGCGTTTTTTCACGTCCCAGCTGCGCCATTCCGCCTGCTGCTTATTCGCTTCTCCATCGTCCTTGCTGCCACGGTATTTTTCAGCCAGTTCAAGCAGGCGCTCAGTACCATCATCGCGGCGGTTGAGGATCACATCTTCGACGGCGTCGCGCAGTTCAGCCGGTAAATCATCATAAATCGCCAACTGACCGGCGTTGACGATGCCCATATCCATACCGTTGCGGATGGCGTGATACAGGAAGACGGCATGAATGGCTTCACGTACCGGTTCGTTACCGCGGAAAGAGAATGAAACATTGGAAACACCGCCGGAAATCAGCGCATGCGGCAGTTGTGCTTTGATATCGGCGCAGGCTTCGATGAAATCGACGGCGTAGTTGTTGTGTTCGTCAATGCCGGTCGCCACCGCAAAGATATTCGGGTCAAAAATGATGTCTTCCGGCGGGAAGCCGACTTTTTCAGTCAACAGCTTGTAGGCACGGCGGCAGATTTCAATTTTGCGGGCGCGGGTATCCGCCTGCCCGGTTTCATCGAATGCCATGACCACAACGGCCGCGCCGTACCGGCGTACCATACGGGCGTGGTGCAGGAAGGCTTCTTCGCCTTCTTTCATGGAAATGGAGTTAACAATCCCCTTGCCCTGAATGCATTTCAGGCCTTTTTCGATAACATCCCATTTGGAGGAGTCGATCATGATCGGCACGCGGGCGATATCCGGTTCACCGGCAATCAGGCTGAGGAAACGCACCATTGCCGCTTCGGCGTCGAGCATCCCTTCATCCATGTTGATATCGATGATTTGCGCGCCACTTTCTACCTGCTGACGGGCTACAGCCAGCGCTTCCGCATACTTTTCTTCTTTAATCAGTCGCTTGAAACGAGCAGAACCGGTCACATTAGTACGTTCACCGACGTTCACAAACAGCGTCTGTGGATCGATGGTCAGCGGTTCCAGCCCTGCCAGACGACAGGCAACAGGAATGGTCGGTAAAGCGCGGGGCGGTACGCCTTCCACGGCTTTCACCATCGCCGCGATATGCGCAGGCGTGGTACCACAGCAGCCACCGACAATGTTCAGAAAGCCCGAGCGTGCCCATTCGGCAATATGTTCAGCCATTTCTTTGGCTTCGAGATCGTATTCACCGAAAGCATTAGGTAAACCGGCGTTCGGGTGCGCGGTGACATAACATTCTGCAATACGAGATAACTCAGCGACATACTGACGTAACTCATCCGGACCCAGCGCGCAGTTAAGGCCAAAGGTGAGCGGTTTAACGTGACGCAGCGAGTTATAAAAAGCTTCGGTTGTCTGGCCAGATAAGGTGCGGCCGGAAGCATCAGTAATCGTGCCGGAAACCATGACAGGCAATACGATGCCCATTGCTTCGAATTCACTTTCTACTGCGAACGTCGCGGCTTTGGCGTTGAGAGTGTCAAATACGGTTTCGATCATGATCAGATCGGCACCGCCTTCGATCAGTGCCCGGGTGGATTCGCGGTAGGCTTCAACCAGCTGATCGAAAGATACGTTACGAAATGCGGGATCGTTAACATCCGGGGAAATCGACGCCGTCCGGTTGGTCGGGCCTAAAACCCCGGCAACATAACGCGGTTTATCCGGCGTACGGGCGGTCCACGCATCGGCACATTGACGCGCCAGTCGCGCAGCTTCATAGTTAATTTCAGCCGACAGCGATTCCATATGGTAGTCAGCCATTGCAATCGTGGTGGAGTTGAAGGTGTTGGTTTCGAGGATATCTGCACCAGCAGCAAGATAACCGTTATGGATCTCGACGATCACGTCGGGTTTGGAGAGCACCAGAAGATCATTATTGCCTTTAAGATCGCTTTCCCAGTCAGCAAAACGCTCACCCCGGTAATCTTCTTCTTCCAGACGATAGCTTTGGATCATGGTGCCCATGCCGCCATCCAGAACCAAAATGCGCTGTGCCAGCTGCTTATGTAGCGCCTCAACTCGATTAGTCACTTTCACCTCATCACCCATCACGCACACCCGGCAAATTGTTCATTCATGCGCCGGAAATCATGGTCAACATCCTAGCATACCTTCCTCAGCCAAAAGCCCGCACCGACGTGAGACTTTTTCAATTCGGGAAGACATCCCGCAAACGCAGTGCAACACATCGGATGAGCGTAAAGGCAGGTTGCGATCCATACTGTAAAAACGAAAACCAATTCCAAAAATGATTTTTCTTCGCCAGCTTTTGGCGCATCTTACAAGGAACAGGCTCATGGCAACGTCCGTAACGGCTCCGGCCAAACGTGCTAAGAAAACCAAAGCCGCGGCTGTAACCGGCAGCGCCGCGACCGGGCAGGTACAGTCCCTGACACGTGGCCTTAAGTTGCTGGAATATATCGCTGAAGCCCAGGGCAGCGTGGCACTGACCGATCTCGCCCAGCAGGCGGGTTTACCCAATTCCACCACCCACCGCCTTCTGACCACCATGCAACAGCAGGGATTTGTCCGTCAGGTCGGCGATTTGGGCCTGTGGACCATTGGCTCACATGCTTTTATCGTAGGAAGCAGTTTTCTGCAAAGCCGGAATTTACTGGCAATGGTGCATCCGATGTTACGCCGCCTGATGGAAGAATCCGGCGAAACGGTGAATCTGGCGGTGCTGGATCACAGTGATTATCAGGCGATCATCATCGATCAGGTGCAGTGCAATGCCCTGATGAGGATGTCCGCGCCGATTGGTGGCAAATTACCGATGCATGCGTCGGGTGCCGGTAAAGCATTTCTTTCGACGTTGCCGGAAGAGCGTCTGGCAAAACTGCTGCATAAAATAGGCCTGCACAGCTATACGCCCCTGACAAAAACGTCTCCTGTGAATCTGAAGCAGGAGTTGGCGGATACCCGTAAACGCGGCTATGCCTTTGATGATGAAGAACATGCGCTCGGGCTGCGTTGTGTGGCGACCTGCATTTACGACGAACACAACGATGCCTATGCGGCGATTTCAATTTCGGGCCCGGTTTCACGAATCACCGATGACCGCGTGACGGAACTGGGTGCGCTGGTGATTCATGCGGCGAAAGAAATCACACAGGCCTACGGCGGTGGAAAACACTGAGAAAGATGCTGAAATCCCACCATTATCCGGGAGGATTTCAGCAAATTAACGCTGGCTAAAACGCCGGGAACGGCGATAAGCAAAAACATCTTCGACGTGCCCTTCACGGATACGCTGTTGCAAACCGCGCCAGTAACCGGCGCTAAACAAATCGTCGTGTAGCGTTTCAAAGATTTGACCGAGGCGTTTGTCGCTGCAAAGGAAATGCCGGAATTCTTCCGGGAAAACATCGCCCGGTGCAATGCTGTACCAGGGTTCGCTGGCCAGTTCATCCTCCGGGTAACGGGGTGCGGGAATATCGCGGAAATTAACTTCAGTCATGTAGCAGATTTCATCGTAGTCATAAAACACCACACGACCATGACGGGTCACGCCAAAATTCTTAAACAACATGTCGCCGGGGAAGATATTCGCCGCAGCCAGTTGTTTGATCGCATTGCCGTATTCTTCAATCACGTCATGAAGCTGCGTATCGCTGGCCTGTTCCAGATATAAATTCAGCGGCGTCATACGCCGTTCAATATACAGATGCCGGAGCGCAATGCTGTCCCCCAGATCTTCTATTTTGGCAGGGACTTCGCGCTGTAGTTCAGCCATCAGTTCGGGGCTGATGTTATTCTTTGGCAGAACAAAGTGCTCAAATTCCTGGGTATCGGCCATCCGCCCGACGCGGTCATGCTCTTTCACCAACTGATAGCAGGCTTTGACCTGTGCCTCCGTCACTTCTTTCTGCGGCGCAAAATTATCTTTTATCACCTTGAACACGCGGTCACTGCCAGGCAGGGTAAATACCAGCATGACCATGCCTTTGACCCCCGGCGCAATAATAAAAGACTCGTCGGTTTGCGCCATAAAGTGCAAATACTCACGGTAACATTCTGTTTTTGCATGCTTTTGACAACCGATAGCGCTGTACAGCTCAGCCGTGGTTTTGGCCGGTAAAATCTCACGTAACCATTCAACCAGCGCACCGGGCTGCGGGGCATATACCATAAAATATGAGCGGGCAAAGCCAAAGACTATGCTGGCATCGTTGCTTTCCGTCAGACAGGCATCAACAAATAACTCATTCTGATGACTGAGATGCACCGGCAATAACAGCGGAAATACCTGTGAAGCGCATCTGATTTTGCCGATTATCCACGCGGCTTTATTGCGATAAAAAATCTCGGTAGCGATCTCAATATCAGCATCCGCAAGCCACTCTGCGGGGAAGCGTTGCTTTAATGCAGTGGCAATATAATCCACATCACGGTTCGCATCCTCCCACGGTAAGCGCACCGGCAGGTCATCAAGGACTTTTACCAGCGTGGTAACGAAATTACCCTGAACCGGGTAGAGGCGTGACAAAGGACGGGCACAATGTTGCTGACGCCGGGAGGACTGCTCACTGAAAATAAAAAGTTTGTCCGCTGTCAGATCGCGATGTTTGAAAATCCGGCAATAGACTGAATTAAAAAAGCTTTCAGCGATTTCAGCCCTCGGATAATCAGGCAGTAATCCGGAGTAACATTCCTTTATGCGGATCAGAAACGCGGCATCATAAAAACGCTGGCCGGTAATGCATTTGAGCTGGGCGACAACCAGACCGACATGGTGGTCATACAAATGGATACGTTGCTTCATCGCTGCCTGTACTGCTGACCAGTCGGCATTTTCAAAGCGTTGCTGCGCCCCCGATGTCACTTCGAGAAAGCGGCCATACTGGGCGTCGAACCCCTGTAAAATAGTCTGCGCAATCAACAGCTCTAGAGGCATAGTGGCGACTCCCTGAGGAAAGAGACCCGGCTTTCACCAGGTCTGATGAGCATCAGTGTGACGTCGGAGAAAACTGCTGTTCTTCGGTAGAGCCGGTAAGTGCGGTGACCGAGGAGCGACCGCCCTGAATAATGGTGGTGACTTTGTCGAAATAGCCGGTTCCGACTTCCTGCTGATGAGAAGCAAAGGTATAGCCGCGATCTATGGCTGCAAATTCCGGCTCCTGCACTTTATCCACGTAGTGCTTCATCCCCTCGCCCTGTGCATAAGCATGGGCAAGATCGAACATGTTGAACCACATGCTGTGAATGCCCGCCAGCGTAATGAACTGATACTGGTAACCCATCGCGGCCAACTGGTCCTGGAAACTGGCGATGGTTTTATCGTCAAGATTCTTCTTCCAGTTAAACGATGGCGAACAGTTATAGGCCAGCAATTTGCCTGGGAATTTAGCGTGGATGGCCTCAGCAAAACGCTGAGCCAGTTTCAGATCAGGCGTCGATGTCTCGCACCACACTACGTCGGCATAAGGTGCATACGCCAAACCGCGACTGATGGCCTGCTCAATACCGGCGTTCGTCCGGTAGAAACCTTCATGTGTTCTTTCGCCGGTAATAAACTGGCTGTCATACGGATCGCAGTCTGACGTCAGTAAATCTGCCGCATCGGCATCGGTACGTGCCACCAATAACGTCGGCACACCAAGAACATCGGCGGCAAGACGCGCGGAAATCAGCTTCTGTACGGCTTCCTGTGTCGGCACCAGAACTTTGCCGCCCATATGCCCGCACTTCTTCACCGCAGCAAGCTGATCTTCAAAATGAACGGCGGCAGCACCGGCTTCAATCATGGATTTCATCAGTTCAAAGGCATTGAGTACGCCACCAAAACCGGCTTCAGCGTCCGCCACAATCGGCAGGAAATAGTCGGTATAGCCAGGCTGCCCGGGCTCAATGTTATTGGCCCACTGGATCTGATCAGCGCGACGAAAAGTGTTGTTAATCCGCGCCACAACTTCAGGCACCGAATTCACAGGATACAAAGACTGGTCGGGATACATACTGGAAGCCGTATTGGCATCCGCGGCAACTTGCCATCCCGAGAGATAAATGGCTTCGATACCCGCTTTTGCCTGTTGTAAGGCCTGGCCACCCGTCAGCGCGCCGAGGCAATTCACATACCCTTTACGCGATGCGCCGTGGAGTAAATTCCACAGGCGGGCGGCTCCGTGCTGAGCCAGCGTACACTCCGGATTGACTGAACCCCGCAGGCTGATCACTTCTGCCGCCGTGTAAGGTCGGGTGATATTTTTCCAGCGTGGTTGGCTCCACGTTTCTTCAAGCTGCTGAATTTGCTGAGTACGGTTCGTTTTCATGGCAAATACTCCGGTCTTTTTATGTGTAGGGTAAGAAGGATCAGGCCAGCAGCTGATAGCCCGGCAGGGTCAGGAAGTCGATTAACTCATCTTGTGTGGTGATTTTTTCCATCAAGGCAGCCGCCTGCGTGAAACGACCGGCACTGAAACGTTGTTCGCCCAACTCCTGCTGAATAACCAGCATTTCTTCGTTCAGCATGCGGCGGAATAACGGCTTGGTGACGGGTTGTCCGTCATTAAGCGTTTTGCCGTGGTGGATCCATTGCCAGATGGATGTGCGGGAGATTTCAGCCGTGGCAGCATCTTCCATCAACCCGTAAATCGGGACGCAGCCGTTGCCAGAAATCCAGGCTTCAATGTATTGCACTGCGACGCGAATATTGGCGCGCATTCCCTCTTCAGTACGCTCGCCGGAACAAGGTTCGAGTAATTGCTCTGCAGTAATTTCGGCATCTTCTTCACGTAGTACATCCAGCTGGTTTGAACGGTTACCCAGCGCTTTGTCGAACACTTCAAGCACGGTGTCAGCCAGCCCAGGGTGTGCAATCCAGGTACCATCATGTCCGTTATTCGCTTCCAGCTCTTTATCTGTCCGGACTTTGTTCAGCACCCATTCGTTGCGTTTAACGTCTTTGCTGGGAATAAAGGCCGCCATTCCGCCCATCGCAAATGCCCCACGCCGGTGACAGGTTTTAATCAGCAGCCGGGAATAAGCATTTAGAAAAGGCTGAGTCATCGTTACGGACTGACGGTCAGGTAATATACGGTCAGCATGATTCTTCAACGTTTTGATATAACTGAAGATGTAATCCCAGCGACCACAGTTCAGTCCGACAATGTGATCGCGCAAGTGGTAAAGGATTTCGTCCATCTGGAAAACCGCAGGCAGAGTTTCAATCAGCACCGTGGCTTTAATCGTGCCCCGCGCCAATCCCGCATAATCCTCGGCAAAACTGAAGACCTGACTCCACCAGTCAGCCTCATGATAAGACTGCATTTTTGGCAGATAGAAATAGGGGCCACTGCCTTTTGCCAGTAATGCGCGATAGTTATGGAAAAAGTACAAAGCGAAATCGAACAACGAACCGGGAATAGCTTCACCCTGCCAGTTCACATGCTTTTCAGGTAAATGCAGGCCACGTACACGACAAATCAGAACGGCAGGATCAGGTTTGAGCTGATAAATTTTCCCGGATTCATTGGTGTAGCTGATACTCCCGTTCACCGCATCGCGTAAGTTAATCTGCCCTTCTATAACTTTCTGCCAGTCCGGTGCCAGAGAGTCCTCAAAATCCGCCATAAAGACTTTTACATTGGCGTTCAGCGCATTGATCACCATCTTGCGTTCGACAGGACCAGTGATTTCTACCCGGCGATCCAGTAAATCAGCCGGAATGCCCCGTACCTTCCAATCTGAATTTTTTATGGAATTCGTTTCCGAAATAAAATCAGGCAACACCCCCTGATCTATCTTCTGCTGTACGGCAATGCGATCGGCCAGTAATCGATTTCGCAGCGGGGTAAAACGGACAACCAGTTCGGATAAAAAATCCACGGCTTCTTCGGTCAGAATTTGCGCTTCGTTTTCACCAAAACGGCGCGTAAAACCAAGCTGACTGCGGGTAATTTGCTCAGACATCGTTTATCTCCTGATTTATCTGCTTAATCTGCCAGACCGCCTCACTGAACAGATGCTATTACGGTCGAAAACATACCCGAGATACGCTCATGATCCTGAGGTGGCTTTTCTCTGGTTATTTATTGCCCGATAGATTTAAGCGTAATCAGTAATTTCATAAAATCAAAAACGATTTCCATTTTATTTCAAAATTAAAAAAGTTCTGATTTTAATCAATCAGATAGAATTAGATAAATTTTCCATAAAATGGGAATGAATTTCGAATCTAAGAAAAATGTATGCAGAAGGAAGAAGATCAGAAAAAAGATCGCAGGGAGAAAAACAGACGACCGGTAAGATCGTCTGCTGGAAGCGGAGGGGGTATTTACTCGAGTGTCGGATTCATCTGGCGCAGATCAAACGGCGTGATCTGATAAACATAGTAATTCAGCCAGTTAGTGAACAGCAGATGTCCGTGGCTTCGCCAGGTCGCCTTCGGTGACAGCTCGGCGTTATCCTGCGGGAAATAGTTGTAAGGCATTTCAGGTGATAACCCCGCCGCCACATCACGCAGATACTCTCCTGCCAGCGTTCCCGCATCATATTCAGGGTGCCCGGTCACAAAAGCCATCCGCTTATCTTTTGTCGCAAAGAGATAGGCGCCGGCTTCGTCGGATTCAGCAAAGATCTCCAGATCCGTGTGCTGGCGGAGCACATCAGCCGGAAAATCTGCATAACGGGAATGGGGTGCCAGGAAGCTTTCATCAAAGCCACGGGTCAGTAATGCCAGCGGTTGCAGCGTCTGATGAGGATACACACCCGAAAGCTTCGCTTCGCGGGTCATTTTAGGTAGTCCATAAAGCACATTCAGAGCAGCCTGAACCGCCCAGCAAACAAAAAGTGTGGATGTTACATGCTTTTTCGCCCAGTGGATCACGCGCTCAATTTCCGGCCAGTATGCTACATCACAAAAATCGACCAATCCTAAAGGCGCACCGGTAACGATCAGGCCATCATAGTTGTCATGCTGAATGTCTTCAAAGTCACAATAGAAATTATTCAGATGCTCTGCAGGGGTGTTTTTAGATTCACGACTGTCAATGCGCAGCAGCTGCACATCTATCTGCAGAGGAGAGTTGGAAAGCAGCCGTAAAAACTGATTTTCGGTCTCAATTTTCTTCGGCATCAGGTTGAGAACCAGCACCTTAAGAGGACGGATCTCCTGCGTTTTCGCACGTGATGACGTCATGACAAAAACGTTCTCATTGCGCAGGAAATTCACGGCTGGTAATTCATCTGGAACCCGGATCGGCATAACAACTTCCTCACTACATCCATTTATACGTTTAGACTTCTAGATAGCCGAAGATAACGGGTTTTGATTGAGATGTCGAGCCTGCAAGCGGTAAGTGAAAATGTTTCAGCTTAAGCTATTAATTTAGACGTTCTGGTTATAAAGGAGAGCAGATCAGGGCGCAGGAGAGATAAAAACGGCGAGTTAAGTTGTGGATCCTGACGGTTTTTAGGATAGATAATGTACAGAACATTTCAAATTTCCCATAGCAAAAAGCCCCGTACTTTCGTACGGGGCTTTCCACTTATTTGATGCCTGGCAGTTCCCTACTCTCGCATGGGGAGACCCCACACTACCATCGGCGCTACGGCGTTTCACTTCTGAGTTCGGCATGGGGTCAGGTGGGACCACCGCGCTACTGCCGCCAGGCAAATTCTGTTTCATTCATAACGCTCACCTTACATCAGGCTTGCACTACGAACCAATCTCGGAACTTCAGCTGAAAATCTACTTCAAGTCTCTAAAAACACCTTTGGTGTTGTAAGGTTAAGCCTCTCGGGTCATTAGTACTGGTTAGCTCAATGCATCGCTGCACTTACACACCC